>CAZPHF010000034.1:0-27546 GCA_964586115.1 uncultured Flavobacteriaceae bacterium | reverse complement strand
TAACGTAAGAGTTATCTCATAATAAAATTTTTTTACACTTACTAAAAAGCCCATCAGATGATGGGCTTTTTTTTATGCCAAATTTTATATGTTTACCTTAGTTTAAAATAACTGCAATTAAGCATTAGTTAGGCCCTATATCTGGAATGTTTATGAACCTATGAGAAACACAAATATGATTACTTTCCTAATACTGACCTGCCTGGTATGGAGTTCTTGTAACCATGATAATATACCCGAAGGAGCTTTGGGTTCCGTTAATCCTCCTGATGTGGTTGACTCATTAATTCCAGATATAAGAAATGATTTTTATTATGGAGCCGACCTTTCCTATGTGAATGAAATGATTGACTGTGGTGCTTTTTACAAGAATGAAGATAATCAAGTCAAAGATCCCTATACAATTTTTAGTGAGGCAGGAACTAACTTGGTTCGTGTTCGTTTATGGTACAGTCCTGACTGGACAGCCTATTCAGATTTCCAGGATGTAAAAAAAACAATTCAAAGAGCGAAAGAAGAAGATATGGAGGTATTGCTCGATTTTCATTATTCTGATACCTGGACGGATCCGCAAAAGCAACATGTTCCTGCTGCCTGGGAAGCTTATTTAGAGGATCAAGAGAAATTAGGGTCCTTACTCTATGAGTATACCTATAAAACATTGAATGATCTTGCCAAAGAACAATTACTTCCGGAGATGGTACAAGTAGGCAATGAGATAAACCCAATGATCCTTCAAGGCGAAAAATTGGTGTGGCCCATAGATTGGGATAGAAATGCTTATTTGATTAATAAAGGTATAGAAGCGGTGAGAGTAGTTTCAAAAGAACAGAACCAAGAGATAGGCGTAATGCTTCATATTGCGCAACCTGAGAATGCTTTGTGGTGGTTCAAAGAAGCCACAGAAAACGGTTTAACCGATTATGACTGGATAGGGTTGTCGTATTATCCTCTTTGGTCTGAATATGATTTGAATGAGGTGGGAAATGCCTTTACAACCTTAATTGATACCTATAAAAAGCGATTGATGGTAGTCGAAACTGCCTATCCCTTTACGATGGATAATGCTGATTCGGCGAATAATATTCTTGGTAATGAGGCACTTATTTCAGGTTATCCTGCTAGCCAGCAAGGGCAACTGGATTATCTAAATCAGTTGAAAAAAAGTATACAGGATGCCGGAGGAGAGGGACTGGTGTACTGGGAACCAGCCTGGGTGTCAACAAATTGCTCCACCCTATGGGGGCAAGGCTCTCACTGGGATAATGCTACATTATTTGATCATGACAATAAAGCTACAAAAGCCATGTCTTTTTATAATCATTAAATCAACGAATTTACGGTAAGTTTGAACGTAGCTATTGATTTTTTGGTGGTTGCCTACGCTTCATAATAAGGCTATCAGCAGGATAAGTCGATTTCAAATAGTCCATTTGCTTTCCAGCCCATGATTTTAAAACGCTTTTTTCTTCTGAAGTCAAATTCGCTTCTTTGTGCAGACCGAGATAGGTATAAGATTTAAGGGGCATTTCATTTTCGTCTATCATTTCAATGATTTCTTCAAATTTATGATTTTGAACTGCTATGGGTAAATTGATGAATTCCGATAAATTCAAATGTTTTTTCCCATCTTTAACGTGTTCATCAAGCCACCAGGCAGCAGGTTGTATATTTGAATACCAGGGATAAACCGTATTATTTGTATGGCAATCGTTACAGGCATTTTTTAAGATAACAGTTACCTCATCCGGAACATCATACTTTTTTGACACATCTAAGGTCATGTCATTGGAAATGTTTTTTTCTGGTCTAAAGAATTGAACGATTAGAAATACAGCAAGAATGGCTAACAAAATCTTTTTAAGCATAGTGCATTGATATTTAATGAGGAGTTGGTTTATTGAAAATAAAATTAGTGAATTTATTTTATTTCTTATACATTCTTTGACCGTTTAAAAGAGCAATGGTTTAATATTAAAAATTTTTTATTGAAACTCCAAATTCATTCATGTATTCTTTTGTTAGTTTTTTACAACAGGAATATCTAAAAAGTTTTAAATAATTATATTTAGGTCAGATTCGCTAGGTAGAAATTTAATTATTAAAAAAATTATGCAAAAGCCAAAGTTTTTCAAAATTAAGATTGCGAGCTTGTTTATCGTATTCTTAATGATGGGCTGTTCCAATAATTTCAATAATAATGTGGGTCAAACTACTGTATCAAAATGGCAGGGAGATAAGAAATCGGCTATCTCAATTACCTATGATGATGGTATTATCACTCAATTTACTGTAGCACGACCGATCATGAACAAATTAGATTTACCTGCCACTTATTTTATCCTTTATGATATGACTCCTGAAAAAGGGCAGCTTATCATTTCTGAATCCCTTTGATAGGCTGAAGAAACCATTGACTGGATTTTGGTTGATGACCCAAGTCAAAATTTCTGATGATCCTCATCATTGTTATATGCACAGTATTGGGTTAAATTACACACTTAGTTTATTGGTACCGATTCGACCTTTAGGATTTTTCACTCAGTGCCTAAAAATATCATTTCAGTGAAGGACTTTTTGAACAAGGGGAACCAGCTCCTTACCGATTATCTCTATTTGGAGGGTGACAGTCAGGAAACACTGCTGCAGAAGAAAATGTGGTGGATATTGACCATGGCGGGTTTACCTTTTCTAGTAGTCATGAGTATTATGATATCCGATAAAAAAGGTATAGCGGTGGTAATAATTAACCTCATCTTCACGCTGGCTCTTGTCGGTTCACTGGTTTTATTTCATTTTCACAAAAACAACATTGAAAGGTATACTCTTTTTATTGAAATCACGATCCTTTCGCTGACTACGATCAAGGTGTATCTCATGGGAGGACTTCTCGAAGCAGGAGGAGCTATATTCATTGGGATGATCTCACCACTCTATGCGCTGACCACACCGAACAGAAAGAGGGCCATTTTTTTGTATCTAATTTATCTTACAGGAATGATAGCAGTCACAGAACTGCAGCCTGACATTGTTCATAATTATTTCCAGTACTACTATTATATGGGCTTTGCTCTAGGGATAACAATGGCATTTTCAGGACTCTATTACTACACCGGTCAGTTGGAGAAGTTAAAGCAAAAGGAAAAATCTAGAATGGAAGAACTCGATCAAATTAAGAATAATTTTTACACTCACATTACCCATGAGCTTAGAACCCCTTTGACCATTATTCTTGGGATGGCAGATCAGATCAGGGAGGATCCTGACAGGAACTTTGTTCAGGGTCTCGACATGATCACGCGAAATGGAAAGAAATTGCTGAATATGACCAATCAACTTCTCGATCTGTCTAAAATGGAGGCCATGCTCATGCCGGTTCATTTGATTCAACAGGATATCATTGGGTATCTCAAATACCTGGTAGAATCTTTTCATTCATTTGCAGAAGCCAGTGATATTGAGCTTTCATATTCGATGGATGAAGACAGCCTCTTGATGGATTTTGATCCAGACAAGATCAGTGATATTCTAACGAACCTAATCTCCAACGCGATCAAATTCACACCGGAAGGAGGTAAGGTGCACGTCAATGTTTTCAAAGAAGAAACCAACGGCAAGAATATGCTTCAACTTCTGGTTATTGACAATGGATCAGGAATAGCCAAAGAGAATCTACCCAGAGTATTTGAACGTTATTTCCAGGCAGAACGCCATGAGGATGAGTATACAGAAGGAAGTGGGCTGGGTCTGGCGATAACTCGCGAGTTCGTACTTCTTATGAATGGGAACATATCTGTTTCAAGTGAAATGAATGAGGGAACTACATTTAGGGTGATAATACCGATAACCAATAAGGCAGAAAAAGTCGTATCCGTTTACCCGACAGAGCCCGATGCTGTGAAATTGGGAGATACTATTAGTGAGATTGATTCATTATCTTCTAAGAATAAAGGAAAATTGAAACTGCTAATTGTGGAAGACAGCAAAGATGTGGCAGCCTATTTGAATTCTCTTCTCGACGTAAAATATGAGATTAGTAACGCCTGGAATGGTGTTGAAGGTCTTGAAATCGCGATCGATATGATCCCGGATCTGATCATCAGTGATGTGATGATGCCGGTAATGGATGGTTTCACCATGTGCAGGAAACTTAAACATGACATCAGAACAAGCCATATTCCTATCATTCTTCTCACGGCCCGCAATGAAAGGGCCTCCAGGATGGAAGGCCTAAGGTCTGGAGTTGATGCATACCTGGGGAAACCCTTCAATAAAGAGGAACTTTTCGTTCGTGTGGACAAGCTCATAACTTTGCGTAAGGAACTTCGCGATTCGTTTCAAAGAATGACTCAAGTTTCAGGTAAGTCATTCTATAATACTCAAACATTGTCTGCTGCTAACCTCGGTGCTCATGGTCAGGAATATGTCTTTTTAAACAAAGTGCGTGAGATATTGGAATCGCACCTTAGCGAAGACGATTTCGGAATAGCAGAGCTTTGCGTTTCATTAGGTATGAGCCGTTCACAGCTATACCGAAAGTTTTCGGCACTTACTGACACAAGCGTTCATCAGTTTATCATGAATTTACGTCTCAGCAAAGCAAGAGAGCTTTTGCGCTCTACAGATCTTAATGTCACTGAGGTGGCCTATGACACTGGCTTCAAGAATCCATCTCATTTCAGCCGAGTCTATTCCGAATATTTCGGAATCCCTCCCAGCAAGGAGAAGGGGAATGTCATGGTCTAACAAACTCGGTTCTTCTTCAATAACACTCAAATTTTGTTGATTGTGACGCAAAGTAAGACATCTGGCACGTTAAGAAATGACTGATCCAATGGTGTGAGGTAATTTTGAATTACCAGGTTTTTCCAAGGTCTTCTTTGATGCTAGATCGATTTTGTTTGAAACGATCATACAGACCTTCGTGAAAACTCAAGAAGTGTTTAACTAAAATTACGTAATCATGAAAAATAATTTTATTTTACTTGGATTGTTAACCGTCTTTCTAGTTCTGGGGTCTTGTTCAAAAGATGCCCTTAACATTGATGAGGCGGCAAAGCTCGATGATAAAAAGAGCAAGTTGCAGAACAGGGAGTTTGTGAGTGAGTCACTTACTCCGAATTACATTGGAAATTCTGAATACAGGCAAATGCAGATCTATACCCCACCAGGATATGACAAGCATTCATCGAAAACCTACCCTGTTGTTTACCTTCTGCAAGGATTGCCCTTAGGAGAAAAATCATATCTAGTACCTAAGCTATATGAGCCCTGGATCGGCGAACCCATGCCGTTTGTTGCAGGCCCTGATTTTCCTGAAGAAGGATTCAGAGAGTGGGTTGATGGTTTGATTGAAATAGGTGAAATCGAGCCCATGATTATTGTCATGCCCGATGCAGACAATAATATATATGGTTGGAGCATGTTTACCAACTCCATACTCAACGGAGGATTTGAAAACTATATTGTAAATGACCTTGTCAACTACATGGATAGCAATTATAGAACAATTGCATCTAAAGATGGGCGCGCATTAATTGGAGTCTCACAAGGAGGTTATGGTGCCATTAAATTAGGCATGTTATATTCTGATATATTCAGTATTGTGGCCAGCCATTCCGGATTGCTATATCTTGACGGAGTTCTGGCCTTAGGTGAAGTCATAGTTAGTGAGAATCCAGACGGAATTAACGGACCTGATCCGGCCAAGTTTCTAACCAGTGCCATGTATGCATTTAGTTCGGCCTGGTCTCCCAACTTGAGCAATCCGCCATGGATGGTTGACATACCCATTGATGATTCTGGTACTGTAATCCCAGAAGTTCGAGACAGATGGTTGGAACATGACGTATTTACCATGCTCAGTGATCCTGGATATCTGGGCAACATGAATTCACTTAAAGGTATTTATCTCGATGCCGGAACCTTAGATGAATTGGCAATGGATCAAATGACCATAGCTTTCGACGCCAAATTGACAGCCTTAGGAATTACCCATACCTATGAAACCTTTGAAGGAGGTCATTTAAGCCATATATTTTCACGACTTGAAATATCGTTTGAGTTTTGCTCTGATCGAATGAATTAAGGATCCAAATTTCTGAGTCGTTAACAAAAAGCAGCTATAAGCTGCTTTTTTTCATTATAGGATGCTTGTTGAATTTCTTCCGTCAAAGAACATCTGTATATTCAAAATACTATGGGGTTTTTTACTTAAGCGTTGTTACCATATTTTGTGCCATTTATACCATTGAGTAATTAATTGAAAGCCTTATCTTCGCCCCACATTAATAAAACCGAATTTTAAAATAAAACCAAACATGAAAACACCAAAAATTTATGCTATTGTAGGGCTAATGCTCGCGTCACTGACCTTTAGTACTTATGCACAGGACAAAAGACCTTCAAGAGAAAAATGGGACCAGGTAAGTATGCAGGGAACTGTAACAGACATTGATGCTGAAACCAGAGACATTACGCTTATGGGTTCTGATGGAGGATTAATGACAGTCAGAGCAGGTGAAGAAGTAGAAAGATTTGATGAAATTGCTGTAGATGATGTCATAAAATTTGATTACTATACCTATATAAAAGCTGAATTTCGCGACCCAACACCCGAAGAGTTAGCAGAACCACTTCAGATCATGGCTGAAGCCGGAAAGGCTCCTGAAGGAGTGGATCCAGCTGCAGTTGTAGGAGCTGTGGTAAAGGCAGTAGTAACTATTGAAGCATTGAACAGACCTTTTATGTTGGCAACAGTGAGTGGGCCAAATGGTAATTATGTAAGCATCGCTATGGAGGATGAAAAGCTAATGACTGAACTTCATATTGGTGAAGTGCTGATCCTAACTTATGCTGAAGCGGTTGCCATAGCCCTTGAAAAAGTAGGGGAAGAGATTGAAGAATAATTATTGACTTTAAGCATAATTATTTTTTAAGGCTTCATCGAAGTCATTAAAATTATTAGAATCCCATGAATAGATTTTTCATGGGATTTCTTTTTTCTCCTTGGAGCCATCCTTTTTTGAGCCGCTCTTAATATTTTTACAGCGAAATACCTTAAATATTTCTAACAAATTCACTTTCCAATTTTCCAATTTAGTTTTATCTTAACGTCTTCAAAACAAAACCATGAGACCCTATATTTTAGCCGAAACAAATTGGAAGCACCTTAAGGATGAAAACATAGAACTTGCCATTTTACCCTGGGGTGCAACCGAAGCCCATAATTACCACTTACCCTATGCCACAGATAATATTGAATCTGATTATTTGGCTGCAGAATCGGCGAGGCTGGCCTGGGAAAAGGGAGCCAAACTTATTGTTTTACCTACGATCCCTTTTGGGGTGAATACTGGGCAAAGTGATATTTATCTGGATATTAATTTAAACCCTTCTACGCAGTTGGCCATCCTTAGAGACATCATCACAGTTTTAAACCGGCAGGGAATATATAAATTACTGATTTTTAATAGCCATGGGGGTAATGATTTTAAGACCATGCTCAGAGAACTTGGTCTTGAATTTCCTAAAATGTTTTTGGCTACTTCTAATTGGTTTCAGGCTATGGAGCGCGAAAATTATTTTGAGTTGGATGGTGATCATGCAGAAGAAATGGAAACCAGTTTGCTCTTGCATTTGAAACCTGAATTGGTATTACCCAGGTCAGCATGGGGAGATGGAAAAGAGAAAAAACATAAGATTTCTGAATTCTCTGAAAGTTGGCTCTGGACCGAACGGAAATGGTCTAAGGTCACAGAAGATACAGGGATAGGCAATCCGAAATTTGCCAACAAAGAAAAGGGTGAAAGGTTTTTTAAGGATGTAACTGAAAAAATCTCCAAGGCAATGATCAAACTTTGTGAAATGGATATGAATAGCAGTTATAAGTGATCTAAGTAAGCGATGTTTTAGAGCAGACAATTTTGTCAATACCCACTTTAAGTAAAGAAAATATATAGTAAACTAGTTATTTGAGAATTATCAATAAGGAAAATTAAACCTACTAAACCCAATTAAATGAAATACAGATACTACTTTTTATTGATTGCGATATTCTTTATCCAATATAGTATAGTAGGACAAGAAAAAGTTAAAAAACCCACTGTTATTCAAAATATTGATGCCAGAGATATTACGAGCCTAAATGGCTTGTGGCAGGCCATTGTTGATCCATTGGAAAACGGATATTATAACCATCGATATTTGCCCAAAGAAAAGAACGGATATTTTGAGAATAAAAAACCACAGTCACCATCAGATCTGATCGAATATGATTTTGACAGTGATATTGAGTTAATGGTTCCCGGTGATTGGAATACCCAAATGGAAAAACTTTACTATTATGAAGGAACCGTTTGGTATAAAAAATCATTTGATTATGAAGTGAAAGAGAATCAAATTAACTATGTGTATTTTGAAGCTGTAAACTACGAGGCTATAGTTTATTTAAACGGTGAAAAACTCGGATCTCATGTTGGAGGGTATACACCATTTCAGTTTGATGTTACAGGAAAATTAAAAGAGAAGGATAATTTTCTGGTTGTAAAAGTAGATAATAAACGACTGCGAGAAGCAATACCTACGGTCAATACAGATTGGTGGAATTATGGAGGTATAACACGTTCTGTTCATCTCGTTTCAGTGCCACAGAGTCATATTAAGGACTATTCAGTGCAATTGAAAAAAAACAATAAAACACAAATAGCAGGATGGGTAGATCTTGAGAACGGTAAAGAAGGAGAGATAGTTAACATTGAAATTCCTGAATTGAATAAAAAAATTGAAGCTAAAGTAAAGGATGGCAGAGCAAACTTCTCTTTTAAAGCAAAGCCGGAACTTTGGAGCCCTGACACACCGATTTTATATACAGTCAATATGATTTCACAAAATGATCGTGTTACCGATCAAATTGGTTTTAGAACCATTGAGACCAAGGGTAGCAAGATCTTTTTAAATGGAGAAAATATATTCTTAAAAGGAATATCAATTCATGAGGAAGCCCCTTTTAAAACAGGAAGGGTAACCACAAAAGAAGAATGCAGAATTTTACTGAAATGGGCAAAGGACTTAGGTTGTAATTTTGTCCGTTTGGCTCATTATCCGCATAGCGAAGCCATGGTAAAGGAGGCTGAAAAAATGGGTATTTTGATTTGGTCTGAAATACCGGTGTACTGGACGGTACTGTTTGACAATAAGGATACCTATCAGAATGCGGAGAACCAATTATCAACAATGATCAACCGAGATAAAAACAGGGCTGCTATTATTCTTTGGGGAATTGCCAACGAAACCCCTGAAAGTGATGCCAGAAATGAGTTTTTGAAAAATTTATCTCTAAAAGTGAGAGCATTAGATTCTACTCGATTGGTCACTGCGGCCCTGGATACCCAGAGTAGTGCCGAGGGAGGAAAGGTTATTGACGACCCTCTTGGAGAATATGTAGATGTTATTGGGATCAATAGTTATTGTGGTTGGTATGTAGATGAGCCTGAATCTTGTGCAGGTCTGAAATGGAAAAACAATTATGAAAAGCCAATGATCATGAGTGAAATGGGGGGTGGGGCTCTTCAGGGATTGCATGGAGAAAAGAATGAAAGATGGACGGAAGAGTATCAGGAAGCGCTGTATGAATACAATATTGAAATGATGCGAAATATTGAATTTATGGCAGGGCTTACGCCTTGGATCCTGATGGATTTCAGATCGCCCAGAAGGCATTTGCAAAGAATACAAAAAGACTTTAATCGTAAGGGATTGATCTCAGAACAAGGGGTTCCAAAAAAGGCCTTTTATATTTTAAGAGATTATTATTTAAATGAAAACAATTAGTGTTCAGAAGGTTAAATAATATCGCTATGACCTGGAATTAAATTCGGGATTGATTTTTATCATATTTAAATTCGTTTCAGGTAGATATCTTTATGGCTTAAATTGTTCAATCAGTTTTCTTGTCCTTTTTTGTAATTAAAATTGAATGAAGGGATTAAGATCAATTTTAGGACCAAAACTAAAAAGGATGTATTTTACAATAAGGAAACTCATAATTCTTACACCAATGAATTTAGTCTTAAGAATTGGGATGATACTGCTGGTTTTAAGTATCTCATCCTGTCGCAAACAACAACATGAAGAGGTGCTCAAAGAAGGGTCACAGGAAAGTCATTGGAGTTATGAAGGAGAAACTTCACCGGAACATTGGGCGGAATTGGAAAAGAATTCTGATTGTTCAGGGCAAAGACAATCTCCTATTAACATCATTGATATTCATACTGTTGAAGACCAGGATCAAGAAAGTACCATTGAATTGTTTTATTCTCCTAAAACCATTTTAAACAAAGTACGTAATAATGGGCATTCCATACAGTTTGATTTTGATCAAGGAGATTCTATCGGTTATAATCAAACAAATTTCAATTTAGTTCAAATTCATTTTCATGAACCCTCTGAACATACCATTAATGGGATAAGGTATCCGATAGAGATTCATCTGGTTCATCAAAATAAAGAGAAGTACTATACTGTTCTTAGTGTTTTTGGTATCGAGGGAGAAAAAAGTGAGACCATGGAGGAAATGGAAAGCTTTCTTCCCTTACAAATGGGCCAGGAAAAGGAGATAGAAAAGGCTTTCGATCTTTCGAGAATATTTCCTCAAAACAAGTCTTATTATTCATACGGAGGTTCATTAACCACCCCTCCATGTACTGAAACTGTACAATGGATTATTTTCAAAGAGCCTATTGTTGTTTCATTGGAAAATGTCTTAAAATTAAAAGGCAATATGCCCTTGGAGAATTACAGGGATGAGCAGCCCTTGAATGAAAGACTGGTTTATTTGCACAAAATGTAGACCATCAATTTAACCTTCTTTTTTGATAAGTATCAATATTTTTATTGACCTGAGTCATCTTATGTGGATGATAAAAGCTATAGCTTTATCTTAAACTAGAGTTATGAAGATCAATTCGCGTATTATTTATTTGCTTCCAAGAATTATATGTATTCTTGCGATTGCCTTTATAAGTATATTTGCTTTTGATGCTTTTAATCCCGACCATACGATATGGCAACAAATACAAGACTTCGCATTACATCTCATACCGTCTTTTTTACTGCTGTTAATACTAGTGATCGCCTGGAAATGGGAACTCGTTGGAGGAATGATCTTCTTGATTATCGGCCTTGCTTTAAGTCCTGTGATCTTTATGCATAATTACCAAATGAACGGCTCGATATGGATTAGTCTAGGGGTGATCATAGCCATAACAATACCCTTTATTCTTGTAGGTGTCTTGTTTATACTCAGCCATCGAAATAAGAAAAAACAAGCCGTGGTCAATAAATAAGATTTTAGTCTTCCTCAGTATATATTTTAGTATTTTTACTTTTCATCAGGTAAATTCCATACATGCAAAATTTGAATAAAGATCCTAAATCTATTCGTTGGGGCATTATTGGATGTGGTGATGTTACAGAAGTTAAAAGTGGACCAGCCTATCAACAAACAAAAGGATTTGAACTTGCTGCGGTGATGCGAAGGAATCTGGATATGGCCAAGGATTATGCTACACGCCACAAAGTTCCGAAATATTTTAATGATGCAGATGCGCTCATCAACGATAATCAAGTAGATGCCGTTTATATCGCAACCCCTCCGGATTCGCATATGTATTATGCCCTAAAGGTTGCCGCCGCAGGAAAGCCCTGTTGTATCGAAAAGCCCATGGCAAGAAATTTTGAGGAATGTGTTGAAATCAATAAAGCTTTTGAAGATCGAAACATTCCTTTATTCGTGGCTTATTATAGAAGGACACTTCCTCGTTTTTTGCAAGTCAAAACCTGGCTGGAAAATGGTGAAATAGGAACGGTAAGGCATATAAATTGGGTACTCAATCAGGCTCCGGGCAAAAATGATCGTTCAGGGGCTTATAATTGGAGAACAGATAAGAAGATTGCTCCGGGAGGTTATTTTGATGATCTGGCTAGTCATGGTATCGACTTGTTTTGCTTTTTACTGGGTAATATCTCAAAGGCCCAAGGAATTAGTTTGAATCAACAGGGCTTGTATTCGGCCCCAGATGCCGTGACAGGCTCATGGCTGCACGAATCGGGTATCACTGGAGCAGGGAGCTGGAATTTTGCTGGCTCGGATGAAATGGATCGGGTCGAAATATTCGGCAGTAAGGGCCGTATCACCTTTTCGATTTTTATGGACAATCCCGTATTACTCAAAACTGAAAGTCAAACCAAGGAAATTAATATCGATCATCCTAATCCGATTCAGTTAGCTCATGTCAGCGCAATGAAAAATGCATTATTGGCAAAGAAAATCAAACATCCCTCGACTGGTAAAACGGCAATGCATGCCAACTGGGTCATGGATAAAATTCTAGGTAAGATATAATACCTTTTGAAGTACTAGTCTGTAAAGCCATTTCCGTCAAAATAATCTCCAATTTCCAGCATCGCAGAAAAAACAGCAGCCATGACCAATTGCAACTGAGGCTCAGCTTGTTCTGAGATCCATATAAATTTTTTATAGCTAAACGAACCTCCTGAATAATACTGCATGGCCGCTAAAGGAAAATTATCTATAGATGCTTCTATACCTTTAGGGGCAGTGACTTCTGATTTATTGGTAGGGACCCCAATGGTTTGATTAAAGGTGATCTCATCATTTCCATTGGTTAGAAAAATATTTTTCAATGAAAGGTCTGTTTTTTCTTCTGTTTTACTGATCAGTAGCACCCAGAGGTCATCCTCATCAAGACTGGTTGAAATATAGACACTAATATCATTTTGTTGCTCGTTTTCTTTCGATGTTTTTTTAGTTTCCTTATTTCCTGAAGCTTCAACTTTAGCCACATCTCCTTTAGTATTCTGAAGATCAAATGAAAAGATTAGTTCAGCAGGGTCATCTCCCTCTGTCGTACTTTGTCCCTTCCTGTTATCTGTGCTGTAAACCCCGAATTTGAGTTTAGCAGGTTTAGCATCGCTGATCATACCAATCTTAATCAATTGTCTTTCACTTGCCTTTTCCAATTGAGGTTCTAAGGGGATTTGATCTTTTTGAGCAAAAAGCATGAGCGGTGAGCTAAGAAAGAGCATAATGAAGATGATCATTGCATATTTATGTATCATAGGAGCTTTATTTGAGCAAAGGGTTTAACGAAAATAAGTCTTTGTCTCCAAAGTAAAAAATGTACTTTTAATTGACATATAATTGAGCGATTGATTTAAAAATTATTGTGTAATTTTAATCGAATTACTATAATTGATCTAAACAAAAATCACATGAATAAATTGCCCAGTATTTTTAATGATGTTATCGGGCCGGTTATGAGGGGACCTTCCAGTTCTCATACTGCAGCGTCCTGGAGAGTGGCGATGATGGCTGTGCAGATGCTTAAGGGGGATCTGAAAAAAGCCTTGATTGAGTTTGATAAGGAGGGGGCTTGGGTGACAAATTATGAAGAACAGGGTACTGTATTAGGTATGAATGGAGGTTTACTGCAGATCGACATGGCTGATGATGCAATGAAGCAAACTATAAAAATTGAGGCAGAAAGAGGAATAGACATTAGCTATTTGGTCAGTACTTTTGATAACTCTCATGCCAATAGCATGCAATTAAATTTGACATCTGAAACTGGGGATCATGTTCAGGTATTGGCAGCTTCATTGGGAGGCGGCTCTTTTGAGATCCAAAAAATTGATGGGTGCAAGGTGCAAATGAAAGGAGATTTCCATACACTTCTCATATGGGCGAATGGAGATTTGGAAAATGAGATAATCAACTTGAAACCCTCCAATGCCCATTTTACTTGTCTTGAATCTGATGGGTTAAAATTATACATCCTGGATAGTTCAGAACCCTTTAATAAGGACTTTGTCGACCATCTCGACCAATTCGATGAAGTAATGAAAATAAGTAGCATTGTCCCCATTATGCCTGTTATATCAGGGAGGGAAAGAGAATTGCCATTTTTATCTATTGAATCACTACTGGCCTATAGTAAGGCTGAGGGAATGTCTCTGGGCACCTTGGGTTTATTGTATGAACAATATCGTAGCGGACTTTCTGAAGAAGTCTTAAAGGATAAAATGAAAACAATCATCGAAATCATTGAAGGGAGTATTGCCAAGGGGTTGGCAGGTACTCAGTACGAAGACAGGATTTTACCACAGCAGTCGAATCTTGTAGCACAAGCCGAACAAAGAGGAAAGATCCTTCAGGGTTCCATCATCAATAAAATTATTGAAAACGTAGCCGCCATTATGGAATCCAAAAGCGCCTTAGAGGTAATAGTAGCCAATCCAACTGCTGGCTCCTGTGGTACCGTTGGCGCTGCCCTTAAAGCGGTTTCAGATGAAGTAGAAGCTTCCATAGATGATAAAATCATGGCCTACTATGCAGCAGGTCTTGTGGGTGCCTATTTTGCCATGGGCCCGGGGTTTGCGGCCGAAGAACACGGGTGTCAGGTTGAATGCGGAGCCTCAGCCGGGATGGCTGCTGCGGGTATCGTAGAGTTATTTCAAGGGGATGCGGCTCAGGGCCTCGGAGCAGCATCAATGGCAATTCAAAATATGATAGGACTGGTTTGCGATCCCATAGCCGACAGGGTCGAAGCACCTTGCTTAGGCAAAAACACAAGCGCCGCCGTCAATGCCTTGTCATCAGCAACTATGGCAATTTCAGGATTTGCTCATCTGATCCCTCTTGACCAGGTTTTAGAAACGGTGGAAAGAGTAAGTGCTGACATGCCTACATCTGTAAAATGTACGGGTTTGGGTGGTTTGGCCATTACTCCTGCTGCCTTAAAACTAAAAGAACAACTCGAAAGGATGAAAACTTCTTAAGAACTAAAAACATCAAATTAATGACTGGTAAAATTCTGATTCTATATGCCTCTGTGGATGGGCAAACCATGAAAATAGCTACTTTTATAACCAAGCAATTACAAGAAAATGGGCAGGAGTTTTTCTTGTGTGATATCAATGATTTTAAACATGAATTGGCCGATTTTGATAAGATTATTATAGGGTCCAGTATCAGGTATGGTGTTCATCATAAAGCGATTATTGACTTCATTAATGAACATAAAGAGGTTCTTGACAGGCATAAAGCGGCCTTCTTTTCGGTCAATCTGGTTGCAAGAAAACCCGAGAAGAACCAGGCAGATACCAATCCGTATGTGATAAAATTCTTTAAAGAAATTACCTGGAGACCTCCATTGGTAGAAGTGTTTGCCGGAAAGCTGGACTATAAGAAGTATCCTTTTTTTGACAGGATCATGATTCAGTTTATTATGTGGATGACTAAGGGCCCTACAGATAGTAAAACTAAAATTGAATACACCGATTGGAAAAGGGTATCAGCTTTCGCTGATAAGATAATATCCCTTTAGATAATTTGGTTTTACCTAAAGGGATTCCATAATCTTAAAGGTCAGGATAGAATCCTTGAACTTTTGATATAATGAATATTCCTGGCTTTTAAATAGTTTAAAAAATAGGTAAAACAAGCCTCGTGTTTTCCTACCAACTCAGGCGGGAACACCCCTTTTTCAGAAAAGAGGCCCTCAAGAAACAAATTGGCGGCAGCAGTAGCTGTATAGCCGGTAGTTCTTGACATAGAAGAAGTCTCTGTGTCTTTGCAGTATTCATCGTGAAGGTCGTAGGTGATTTCTTCTATTTGTCCCTCGCTGTTTTCTCCCTTTAAAGTGATGCGCATTACCGTAATTTCCTCTTCATTATTCCCGAGTTTCCATTCATTGAACAGAATCTTACTAGTGAAATCAAGAGGGCTCACTTGAGTTCCGTTAATATCTATCTTGGTTTCGTTAAAAAAACCACTTTCTTTCAACACCCTGATATATTCTACATGACCCGGATAGCGCAGCGTCTTTTCTTTCATATTTGGAATATGTGGCATGGTATGGATGATCGATCTGAGGCCATCAGAATTAAATGATTCGAGCGTCCCTACCTTATCAAAATGAACATAGTCACAATCGGTCAATGCTTCACGAACTACCTCGTATCCGTTTTCGACATATCTGGCAGGCCTTGTATATTCTTCTATCACATCGATAGGTGAGAAAGGCGCTTTGTAACAAAAGGGCCATTTTTTTTCCTTTGGAAGACCGCCTACAAGACATTCGAAATCGGTGAGTTTCATGATTTCATTATAATGTCCTAAAATAACGTTATCCATTCCGGGAGCTACTCCACAATCAACAATTGCAGTCACTTGCTTCTCTTTAGCCAGCGCGTCAAGTTCCAAGGAATTTTCTGGAAAGAAGGAGATGTCTATAACATTTTTTTTAGCTTCGATGATAGACCTCAGTGTTTCAAAACCCAAAAACCCTGGAACCGCGCAAATGATCAGATCAAAAGGGTCTATGGTGCGTTGCAATTCTTTTCTATTTGTCACATCAAGTTTTTGGATCTGCAATGCAGAAAATTTTGACTTAAGGCTTTCAAGAACCGACAAATTGATGTCAGTGAGGGTTACCTCATGATTTTTTGCCATATCTATGGCCATAGCGCTTCCTACCATACCTGCGCCGATTACAATTACTTTGCTCATATTTTTTTGAATAAATGTTATGTGGATATATAAATACTATAGTGAAGGACCATAGCTATAAACCTGGGATAAGAATCCAGGGCATCTCAACGGTATTTTTGATGAGAAAAAATGTCATATACAAATATCCGATAATATGTTGAATTATGTGATGTGTTTTTTAGTTGGTATAGAAAATAGTCGCTTCGATTGATTTTTATTCAGAAATCACTCATTTTACTTAACTGACTTTTATTAAAGGAGGAAAAAAAAGATGTATCTTTAGCTTTAAACAGTAACAATTAACAAATCACATCATGAGTGGAATATTAGATTTATTAAATAGTGACATGGGGCAGCAGCTTATAAAAGGAGCAGGTGCCCAAATGGGAATGGATAATAATAGTACTTCAGGTGCTTTAAGCGCAGCTATCCCTCTTATTTTAGGGGCTTTAAAAAATAATGCCGGATCAACAGAAGGATCAGCTCAATTATTAGGAGCGCTTCAGAATTCAAAACATAGCAATGGGGGTATGATGGATAATTTAGGCAGTATATTAGGAGGCAGTGAAATTGATCAGGATGTGATGCAAGATGGTGGGAAAATTCTCGGTCATGTATTTGGGGGTCAGGAAAGCAATGCAGCAAGTGCCTTGAGCAAATCTTCTGGAATTGATATGAATTCGGCTATGAATTTATTAAAAGTTGCCGCTCCTTTGGTCATGAGTTATTTGGGTAAGCAAACATCACAGAATAATATTTCTGACCAAGGCGGATTAGGAGATCTTTTAGGAGGTCTTTTAGGTGGGCAAGGGTCTAGCATGGAGAGCATGGCATCTTTGATTCAGGGTTTTGATGGGAATGACAGCTCTGTAGATGACCTTGCAGGTATGTTGACCGGCGGTTCAAAATCAGCTGGTGGATTAGGGGGCCTACTTAATGATTTTCTTAAATAAGCCTCATTAAAAAGAGCTTTATTCTATTTCAAATACTTTTACCTTGTCATTATTTTGGGTTGCCAGCACTAGTGTTCTGCCCTTATGATCAGTGAGTTTTATTAGATGTTTTGATTGGCCAGGTACATTGAAACCCGAATTTCTCGTTGGGATCAATTCAAAATCAATGCCGTCTGTTTTGATCAAGAATCCGGTAAGCGCATCGAATTGTCCATAATTAGATTCGGCAGAAAAATCGTTACCAACCGCGAGAATCTCCATAGAGCCATCTTGATCAAAATCGTGAATCAATAGTTTATTGATAGGTGATACCTGTAAGGCTTTTGGTAAGTTGTGAAGTTTGAAACTTCCATCCCCCAGGTTTTCAATATAGCTGCTGGCAAAAGTCGTTGCTTTTAAGGTTTCCGATTCGAGATCTTCGATCTTTAAAATGCTTTCAAAGCTTACTTTCGCGAAATCCTCAAAGGTGTAGAAATGTATCATTGATTCGGGGAACTGTAATTTTATATCCTCTCTGGCATGGATGGGATATAATATTTGCTTTCCTTCATGTTCAAAGTATTGTCCCAATAATGGATCATAAGTGCCATTGCCATCAAAATCCTTATTGTATACATAAACAGGACAATTCTCTTTAGGTCTTATGTAGCCATTGAGTCCTTGGTTTCCAGCTATAAAATCAAGATCCCCATCCTGGTCAAAATCGGCTGTTTCAATGCAGTTCCACCAACCTTCAGTAGTGATATTTTTATTTTTTTCATCCAACCATTTGCTTGGCATTTTTTTTAATACTCCTTGGTGGTTTTTGAATAAACTGATGGGCATAAATTCACCTACGACGATGAGGTCCTCCCATGAGTCATTATCCAAATCTTGCCAACTAGCATCTGTAACCATACCTATTTTCGATATAGCTGAATCAGCTTGCTGTGAAAAGAGACCATTGTCATTGATAAGTATAGAACTATGTGGCGTTTCAGGATAGTTAAAGGTTGTAATTCGGGAACCTATAAAAAGGTCAAGATCACCATCATGATCAATATCTACTGGTCTTACGCAGCCTGTGCTGTGGAATAATTCGGGTAAAGATTTTTCAGATCTTAAAAAATGGCCCTTTCCATCATTCAAATATAATCTATCCAAAAAGTTGGGTGAATTTTTATAAAATTCGTTCCCTCCACTTGCCACATAAAGATCAAGATCATTATCGTTATCTGCGTCAAAAAAGACAGCGTCTGTATCTTCGTAGATTGAATCGAGCACTTGTTGAGGGAAATAAACGCCATCCTCATTCTGAAACCAGATGGCTCCTGGCTTCTTATAACTTCCGCCTATAAATACCTCATCGCCGGTTTTCCCATCTATATTGGCTGCTGCAATACAAGGACCTGACTGAGAGTATTGACGCATTAATAAAGGTTGATCCATATACTCATTATACCTGTTCTCTTGATGCGTGAAGTTCAATAGACTGTCTTTTGATCTGAAAAGAAATTCTTGTTTTACAACAGGTCTTTTAAAGGTTTTGCCAGTACTTTGATTAATTTCGAGTAATTGGTCTGGCTGAGGGTTGTGTATGGTGGTTTTTGTTCCATCTGGCCAAATCACCCTTAAAGAGTCAATAGTATTTGTTGTAAGACCAAAGTGAATGATAGGGTCAACAGATGAAAGATAACCTCTGATTACTGAATGAAACTGATGTTGTTGTTGGCCTTGATGCCAAAGAGCTACTTTGGCTCCGATGGCATGGGTATTGAGGTCATTTCCCTTTAATTTAACCCTGAGATAATGGTTTTGTAGTTTTTCTGTAGTCTTGTTTTCAAGCAGAAAAGCTTTATCATTGATATTGCTGACAACCATATCGAGATCACCATCTAAGTCAAAATCAGCATAGGCTACTCCATTTGAAAGGGAAGGGGTTGCTTCTGTCCAGGTACTTGAAACGTCATCAAATTGATCGTGATCCTTTTGTTCATAAAAGAAGTTGGGCTCTTTGATCGAGGGAAGCTCTTGAACATACTTTTTTAGCTTATTCTTATTAGGCGTAAAAACATTGCTCTTCTGGGTAGTAAAATTTATATAGTCAAGATCTATAATATCCTTGATATATCCGTTGGTGACATAAATGTCTTTGTCTCCATCATTGTCAAAATCAACCATTAATGGGGCCCAACTCCAGTCAGTGCTGGAAATGCCATACATAAATCCAACTTCACTACTTTTAACCGGCTTCCCATCTAAATGACCATTACTGAGTTGCAGCGTATTTCGCATATATTGAGCCGTATAGTCATTCCCAGTGATGGTCATATGGGCCGAATAATGCATGCCGCCCAAGACTCTTTTTTGACGATTATAGCTATTAGGAAGCATATCCATCACAAGAATGTCCCAGAATCCGTCGTTATTGATATCACTCACATCCATTCCCATTCCATTGGTGGTCATATGACCCACATACTTTTTATTGGACTCTTCAAAAACAGGACTCAGACTGTCATGGTGTGCTTTATTGATGTATAGTAAATCTTCAGTAATAAAATCATTGGAAACATAAACATCAACTAATTGGTCATCATTGAAATCTGCGATTCCTACCCCAAGACCAAAACCTGTATGTGTAACATTCAGCTCTTGTGAAACATTGGTAAAAATCGGATGGTCAGACCCTTCAACTACATCATTTCGAAGTAAATAATCTGCCAGGTATTCTGGCCAGTATTGTTTGGGTCTTGGTGAATTTCTGCTATAGTTGGTATTGTTCTTATTATGAACGATATAAACATCAAGATCCCCGTCCTGGTCATAGTCAAAAAAAACAGATTGTGTCGCATAGTTTCCATCATCAAGACCATAGGTCTTGGCTTGTTCCAAAAAAGTTGGAATACCCTTGTTATTGAGTCCTTGATTGATAAACAGGAGGTTATGGCAGTTGTTATCACAGTTTACGCCGGCAACATTCAAATAGATATCATCAAATCCATCTGCATTGATATCAACAATTGAGACGCCGGTAATCCAGCTATCTGTCTTGAAATTTGCTTCCTCAGAAATATCTTCAAAGACCAAGAATCCTTTATTTAAATACAAAGTAGAAGAAACCTGATTACCAGTAAAGACAACATCAGAAAGACCGTCATTATTAAAATCACCAATGCCTACACCGCCTCCGTTAAAACAATTTAGGCAATCACTTGGATTGACACTGTCATTTTCAGTGATGGTGTTTTCGAAATCAAGATGAGATCTGCCACTGTCGACAAATTCAAAAAGATTTTTCTTTGGATTTTGATCACAACTTGAAAGGAAAATAACCAATCCAAGGGTCCAAATAGTATAGTGAATCTTCGCCATGAATGTTTTGATCTTTTTATCGCTTTTACTAGTCAAAATAGAATGTATGATTTTCAAATATAGCTAACTCTCCGTTGGATATAAAATCTTCCATTTAGGACAGTTAAGATTTTCCGTAAAGGAATGGGAAATCAAGTTTTCTTTTAATGATATATATCATTTTTTTTGAGCTAAATGAATGTCAACTTTGGCAGGATAAAAAAAAGAACCGCTCTCTCTTTTAAAAATAGATTCCATTGCTCCAAAAGTCATTTAATTAGAGAAGTTTTAAAGAAGTTAAATTAAATTTTATATCGGTATAGTATTATTTATCAAGCATTTAAATGAATTTAGTAATATATTTTTTGAAAAATAGTTTTAAAGAATCTTTTAGGGTCTTAAACTTAAAAAGAATTGAAAGGGCAACACAAGGATTAACTTTGATAAGCCTTATTTTAATAATTATCGGATGTAACTTTGGAGACAAAGCTGGAGAGAACGAATCTATAGCGCTATATAATGCTCCAGAACCTAATGATGACTATTTTCAGGAGATAGGAGAAACTATAGGATTGGATTTTGTTCATGCTATCGGTTCGGAAGAAATGGAAAATATTATCGAATCGGTGGGGGGAGGAGCAGCATTCCTCGACTATGACCAGGATGGTTTTATGGATATTTATGTTTGCAGTGGTACCTGGGTTGAGGGTTTTAGCAAAACCAAGCCAAAGGGATCCGCCGCTTATAATCATTTATACAGGAATCTTCAAGACGGAACATTTGAAGAAGTTAGTAAAAAAGCTGGAGTTGATGGCCCCTGGTATAGCATGGGGATCACGGTTGGTGATCTGAATAACGATGGTTACCCAGACATCTATTTGAGTAATTACGGAGCTAACACACTCTATCAAAATAAAGGTGATGGAACCTTTAAAGATATAACGGATAAGGCTGGAGTAGGTGGAGGTGAGCAATGTAGTGTAGGTGCTGTTTGGTTAGATTATGACAATGATGGTTTGCTCGATCTCTATGTTGGGAATTATCTGAATTACGATCCTGATTATTCCTATTATTACGCTCCTGATGGTTTTCCGGGACCCCTGGCTTACGACAGTCAAAAGGATATTCTATTTAAAAACAAAGGCAATTATTTATTTGAAGATGTTACTGAGCCAATGGGTATTGTTGATATTGATGGAAGAGCGATGGGAGTGGGTGCCGCTGATTATGATGACGATGGGTTTGTGGATATATATGTTGCCAATGACCATACGGCGAATTATTTATGGCATAATGACGAAGGAAAAGGATTTAGTGATAAAGGAACCTTATCGGGAACTGGATTTAGCCAGGCAGGAGAAGCAACCGTAAGTATGTCGGTTGATTTTGCTGACTATAACAATGATGAATTGCTCGACATTTTCATTTCAGACGATAATTATTGCTCTTTATACGAGAACCTAGGTAAGGGAATTTTTAAAGACAATTCATATGCTTCAGGAATTTCTATGGCTTCAGGGCAGTTTGTTGGCTGGTCATCTTCTTTTTTGGATTATGACAATGACGGGGATGCAGATATTTTTAAAGCCAACGGTGAATTGAAGCACCTCTATGGCCAGGAAGATCAGTTATTCGAAAATATGGGAGGAGGTAAATTCAAGGATATTTCCCTTGATCTGAGCCCTTACTTTAGAGAGGAAAATGTGGGTCGTGGTGCCTGTATGGGAGATTATGACAATGACGGTGATCTTGATATATATATTGCAAATCTTAATGGTCAGGGTAAGTTTTTAAGAAATAATAAAGGGAATCAAGCCAACTGGATCATGCTAGATCTTAGCGGAGTCTCCAGTAACAGAGATGGGATTGGTTGCCGCATCAAAATAAGCACTGGAAAGCAGGTTCAAACAGCCCAGAAAAAGAGTACCACAGGTTATCTGTCTCAAAATGATTCAAGAGTACATTTCGGATTAGCAAAGGCCGAAGTAATAGATAAAATAGAAATTAAATGGCCCTCCGGAAAATATCAGATTTTGGAAGATATAAAGGCCAATCAGATACTTAAAGTTAAGGAACCACAATAGTCTATGGCATATGTATAGAACATTACGATCGTTTTTTATCCTTCTTGGCCTGACGGTAATTTCAGGTTGCTTTTTTGTGTCGTGTAATCAGCGATCCTCTGAAGGGATGATCATCATGACACAGGTAGATAAGGATCAGAAAATAATAGATTTCACTTCAGAAGGCTATCCAAGTGTTCGTTTAGGAGCCAAAATAATGATGATAGACCCGAAACATCCAGAGAGAGAAGCATTGTTGCTAAGCAAAGAGTTTTATTCGGCTTGTTCTCCTGATATATCCTTCGATGCTAAAAAAATGGTTTTCACAGGGCAAAAAACGCAACAGGATGCCTGGCAATTGTATGAAATGAATCTGGCTAGTTTAGAATATGAACCGCTTACAAATTCGCCGGAAAATTGTATAGATCCTGTCTATTTACCAGGAGATAAAATCATTTATAGTAAAGAGCTTGGTATAGAAAACAGGCATATGGGACGAGCTCTTTTTGTAATGACAAGTGATAGAAGTTTACAGGAACAGATCACTTTTAGCCCGGGATCTTATGCCGGAATCACTGTGTTGCATGATGGCAGAATCATAAGTATGAACCGGCCCCTTGCTTCTGATGCCAACAAGACCCATCTTATGGTCATGAGGCCTGATGGTACCAAGGAAATGCTATTTTATAAAAGCGAAGGTGAAGGTCAATTGTTTGCCAAAGGAAGGGAAACAGAAAATGGAGAGATTTACCTTCTTGAAAAGAACGAGGAAGGGATGGGAAATCTATTTGCTATCTCATACAACAATCCTTTAAAAAGTAAAAAGTTGATATCTGAAAAAGTAGCTGGAGATTTTATAGGAATGAGTCCTTTGAATAATGGAAGGCTCTTGGTTTGCTATAGAAAATCAAAAGATGATTCTTATGGTTTGTTTGAGTTAGACCCTAAGAATATGAACCTCGTCAAATCAATTTTTAATGATTCACGATACAAAACCATCGAAGCAGTAGCAGTAGAGCAGCATAAGGTACCAAAGAATATTCCAAGTGAAGTGAACATGAACGAACAGACCGCTCTCTTGCTTTGTCAGGATATTAATTTTATAGGATCTCATCATGACACAGTGTTGACTGAAGGAGCCAAGGCGGTTAGAATAGAGGTGCTGGGCCTTGAAGCTTCAATGGGAACCGTTGATGTGGAAAAAGATGGTTCTGTTTATCTAAAAATTAAGGCCGACACACCTTTTCAATTGCAAACCTTGAATGAAAAAGGGGAAATTGTGAATGGACCAAGTAGCTGGATGAACCTTCGGCCCAACGAAAGAAGGGCTTGTGTTGGATGTCATCTGGGCAATGAGGTCGTTCCCTCAAACAGGCAACCTTTGTCAGTTTTAAAAGAACCAATAATGATACCTCGTGAACCAAAATTGTTAGCAGGAAGAGAATAACATAGTTATGAACAGGATAAAAATATATCTAATAGTAGTGCTCATCCTAGGACTAGGATTACTTGTACTTTATCCAGGTCGACAACTCGCACGTGCTCATGTCAACGAAAGAACTGCAGTAACTGATCACCCTTTGCTTTGCACCTCATGTCATGTGCCTATTTCAAAGAATAAATTGGTTTCAAAACTCATCAATTCAGATTATTATTCACCTTTTAACCTAGCTGTCGATCAAAATGCGAAATGGATGTATGTGGTGGCTCAGGATACCGATGAATTATTAGTCATTGACCTTGAAACAAATATAGTAGTAACTAAGATTAAGGTGGGTCAACATCCTCATAGTGTTATTCTTGATCAAGCAGGGAAAAGGGCTTATGTGAGTAATGAATGGTCCGATTATGTGAGTGTTATAGACTTGACTTTAATGAAGGTGGTTGATACTATTCCTACTGGAAATGGTCCCGCTGGAATCATACTTGATCAAAATGAATCAAATCTCTATGTGGTCAACGCTTATGGATCGGATGTTTCTGTGATCCAATTAAATGGTAAAAAAGAGGTAAGAAGACTTGCAGCAGGAAACAATCCAACAGGAATATCCATATCTCCTCGAGGAGAGGAAATCCTTGTAACAGGAAGAAGGGCAAACATGGCGGCTTATAATGAAACCCTTATTACAGAGCTCACCCTGATCAATACCAAAACCCAACGCGCCTTAAAAAAGAATGTTGAATCTGCTTATCTTATGGAAAACGCAGCCTATACGCCTGAAGGGGATCTGGCAATGGTCACGCTTATCAGACCTAAAAATCAAATCCCTTCTGTTCAAGTGGAGGGGGGTTGGATGATGACTCATGGGATAGGTATTATTGAAAGAGATAATAAAGGTAGTATCACTCAGTTTTTACTTGATGAACCAAATGCTTATTATCCTGATCCTTTTGATATAGAAATCACACCTGATGGTAAAAAAGCTTTTGTATCAAGTTCGGGAGTCGATATGATTTCTGTAATTGCTATAGATTCAATAAGAAAACTACTAAAGGAAACAAACCCTCAATTGCGAAGGAGTTATGCCAATAACCTCGATCTAAGCAGAAGCTTTGTGATAAAAAGAATAAAGACAGGTGCAAATCCTAAAGGGATGACCCTTTCGTCTGATGGCAGAAAACTCTATGTAGCAGAACAGCTCAATGATAAAGTTTCGGTGATTGATACTGAAACACTTCAAAAAATAGCTTCAATTGATCTTGGTGGTCCGGTAAACATCTCGGTAGCCAGACAAGGCAGAAGGCTTTTTAACAATGCTGGCCATACCTTTCAAACCCAGTATTCCTGCTATACCTGTCATCCGGATAATCACGAAGACGGTTTGGTCTATAATATGGCTGGAAAGTACATGGGGCGCAATATTACTAACACTCAATCTTTACATGAAATTGGTGATACGGCTCCTTTTAAATGGAATGGAAAGAATCAAACGGTGTATAAGCAGGATGGCATGCGTTTTTCTACGGTACTTACCAGAACGGAACAATTTAACTATAACGATCTGGATGCCATATCAGCCTATATCATGAGAGGGATCAAACAACCTCCCAATATGATGTATAATCCTATGGGAGAGTTAACCGCTTCACAACAAAGAGGTAAACTCCTTTATGAAAGAGACAAAGATAATTCAGGCAATCCGATTCCTGAAAACAATCGCTGCGTGACCTGTCATCCGGCTCCTTATTATACAAATCTGAAACTTGCCGATGTAAGTACGCTGGCCGATTCTGATGATCCAATTCTTTTTGATACACCACATTTGACCAATGTTTATGCCTCGGCACCATATTTGCATGACGGGCGGGCGAAGACTCTGGAGGAAATTTGGACGATTTATGGAACGGATGATAAGCATGGTTATGTAAACGATATGAGTAAAAGCGAGCTTAATGATCTTGTGAATTATCTAAAATCTTTAAGAAGCCCGGAGTATGATGAACAAATACCGGATATTCAGCAGGGCTCATTCTTATATTCAAATTAAAAATAGGCTTATGAAATACCTGAACCGAAAATATCAACCTACACTAGTGATACTAATTTTAATAGTATCTGTAGCGATTTCTTGGAGTTTTATGACCATACAAGACAAGGCCTTGCAAGTCATACCGGAGACAGATGGCAAACCTGAAACGGGTAGTATGCCTATTTACGGTAAATGGAAAAATTTCACCTCTAAAGATGGCTTAGCTTCAGATAAGGCCTATTGCGTGCGCATTGATGAGGAAAGGGTTTTGGTAGGCACTCATGATGGCTTATCAGTATATGAAAACGATAAATGGATCACCTATACTACAGAGGATGGTCTAGCACATAATGGCGTTTTGGCCTTAGATATTAGCGAACAGACTGGAGACGTATGGATAGGAACGATGGGGGGGTTATCTCGCTGGTCGGCTGGAAAATTTGAAAACTTTAATCAGATGAACAGCGGAATGCCTAATGATCTGATCTATGCTGTTACCTGCGATGAAAAAGATGTTTGGGTGGCCACAGGAGGAGGGGCAGGAAAATATGATACCTATAAAAAAAGTTGGGAAATTTTTACCGAACAAAATGCACCAATGCATGAGCCTTGGACCTATGGGGTTTGCAGTGGTGATGGTAAGATCTTTATAGCAGCCTGGGGGGGTGGGGTTGTAGAATATACCAAAGAAACTAAACAATTCAGAGATTATATTGATCCTGATGGGAATATGGAAATAGACCTGTTTCCGGATGATGGAATTGTTCATGATATTACTACAGGAACTTCCTGGGCAGATGGTAAACTTTGGGTAGGCACCTATTTTGGATTAAGCCGTTATGACGGAGTACACTGGAAGGGTTATTTTGATCACGATAGCGGTCTGGCAAGTAATTTCATCAATTTTGTTAAGGCCTCAGGAAAGTACGTTTATCTAGCAACAGATAAGGGTTTGAGTTGTACAGATGGCGAGAATTGGGTGACTTATACCAAGAATAAAAATAATGTGAATGGCAAGGCAGCAATCATGCATGGAGCATCTGAATCGGAAGTTGCCATGTCGCCTTCAATAGCACATAACTATATCCTTGGGGTTGATCTTAAGGATGATATGATCTGGGTGGCTACTTCGGAAGGGCTCAGCAGAGGGCAAT
>CAZPHF010000033.1:0-28453 GCA_964586115.1 uncultured Flavobacteriaceae bacterium | reverse complement strand
AAATAAATCATATTTTCTTTGAAAATTGAAAAAAGTTTATAAATTTGCTTATTCAAAATGAAAAATAATACAATTCATACTTGGTGGTGGTCTTTACAAAACGATAAAATTGTGAAGTAGTATCCTGTATATAAAAATATCTATTAGGCTTGTCTTCACGACAGGCCTTTTTTTTTAATTCGAATTCAATGAAATATCAATTACATACCAATTACAAGAAAATTCTTGCCGACACCATTACTCCGGTGAGTATTTACCTGAAGATCAGAGATACCTTTCCCAATAGTATTTTATTGGAAAGTTCTGATTATCATGGGAATGAAAATAGTTTTTCTTATGTATGCTGCAATCCAATTGCAAGTATTACGGTTAAAGATCAAACAGTAAGTGAAACCTTTCCTGATGGGAGTAGCAACCTTACTAATTGCAAAGAGGCGAAAGAAATTCCTGCTATGATCCATGACTTTAGCCAGAAGTTTGCCACTGAAAACCAAAAATTCAAATTCATCAATAATGGATTGTTCGGTTATATAGGTTATGATGCAGTTAAATATTTTGAAGACATAGCAATCGCTAAAAAGGAAGGAGATCTTGATATTCCGGACATTTACTATGCGGTATATCAAAATATTATTGCGATCAATCATTTTAAGAATGAGGCTTATATTTTTTGTCATTCTTATGACCAAAAGAATAATATTGAAGAGATCCATCAGTTGATTGGTAATCGAAACTTTGCCTCTTATGCTTATACCAATTTAAATGATGAAAAGTCGAATTTATCTGATGCTGAATTTATGGAGCATGTGGAGCTGGCGAAAAAACATTGTTTTAGAGGAGATGTTTTTCAATTGGTACTATCAAGAAGGTTTTCACAAGGCTTTAAGGGAGATGAATTCAATGTATACCGAGCGCTACGATCAGTAAATCCTTCACCTTATCTGTTCTATTTTGATTATGGAAATTTCAAGATATTCGGATCCTCACCAGAAGCCCAACTGGTAGTTAACGATGGCAGAGCGGAAATTCATCCGATTGCAGGAACGTTTAAAAGAACAGGTGACGATGAAAAGGATTTGGAAATGGCTAAATCATTGTCTCAGGATGAAAAAGAAAACGCCGAACACGTGATGCTCGTGGATCTTGCCAGAAATGATTTGAGCAGAAACGGAGAACATGTTAAAGTTGAAACATATAAGGAAATTCAATTTTTTTCTCATGTAATCCATTTGGTTTCCAAGGTGATCGGAGAAAAATATAAGGATGCCATTACCTTTCAGGTGGTAGCCGATACCTTTCCTGCAGGAACGCTATCTGGAGCACCTAAACACAAAGCTATGCAGCTCATAGAAAAATACGAGAAACACAACAGAACTTTTTATGGAGGGGCCATTGGTTTTATGGATTTTGAAGGGAACTTTAACCATGCCATCATCATCAGGTCTTTTTTAAGTAAGAATCACCGTTTACATTATCAGGCAGGGGCAGGAATTGTATCCAAATCATCGGCAAACGATGAATTACAGGAAGTATATCACAAGTTAGGGGCCTTAAAAAAGGCTATGGAGCTGGCAGAAAATATTTAAGCAATGAAAAACATTTTAGTAATAGATAATTACGATTCCTTTACCTATAATTTGGTGCATTATTTACACGATCTGGGCTGTGAGGTAACGGTAAAAAGAAATGATAAACTGCGTTTGGAAGAAGTTGAAGGTTTCGATAAGATTTTATTGTCACCTGGTCCTGGTATTCCTGATGAAGCGGGTTTGCTAAAACCTATCATCAAAAGGTATGGATCAACGAAGAGTATTTTGGGAGTTTGCTTAGGGCAGCAGGCTATAGCCGAAGTATATGGGGGTAGTATTGAGAATTTAAACAAAGTCTATCATGGGGTTTCTACCTTAATAAAAAGAGTCAATGAGGATCTGGTCT
Organism: uncultured Flavobacteriaceae bacterium; assembly: GCA_964586115.1. Lineage (GTDB taxonomy): Bacteria > Bacteroidota > Bacteroidia > Flavobacteriales > Flavobacteriaceae > Lutimonas. The sequence continues at coordinate 26,518 of CAZPHF010000033.1, read as the reverse complement.
TGTATAAAGATATTCCCATGGAATTAGAAGTTGGGAGATATCACTCTTGGGTGGTATCGAAAGATTTACCCAAGGATCTGATCGTAACTTCTGTTGATGAAAATGGAGAAATTATGTCGTTAAAACATGCAACTTATGATGTAAGGGCAGTACAATACCATCCTGAATCTATACTGACACCAGAAGGAAAAAAAATATTAAAAAACTGGGTGGCATCTTAAACGGCATAATATAAAGCAGATGAATATGAAAGAAATACTAAATCGCTTGATCAATCAAGAAACCATTTCCAAACAGGAAGCCAAGAATGTGCTGGTTAATATATCACAGGGGGTCTACAATACAAGTCAAATTGCTTCCTTTTTAACTGTTTATATGATGAGAAGCATTTCGGTGGAAGAACTTGACGGGTTTCGCGAAGCCCTTTTGGAATTATGTCTGCCTGTAAATCTTTCAGATTTTAATACGATAGATCTTTGCGGAACCGGGGGAGACGGAAAGGATACATTCAATATTTCAACCTTAGCGTCATTTGTAACAGCAGGAGCAGGAGTTAAAGTAGCCAAGCACGGAAATTACGGAGTCTCATCTTCTTGTGGATCCTCCAATGTACTCGAATATCTTGGTATCAAATTTTCCAGTGATGAAGCATTTTTACAACGTTCTATTGATAAGGCTGGAATCTGTATTTTACACGCTCCACTTTTTCATCCTGCTATGAAAAATGTAGCACCCATCAGAAAGGAACTGGGAGTGAAAACTTTTTTCAATATGTTGGGACCAATGGTAAATCCTTCATTTCCACAAAATCAAATGGTCGGGGTGTTTAATTTGGAACTGGCTAGAATGTATGGATATTTGTATCAAACTACAGATAAGAACTATGCTATTTTGCACGATCTGGCCGGCTATGATGAAATTTCCTTAACCGACCGTACCAAAATGATTACCAATGATGAAGACAAGATGATCATCCCATCGGATCTGGGGATTGGGCGCATTAAGCAAGAGGATATTTATGGAGGTAAAACTGTGAAGGAAAGTGCAGAAATATTTATGAAAGTACTAAAAGGAGAAGGGACAAAAGCCCAGATCAATGTAGTATGTGCCAATGCAGGATTGGCCATTTCGGTTGTCAATAAGAGTAGCCATCAGGAAGGATTTGATCTGGCTAAGAAATCTCTTCATAGTAAAAAGGCCTTGCAGGTATTTAAACAATTGAGCGATATTAGTAATTAAAAGGGAGCATTAAGGTGAATATTTTAGATAAAATTATAATAGATAAAAGGAAGGAGGTAGCTTCAAAAAAGAAGCTGTTACCTTTATCCTATTTGGCAAAATCACCTCTTTTTGAAAGAGATACTCTTTCTATGTCACAAAGTGTTTTGGAAGGCAGTGGAATAATCGCTGAATTCAAGAGAAGAAGCCCATCCAAACAAGTGATCAATCATAAAGACAGTGTCATTGAAGTGGTATGTGGTTATGAAGAAGCAGGCGCATCAGGGATATCGGTTTTGACTGACACAAAATATTTTGGAGGTGCTCTGGACGACCTAGTGCAAGCCCGTGATCATCTAAATATTCCTTTGCTTCGAAAAGAATTTATTATAGATCCTTACCAGATTTATGAGGCTAAAGCATTTGGGGCAGACACCATTTTGTTGATCGCTGCGGTGCTGAGTCCAAAAGAGATTGTTTTATTTTCTCAATTGGCTCATCAGCTGAATTTGGAAGTATTATTAGAGGTGCATAATGAAGAAGAACTCAAGCGATCAGATCTTGATCATGTAGATTTGGTAGGTGTAAATAATAGAAATTTGAAAACCTTTGAAGTGAGTCTTGACACCAGTAAAAAGCTGTCATCAATGATTCCTGAAGAAAAAGTTAAAATATCTGAAAGTGGTATCAGTTCAGTTGAATCGATTATGATCCTTAAAGAATATGGATATAAAGGTTTCTTGATTGGTGAAAATTTTATGAAAACCACAGCACCGGGAAAATCAGCAGCAAAATTTATTTCAGCACTCAGTTATGAAAATTAAGGTTTGTGGAATGAAATATAAAGAGAATATCCAGTCGGTTGCAAGTTTGCGTCCCGACTATCTGGGCTTTATATTTTATGAAAAATCGAAACGTCATTTTAAAGGAGACATGCCAATAGTAGGTGATGCTATTAAGAAGGTTGGCGTTTTTGTCAATGAGCAGGAATCTGTTATTAATGATTTGATTCAAAAACATCAATTGAATGGAGTTCAGTTACATGGTGATGAATCTGCCCTTTTTTGTGAAGATCTAAAAGCATCAAATGAACCTGGCTTGGAAGTCATCAAAGCTTTTGCGCTTTCCGAGGATTTTGATTTTAAAATCCTTGAAAATTATATGCATGTATGTGATTACTTTTTGTTTGATACAAAAGGCAAGGAAAGAGGAGGAAATGGCACTTTATTTGATTGGAAGATACTGGAGGGATATCATTTTGACAAGCCTTTTTTTCTTAGTGGCGGAATTGGACTTGCTGAAGTAAATCGGATAGAATCGTTTTTAAAATCACCTTTATCAAATTATTGCTATGCCATTGATGTGAATAGTAGATTTGAAAGTGAGCCAGGAATAAAGAAGATCGACGAATTAAAGAAGTTTATTGAATTATCAGTTAAAGAGAAGTAAATGAAGAAGTCTTATCACGCAGATGAAAAAGGATATTATGGACAATTTGGCGGTTCATTTGTTCCTGAAATGTTATACCCGAATATGGAAATATTACAAGGATCATATTTGGAGATCATGAATGAACCTTCTTTTAAGGAAGAATTTCATGCACTTTTAAAGGATTATGTGGGCAGACCATCTCCTTTATATCTTGCTAAACGATTATCTGACAAATACGGGGCAAAGATTTATTTAAAAAGAGAGGACCTGAACCATACCGGGGCTCATAAGATCAATAATACAATCGGACAAATCTTATTGGCAAAAAGGCTGGGAAAAAAGCGAATTATCGCTGAAACAGGAGCGGGTCAACACGGAGTCGCTACAGCAACCGTATGCGCCCTAGCAGGGGTGGAATGTACGGTTTACATGGGAGAAGTTGACATAGCGAGGCAGGCACCGAATGTGGCCAGAATGAAAATGCTGGGAGCGACAGTGGTGGCAGCAACATCAGGAAGCAAAACATTAAAGGATGCAACTAATGAGGCGATCAGAGCGTGGATCAATGATCCTGTTGAGATACATTATATCATTGGGTCAGTAGTAGGGTTTCATCCTTATCCCGATATGGTGGCCAGATTTCAATCGGTGATTTCCGAGGAAATGAAATGGCAGTTAATGGAAAAAGAAAATACTGAAAACCCAGATTATATTATTGCCTGTGTTGGAGGTGGAAGTAATGCTGCCGGAGCATTCTATCACTACCTTGATCAGGAAAAAGTAAGGCTTGTTGCTGTCGAAGCTTCAGGTAAAGGAATCGATTCTGGGAAATCCGCAGCAACCAGTGTACTGGGAAAAGAAGGTGTCATTCACGGAAGTAAAACCCTTCTCATGCAAACTGAAGACGGTCAGATTATAGAACCCTACTCGATATCTGCGGGACTGGATTATCCGGGAGTAGGACCGCAACATGCGTACCTTTTTACATCTGGAAGAGCGGAGTTTCTAAATGCCACTGATGATGAAGCCATGCAGGCTGGATTGGAATTATCTAAATTAGAAGGAATCATTCCAGCTATCGAAACTTCTCATGCCCTGGCAGTACTTGGCAAAATGAAGTTTAAACCAGAAGATATTGTTGTCATAAACCTTTCGGGAAGAGGAGACAAGGATCTCGATACTTATATTGACTATTTTGATCTTTAAAATGCGAAAAAATTGATATTGATTGAGTTTAAATGACTGAAAAGATCCCTTTTAAAAATTGAAAAAAATGAATAGAATAGAACAAAGTTTATTGACGCATAATTCTGACGGAAAAGACCCTAAAAAACTACTGTCCATTTATTTTACGGCAGGTTTTCCAAATTTGAATGATACCATTCAAGTCATTAAGAAGTTGCAGACTTCAGGTGTTGATATGATCGAAATAGGTCTGCCTTTTTCTGATCCCTTGGCGGATGGGCCAACTATTCAGGCCAGTAGTACCCAAGCCTTGAACAATGGAATGACCACTGAAAAACTTTTTGATCAACTTGCTTCTATTCGCGATGAAGTGTCAATTCCATTACTGATCATGGGATATTTTAATCCTATCCTTCAATATGGGATAGAAGCCTTTTGTAAAAAATGTGCAGAAACAGGAATTGATGGATTGATTATTCCAGATCTTCCGGTAGATGTTTTTCATAAGGAGTATTTACCCATTTTTGAGAAATATGGCCTTTACAATGTGTTTTTGATTACACCTCAAACGTCAGATGAAAGAATAAAGTACATTGACTCAATCTCCAAAGGATTTATCTATATGGTCAGTTCGGCAAGCACGACAGGAGCAAAGAATACCTTTGATCAGAATCAGCAGGATTATTTTCAACGTATTGAGAATCTTGATTTAAAAACACCACGGATTGTAGGATTCGGGATCTCCAATAGTGAAACCTTTAATCAGGCAACTCTTCATGCAAATGGTGCCATAATTGGCTCGGCTTTTGTAAAATTCTTAAAAGAACATTCATTAGAGGAAATTCCAGAATTCATCCAAGACATTCTTGTTGTTTCAAGTTAACAGTTTGGTAATATATTCTTAATTGTTCTTTAATTGAAATGTCTATTAAAAAATGAGAAATACGCCTAATTTTGTCGATTAATTTTATTGAAAAACTTAAGGGTTGACATTACTTGGGAAATTGGAGTATCGAAAAAGAATCTTCATTTATTTATCGGCAATATTTATCGTTTTTACAATATTTGTATTGTTATTTCAATACAAGAGGGAGCGAGAATTTAAACGCGATCAGATTGAAGTCAGCCTGAATAACATAGCTGAGCTCACATATAACTACATAGAAAGAAAAGGTCTGAAAAAGGAGGGGAATCTGGGCTCTTTGGATTCACTTTACCTCTATATTCCAAATGAAAACATAAGGCTTACTGTTCTGGATAAGAGCGGAAAGGTACTGTATGATTCCGAAGTAAAGGATGTCATCAAAATGGAGAACCATTTGCACCGCCCGGAAATACAAAAGGCGCTTAAAGATGGAATAGGAGCCAATATCAGGGAATCAGCAACTACAGGATATGAGTATTATTATTATGCCAAAGAGTATACTGATCTTTTTGTCCGAACAGCCGCTCATTATGATGTAGAGGTAAAGGACTTTTTAGGCGTTGAAAAATTATTTTTGTTTTATCTGATCACCTTGTTTCTTGTTACCTGGTGGTTTATAAGTTTGATTACCAAAAATTTATCAAGTGCATTATTTAAGTTGAAGGATTTTGCTACTCGCCTTAGTCATGGAGATGAGATCAAAGGGAGAGTTGAGTTTCCTAAAGGTGAATTTGGTGCGATAAGTAAACAGATCGCAGAAATTTATGACAAACTAACTGTTGCCAAAAGTAAGATCGAATTAGAAAAAAATAAACTTTATTCGCATTTAATTGCCTTAAATGAAGGAGTAGCCTTTTTTACTCCAAACAAGAAGAAGATCCTTAGTAACAATCATTTTATACAGTACTTGAATATTATTTCTGATGAGACGAATATTTCAGAGGAACAGATTTTTAAGATAAAGGAGTTTGGCAAACTATATGCCTTTTTGGAGAAAAACCTTAAGAAAGATGTGCTCATAAAACAGAGCGAGCTACCCCATTTGGAAGAAGTCATTTATAAGGGTAAAAGAACATTTAATCTGCATGCTATTATTTTCGCTGATAAAAGTTTTGAACTTGTCATAAGAGATATCACAAAACTTGAGAAGCAAAAAAAGATAAAAGAGGAGATGACGGCAAATATTGCTCACGAATTAAAGACGCCCATTACCATAATACTGGGTTATTTGGAACTTTTAAAAGAAAACAGTTTGGAGGATGCTGAGCGAAAGAAGTATATTTCAAATGCCTATTTACAATCCGAAAGACTTTCTGATTTGATACAGGATATTTCTTTACTGCATAAAATGTCAGAAGCCCGTGATCAATTTAAGTTTGAGATGCTTAATTTAAACGAACTCATATACGAGGTAAAGGAATCTCTCAACATTAGTTTAAAGGAAAAAGACATTAATGTAAAGACGAGAATGTCAAAACCTATTTTGATCAAAGCAAATAAATCCTCGTTGATATCAATATTTTATAACTTATTCGATAATGCCATCAAATATGGAGGCGATCATATTGAGATTTGCCTGAACAATTATCTCGAAGATGCTAATTTTTATTATTTCTCTTTTTCGAATAGTGGAAACAGCATAGAAGAGAAGCATTTTCTGAGGGTTTTTGAAAGATTCTATCGAGTGGATGAAGACCGGTCAAGGCCCAAAGGAGGAACTGGTTTGGGACTTTCCATTGTTAAAAATGCGATACAATTGCACGGTGGTGAAATAACGGTTGGTAATTTGAAAGACGGAGGAGTAGAGTTTCTGTTTACCCTTCCCAAATCTTAATAAAATCTCGCCGAAAAGGCTTTTTTGAATTTAGTATCTTTACCAAAAAAGCAATGACACGTATTCATAAATTTTCACTGCGAACCAGGATCTTTATAGCAATGATCTTTATTGTTGTAATGGCTTCCATACTGATTGCCGCAGTTACAATTTATCAATATAATGAGCAGAACGAAGAGTATCATACCAATCGCCTGGAAAGAAAGGAAGAAGCCATAAAAGCTGCTATTACCTATGAGCTTAATCGTGATACGATTAAAGAATTTGAAACTATATTGCTTCCAAGTATTTTGGAGAAAAAACTCAATGAGATTTCTGATATTCACAACCTGGACATTAATATTTACGACTTAACGGGGGATTTATTAAGAAGTTCCTATTTCGAAAATCAAACAGATACAACGGATTCGAACTTGTCCAAGGCCATCATGAGACGGATCATTTTTAATCCTGATCATCGCTTGGTTGTTGAAAAATCGGCGACTAATGGAGTTAAATTTAAATCGTCTTTTTCTTATATAAAAGGAACCTATGAGCAACCAATTGGTATTATTGGAGTTCCATACCTTCAAGACAATACACTACTGGATAAGGAATTGAGAGAATTTTTAATACGTCTGTCAGTTGTTTACCTTCTCATTCTTTTCATTGCAATTGTCCTGGCTTATTTTCTTTCTAAATACATTACAAAATCTTTGGAAAATGTGAGTAGGAGAATGCGGCAAACGGCGGTTGACCGATCCAATGAAAAGATTATCCTAGATGATGCCAGTCAGGAGATCAATAACCTTGTTGATTCCTATAACAGCATGATTGACCAGATAGAGGATTCAGCAGTAAAATTGGCTCAAAGTGAAAGGAATCAGGCATGGAGGGAAATGGCAAAGCAAGTGGCGCATGAAATAAAGAATCCATTAACACCTATGCGCCTAACGGTGCAAAGTTTTGATCATAATTTCGACCAGAATGATCCGGATATACAGTCAAAAATGCATGAGTTTTCTGAATCCTTGATTAAGCAAATAGATATCATGAGCGAGATTGCTTCAGCATTTTCAAATTTTGCTCAAATGCCGAGTGAGAATAAGGAAAAACTAAATGTAGTGGAAGACGTTAAAAAATCACTTGATATTTTTCATGAATCCTATATTAGTTATCATCCTGAAAAGAAGGAGATCATAACAAAAGTAGATAAAATTCAATTGACAAGAATTATAACCAATCTAGTGACCAACTCGATTCATGCTTTGCATAATTGCCAGGATCCTTATATAAAAGTCAGTGTCTATGAAACACATGATAGAGTTTGTATAGATGTTGAAGACAATGGCAAGGGGATTGAAAACAAAGATGCACCTAAAATATTTGAACCTAAATTCACCACAAAATCCAGTGGGATGGGTCTTGGACTTCCAATGATCAAAAATATCGTCGAAGCCTATAAGGGAAGTATCACCTTTATATCAGAAGTCAATGAAAAAACTGTTTTTTCAGTATCTTTACCTAAAGAATAGGAATACTTAATTAGTTATTTATGTCATACCAAAATATTGTTGCAGAACATGAGGATCATCTGGGATTCATTACCATAGACCGTCCAAAGAAATTAAATGCATTGAACAAAGCCACAATTGAAGAATTGCATGATGCGTTTGTCGCCTTGGATGAGGATAAAGACATTCGCGCCATCATTATTACAGGAAGTGGAGAAAAAGCTTTTGTAGCGGGTGCCGATATTTCGGAATTTGCAGATTTTAATGCGGTACAAGGAAAGGATCTGTCAGCTAAAGGACAACAGCAGCTTTTTGATCTGGTGGCAGGACTTTCGACTCCGGTTATTGCCGCTGTCAACGGATTTGCATTGGGAGGAGGGTTGGAGCTGGCCATGGCGAGTCATATAAGAGTGGCAAGCAGTAATGCTAAAATGGGTCTGCCTGAGGTTTCACTTGGTTTGATTCCGGGCTATGGAGGTACTCAAAGGCTTCCACAACTTGTGGGTAAGGGTAAAGCCCTGGAAATGATCACGACTGGTGGTATGATTTCTGCTGATGACGCATTTTCGAACGGATTGGTGAATCATGTTGTTTCTCAAGAAGAGTTACTTTCATTTTGTGAAGTACTGGCCAATAAAATTGCAAGAAATTCACCCATGGCCATAGGAGCCGCTATAAAGGCTGTGAATGCTAATTATGATGAATCCGTTAACGGTTTTGAGGTTGAAATTGAAGCCTTTGGAAATTGCTTTGGGACTGCTGATTTTGAAGAAGGAACCAGCGCTTTTTTGGAGAAAAGAAAACCGAGTTTCTAAAGTAAATCCCCAAATTAATTACTTGACGTCAGCTTTTACCTTCCCATTCATCATAGAATTGCTGAAGGTATAGTTCCATAAACTGATGCCTTTTATAGGCAATTTTTCGAGCAGTTTGGGTATTCATTTTATCTTTTAATAGCAACAATTTTTCATAGAAATGATTGATGGTTGGCGCCTTACTGTTTTTATAGCTTTCCTTATCCTGATCAAGGTCAGGCTTAACCATGGGGTCATACAATGATCTGTTTTTAAAGCCTCCATAATTAAAAGCTCTGGCAATACCAATAGCTCCAATGGCATCTAATCTGTCAGCATCTTGTATCACCTTGAGTTCTTCAGATTCGAATTTGTTTGTATCGCTTTGATCGAGGCTTGTTTTAAAAGAAACATAACGAATAATATTTTCAATATGGGCAATAGTATCTTCCTCAACTTTCAGGCTTCTTAAGAAAGAAGTTGCCTTTTTAGGTCCTATGCTTTCATCTCCATCATGAAATTTGGCATCAGCAATATCATGCAGTAGCGCTCCTAATTCAACGACAAAGAGATTCACATTCTCTCCTGCGGCAATAAGTTTGGCATTTTTATGAACCCGATCAATATGAAACCAGTCATGGCCCCCTTCGGCACCTTCAAGGGTTTCTTTTACAAAAATAGTCGTAAGGGCTATGAGCTGTTTTTCATCCATAATGCAAAATAAAAAAACCTCTTGATAAAAAGAGGTTTAAAATATAATTTTTGAGCTGATTTTCTATTGAAAAATTGCCGTACATTTTCCATCCACACAGGTTATACTGCTTGGAGGCATGGCTATAAAACAATCCGATATGATACTGTATTTCTCATTATATATTTTTTCCAACTCGTTAAGTGTTTCTTTTTTTGTCAAAAAACTGACAACATCAATCGATTCAGAATAAACAATATATTCCCAGAACCCTCCACAGGGTTTACTACCAATTCCAACACTATAACAGTTAAATTCATCAGAACAAACCGAGGCTTCTGCCAGAGCTTTGATCTCAATATTTAGATTGTCAATAACTACTTTCTCAGCTTCCTGAGGCGTAATATCATTAGAATCATCGCAGTAAATGACCAAAAAAGCCAATAAGGAGAAAAATAACTTCATAACTATGAATTAACAAAATTCTTCATAAGCACCAGCCAGATTTGAGGCGATCATATCAGCCGATCTTCCTTCAATATGATGACGTTCAAGCATATGGACCAATTGACCATCTTTAAACAATGCAATAGACGGAGAAGATGGAGGAAATGGAATCATCATTTCTCTAGCTTTATTCGTTGACTCTGCATCTACACCAGCAAATACAGTAGTCAGATGATCAGGACTTTTATCAAGCTGCAAGGAAGCAATTGCACCAGGTCTGGCTGTACCAGCTGCGCAACCACAAACTGAATTCACCATAACCAAAGTTGTTCCTTTTTTCTGCAACGCCACTTCCACATCGCTTGATGTATATAATTCTTCAAAACCTGCAGTCACCAATTCCTGGCGCATAGGTTTTACCAATTCTTCTGGATACATAATTTTAATATTTTTAGTTAAATTATCACGAATGCAAAGATAAGCAATGAAAAGATATTACCAACTGAGGGGCTAACTTAAGTTAGCCCCTCACTAATGTCAAAAAAATCAAAAGGTTAACAAGATTATTACAGTGCTTTGAATAGTAAACAGTTTTGAAAATTATACTGTATAATGCTTTTTTAATCCATCTTTTCACTTAAAGGAATTTTCTTCATTTGACATTTCACAAAATATTAAGTCTGTGATATACTAAAAATGTATGTAGACCTGTATATTTGTGCTTTTAATAATTGTATATGGCAAATTTTTCGAAATGGCTTGGAGCCGGTTTGGGATGGACTTTTGCAGGACCGATAGGAGGTATTCTTGGTTTTGTTTTTGGAAGTTTTGTAGATGAATTCTCAGAAAGTGAGCTTCTTGATATGAATAAGAAGACAAAAGTTAAACAATCAACTCAATCCGGAGATTTTGAGATCAGTTTATTGGTTCTGGCGGCGATCGTTATAAAGTCTGATGGCGAGGTAGACAAACGAGAACTTGATTTTGTAAGAACTTCTTTTATAGGTATGTACGGTGTAGAGCGTGCTAATCATGCTTTTAAACTTTTTAAAGGAATTATTGCAAATAACAAGATTTCTACACGTCAGGTATGTTTGCAAATCAACAGGCATATGAATCATGCTTCAAGACTCCAGCTACTGCACTTTTTGTTTGGCGTTGCGAAGTCAGATGGAATGGTAACTGAAAACGAATTACATAAGATCAATACCATAGCAGGTTACCTTAATATTAACCAACATGACTTTAATTCCATTAAAGCCATGTTCTATAATGAAGTAGATAGCTCTTATAAAATATTGGAAATTGATAAATCTGCGTCTGATGCTGAGGTAAAAACAGCCTATAGAAAAATGGTAAAAAAATACCATCCGGATAAACTTAGAAATTTAGGGCCTGAGCATATCAAAGGAGCTGAAGATAAATTCAGGCAGGTTCAATCAGCCTATGAACATATTCAAAAAGAGAGGGGTTTATAGTAAATTTAATTAAGATCAAGGAATCGCATCAGTAGAAATACTGTCATTTTTTATAAATCTTGGTTTGATCACATTTTCCAGAATACTCCATTTTTTTTCTTTCTTTTGATAGGGATTTCCAAGAATCCATTGATCATATATTTTGTCAAAAGTACCGTCTTTTTTTCTGAAATCGATCCATTTATCGATATAGCCTCTCCAGGTATAGTCATTGGCTAAGGGGAAAACAAGGGCATTATTGATATGGTAAGGAAGAGGGTTAACTACCTTATATCCTGGTTTAAGCACCGTTGTGGAGGCTGCTCTTTCCGCACTGGTAAGGTGAGCGTCGAAAACAATCGAATCAATACTACTACTATCCTTATCCATGCCTACCGCGCCATCATGTTCAAAGAAATCTTTCATCTGAGCAACAGGATAGGCCCCTCCTTTTGGGAAATAGGATAAAAATTCTTTGGCAATCTCTTTTCTCTCAATATAAGATATGGTAAAAGTGTCAAGCTTAGAGGTAAATTCAAAATTGTCAAACATTTTATTATCCTGTCTTGTCAGTAAAGCAAGTGAAACATTCAGATAGGGTTTGGATAATTCAAGTTCCTCAGCATAACGACTTGACAAAAAGATATCCGACATCACTATATCGTAGTGGTCCTTATTCATTTCTTCGATAAGTTTTCCTGGAACTATAGGCACAAATTCAATACTTGCATCCAGATCGTATGCCAATTGGTGAGCAAGATCAATTCCATAACCAACCAAAATACTATCTTTATTTCTGAAAGTAAAAGGCCCTGCTTGCTCATAAAACCCCACCCTGATTTTTCCACGTCTTTTGATTCGACTTAAGGTGTTTTCTCCTCTCCATTTTGGGTTTGGATTTTTTTTCGAGGTTTCCAGCACCAAAAACTTCTGTTGTGGACTAATCAGCTCAAAGGAATTTACAATTTCAAGATTGGTCGGAATATTTTTCATACTAGCCTCCAAAATATATCGGAGTCCAACGACTGATACAGCGGTACTGATGCCGATGACAATAAGCCCCTGTATAAATTTTCTTTTTTTGAATCGAAGGTAACCCCCACTGGCACTAATTGTAAGCAGGGTTAATGCAATAAGGTGAAAGGCCCCAAGTACTACACGTATTCTATCAGTCAAAACAGATGAAACCACAAAGAGTTGAAAGGTTTCTTTAGGGATTTTTAATAGGTCTAAGCTAAAAGGAAGTCCGGTTATTGGGGCAACAAAGCTACTTAGAAAAGTAGAGCTCAAAAATATGGGGTAATCCATAAACCCCATGGCTTTACCCGTGAACCAGGCCGCAAAGGGAACGAAGATAAAGATCATAAAGGTCCCTAGATTTGGAAAGGGGTAAGCAAGCGGCATAATAATATCCACCCTATCCTGTCCTTCTTCCGTTCCATTTTCATCCGATCGGATAATCTCCTTAATGTTCTCGATTAGTTGTGGATAAACAACAATGATCTTTCCAGTAGCAAATATAGTTATGAGGGTGGAGCGGGTAATTTTAAAGATGGTCTTGGATGAATAAGGAGTAAATATGGAAATCAGATAAGGCAGCACCAGAAAAGTGATTAGAATGACTGCAAGTAAGTAGACCAATAAGTATCCTTGCAACCTACTAATATCTGACCAGCTCAAAGTGCTAACGACCCCTGCTGCTATACAGAAAACCCCAATAGGTGTTATTTTAATAATCATCTTATTGACTTGATTTAAGCCATCCGTAAGCACATCCAATGGTTTTAAAAACACCTCCTTATTAGGTAGTTTCATAACGCCCAGACCAATAAAGATGCTGAATAATACCACAGCAGGAACCACATTGTTACTCATCGATTCAAACGGATTGGCAGGAATATAGAGTTTGACAAAATCAAAAGGGACAGACGGTTGAACAAAGTCACTACTATAAAAATTTCCACTCGTCCAGACAGGAAAACTCAAGGGAAGAATGACCAAATAAATCAGTCCAACACTCAAGAGCAAAAACAAAAAAATAAGCCCATAGCGAATGATTTTTTTCCCAGTTTCCATTGAAAGCCTACCGATATTGACAATAAGAGAGAACATGATATAGGGCAAAACAGTCATTTGTAGAAGTCCGATGAAAATATCCCCGATAATTCCCATCCAAGCAACTTCTTCCCCAAAAAACAAACCAGTTAGGATACCGAGTAAAACACCCAGAAGTACTTTAGTAGAAAGAGATGAGTTTTTCATAGTCTTATAAATAATTTATGGCCGCATCATGGGGTTAAAATACTTTCTAAATGTAGGAAATTTTAAAGAATATGACAGCTAAACTCACCCATACATTAGGTTTTTGTCCAGGAAAGGAAATTTTACAAGATCGCACATGTCTGATGAAAGAATATTTTTAAATATCAACTATATTTGCGGCATGTTAGAAGATAAGAATCAATCGAGAACTTCCATTTCAGAATTGGGAGAATTTAAGTTAATAGATCATCTTACACAGCATACGGTTATCCATCATGAGAATACTTCAAAAGGAATAGGTGATGATTGTGCTGTTTTAGGTTTAGGTGACAAACAAACATTGGTAACCACAGACCTCTTAGTTGAAGGAGTGCATTTTGACTTGAGTTATATGCCACTGAAACACCTAGGTTATAAAGCTGTAATGGTCAATCTTTCTGATGTATATGCCATGAATGGTCAGGCCAAACAAATTACTGTTTCTATAGCTGTTTCCAACAGATTCCCATTAGAAGCTTTAGAAGAATTATATGCTGGAATACAACTCGCTTGCAATACGTATAAAGTCGATTTAGTGGGCGGTGATACTACCTCATCTACAAAAGGTTTATTGATTAGTATTACAGCTATTGGAGAAGTTGAGAAGGATAAATGCGTCTATAGAAGCGGAGCGGGAAATAATGACCTCCTTGTTGTTACCGGTGATCTCGGAGCCGCTTATCTTGGTTTACAGGTCCTTGAACGTGAAAAACAAGTATTTCAAGTGAATCCGAACGCTGAACATGAATTAGATAAGTATACTTATTTGGTAGAACGTCAATTAAAACCTGAGGCGAGAATAGATATCAAAGAATTATTGGATAATCTGGAAGTACTACCTACCTCTATGATCGATATTTCGGATGGCTTATCTTCTGAAATATTGCATCTATGTAAACAATCAAAAACAGGCTGTCAACTTTATGAAGATAAAATTCCCTTAGATCAACAAGTTATTTCGACCTGTGAAGAATTCAATATGGATAGCACTACAATTGCACTAAGTGGAGGTGAAGACTATGAATTGTTGTTTACCGTTAAACAGGAGGATTTCCCTAAAATTAAGGCAAATCCGAACTTCAGTATTATTGGTCATATGACTGATGACCCTGGTCTTGTTCAACTAGTTACAAGAGGAGGTCAAAAGGTAGATATTATTGCGCAAGGTTGGAATGCTCTTAGCTAGGATTATTTTTTTTTAGGTGCGGGACTCCTGGTTTTTCCATCATATTTAATACCGCTTCTATAATTGCTATTCATATTAATAAGCGTGTTTCCCCCCTTGAATATATCCATGGTAAAAACGAAGGTGTCGTTTTTATCACTGGCTTCAAAATCTATAATAAGTTTCTTCTTTTTATCATTGACTGACATTTTGAATTTGTTAGCAGGGCCGGAATAAACAATTCCACCGTCACCTGTCATGGTAGCTCCACCAGAGGTAGAGGAGCCAAAATAGGGTAAATAAATATCCACACTATCCTTGTTGAACTTTAAAAAATTGGTATTTGAAGTTAGGCTAATTCTTCTGCCCTGAGCTGTTGTGGCCCAATCTGCTTCGAAAGCAAACTCCTTACTCTCAATAAGTGCTTTTATTTCCTCAAATTCTTTTAATGCTTTTGACTCTTTCTCTTCTTTCTTTGACTGGGCAAACATTGATGAATTAATAAGTAGTCCTAATATAAGTATAACAAGGGTTTTTTTCATAATAATGGTTTTATACTTGAAAATATAGATACTAGTAAATTTAGTGATTATTTAATAAAAGTGATGACACGATCTTTGATTTTAACATCCTGTAGTTGGTAGTAGTTTTTGATCCATTGAATCGTTTCAGCTTGATAAATAAATACATGAGAGGGATCATTCTTATAATACCATTTGTCAAAGGAGATTTCCTTTTCAAATAGATGTGTTTTACAGATTAGTGTACCCGTTTGGTTCAGGGTTTTAAACAAGCGCTGAAATTCCTGTGCAGGATGGTAAAAATGTTCCATCACTTCACAGCAAACTATAAAATCATATTGATTATTCAACACAGAGTTGTCCTTAAAAAAAATCGGATCAAAAACAGACATGCTAAATCCTTCTTTCGTCAGGTAATTGGAAAGAACTGGGGCATGGCCACAGCCAAAATCAAGACCATGTCCTCCTTCTGAATTATAGCGTTTAACCTCTTTGATAATGGGCAGGATAAATTGGTAATATCCTTTATCTTCCATATCATTCCTATGGTGAAGGTACCTTTCTTTTTCTTCAAACCCACTTAGAAATTGATTGGGATCTCTGAAAATTCCATGGCATTTGGGACATGACAAAAAGTGATGTTTTGAATCTTGAAAGAAGGGATGGGCGGGAGATGAGCAAAGAGGGCAATGATGCTTCATAAACCCTTTATTGTATTTGCATTGAGCCATTTGGTTAGCGCTTGAATCAATTCCTGCTCATTCTCTATATGACTCATATGACCGTCTTCAAAAACAACCGATTTAACATACTTATTTTTTGCTTGCTCGAGCAGACTATTATAATCTAGAGCCGGATCCTTTTTTCCTATGACCATAAGTATAGGATAATCATTCTGCTCCAGTAAATGAGTCCGATCTGTTCTTACTTTCATTCCTTCAAGAGACGCAATGATACCCTGTTGACTCATTTTTAAGGTGTCTCTGGTTATTTCTTTAATTGCATCCGAAAAGATTGATCTGTTTTCTTCGGAGAACAAGCTGGGTATCGCAATTCTAATAAAGGTTTTGTGATTCTGTTTTACTGCAGCAATACCACGGTCTCTGTTTATTTTTTTTTCGGTGTCATCAGCCTTAGCAGTTGAATTCATAAGACATAAGCCTCTAACACGTTCTTTGTAAAGATCTGCAAAGGCGAGAGCCACATAACCTCCCATGCTATGTCCAATCAAAGTACATTTGTTGATATCCAACTTATTGAGTAAGAATTTAAGCATTTCTGCTTGGGCTTCCATGCTATGTATATACCCTAAATTTCCTGTTTTTCCATGGCCCAATAGGTCCAAACAGATCACTCTGTGTGTCTTTTTAAAACCTTTTGATACTTCTTTCCACATGGCTTTGTCTTCAAGGAATCCATGTAAGAAAACAACCGCATCTCCGGTTCCTTGATCACTGTAATGAAGATTCAAATGCTTATAAGTGATGTCAGACATGGTGAAAGAATTGATAAGCTAATTTACAGTATATTTATCAAAACGATTAGTATGAACCGAACCAAAGAGACCTTTATTCTTGGCTTTGCTATATTTGCTGGTTTTTTTGGAGCGGGAAATTTGATCCTTCCTCCAATGCTGGGGTTTAAAGCTGGATCTGACTGGTGGATAGTGGCTATTGGCTTTCTATTATCGGCTACGATAATTCCTTTGTTGGCCCTTTTAGGTCATGCCAGACTACAGGGAACCATGGTGGATTTTGGAAGAAAAGTGTCGGATAGATTTGGTCTTATTTTTAGCATTTGTGTCTACGTTATTGCCATTACCCTGCCTTGTCCAAGAACAGCAGCGGTGACCCATGAAATGGCGATTCAACCGTATTTTGGAAGTACTTCTTTGCTAACAAGTACTATTTATTTTTCGCTGGTTTTTATTTTTGCTATTAACAGGGGTAAAGTGATTGATTTTTTGGGTAAGTTTTTGACCCCAATTATAGGCCTTATTTTACTGGCTATTATCGTATTGGGAATATTCGGGCCGTCCTATGACATGGATAAAGGAATGTATGAGAGTCCTCTGATTAATGGGTTTTTGGAAGGCTATCAAACCTATGACGCCATAGCTGGTTTGTTGATGGGTGGTGTATTGGTTATCTCGGTAAACAATTCAAAAAGAAATATGACTGTTCAGGAAAAGCAAGCGATGATCGGAAGATCTGGATTTATTGCGATGTTGGGTCTTTTTATCATTTATATAGGGCTCATTTTTATTGCCGCGAAATACAATTCAATTTTTGAACCTTCCATAAGTCGAACAGAACTCCTTTCAGGTGTAAGCATTCAAACCATGGGCCAGACAGGAACTGCATTTTTAAGTGTTCTAGTTGCTCTGGCTTGTTTTACAACAGCGGTAAGTATCATTATTGGAACAGCTGATTTTTTCAAGGGTCTTTTTAATGACTCTCAAAAAGTCTATGCCCTCGTAGCTGGAATTTCCTGTTGTTTAGGCATTTTTATGGGGCAGTTTGAAGTCAAATTCATTATTGACTTGGCAGTGTATGTCCTGATGTTTCTTTATCCTATAGCTATCGTTTTGATATTGCTCAATGTGTTACCTGAAAAATACGCGAGTCGAACGGTATTCAGAACAGTGGTCGCGATCGCTTTTCTATTCAGTATTCCTGATTTTCTGAAATTTCTTATTCCGGCAGAAAAGCTCACCTTCGTTTACAATATAATTCCTTTCTCGAGAGATGGAATGGGCTGGGTGCTGCCATCGATAATAGGATTTATGATCGCCAATGTCATGAACTTGAAGAAACCGAATAAAGCTTCCCAAATTTAAAATATTAGTCTGGATACGCGTCTTTTAAAGAGACATCCATTTTTCAATATCTTCTATTTCAATAGGTATGTTTTTCATCAAATTGATGGGTTCTCCAGAATCCTGAATCACATAGTCGTCTTCAAGTCTTATTCCCAGATTTTCGTCTGGAATATAAATACCCGGCTCAACCGTAAAGACCATACCGGCTGCCATAGGTTCTGTTAGAATACCATAGTCATGAGTGTCAAGCCCCATATGATGAGAAGTGCCATGCATAAAGTATTTTTTATAAGCTGGCCACTTAGGATCCTCTTTTTCAACATCCTCCTTAGAAAGAAGTCCCAGGCCCAATAATTCTTTAGTCATAAGTTTGCCAACTTCAACGTGATAATCCGCCCAGATCGTACCTGGGACAAGCATTTTAGCAGCGGCTTTTTTGACTCTGAGCACTGCGTTATATACTTCTTTTTGTCTTTCTGAAAACTTCCCTGATACAGGAACACATCTGGTCATATCGCTAGCGTAATTGGCATATTCTGCCCCTACATCCATTAAAACAACATCCCCCTCTTTACAAGGCTGATTATTTTCAATATAATGCAACACACAGGCATTATAGCCAGATCCTAGAATTGGTGTATAAGCGAAACCTGCTGAACGGTTTCTGATAAATTCATGAATAAACTCTGCCTCTACCTCATATTCCATTACACCCGGTTTCATAAAACCTAAAACTCTTTTAAATCCTTTTTCAGTAATATCACAGGCCTTCTGTATCATATCGATTTCCTGGGGTTCTTTTACTGATCTTAATCTTTGTATGATGGGTTGGCATCTTTTATAATTATGCGCCGGATATTTTTCTTTAAGCTGTTTGATAAACCGCGCATCTCTGGTTTCAGTTTCTATATTGGCACGATAATGTTCATTCGTATTTACATAAACTGTTTCAGCTTGTGTCATTAATTCGAATAGCACTTTCTCCATGTCTTGCAACCAATACACGGTTGAAATTCCAGCAGTCTCAAAGGCTTTCTCTTTATCCAATTTTTCACCCTCCCAAACTGCAATGTGTTCATTGGTTTCTTTTAAAAACAGTATTTCACGATTCTCATTTTTAGGGCAATCTGGAAAAATCACTAAAACACTCTCTTCCTGATCTACGCCTGACAGATAAAAAATATCCCTATGCTGAGCAAAAGGAAGTGTACTGTCTGCACTTATGGGATAAACGTCATTTGAATTAAATATGGCCAATGAATTTGGGGCCATTTTATCTGCAAATTTTACTCTGTTTTTTATAAAAAGTTGTTTGTCAATTGGAAGGTATTTCATGTTTGCTTGAATTTATGCTTAGTTTATCAAAATTAGGAATTTAAACTAGACTAAGCGGCTAAAAAATGAAAATTGAGGCAGCAATCTTTAGTATCTTTAGATGATGAATAGAATCAGTTTGATATTTGTTTTATGTTTTTTTCTTAGCCTTCAATTGGCAAGTCAATCCAAAAACACTAGATTTTCCTCCTTGAGCAGTCCTGAAAAATGGTGGGTGGTTTGGCATCCTTTTAAAGCGAAAAAGGCGCTGGAAGCTTCTGTAAGAGCTCTTGTTGTGACAGATTCAATTAAAAATACAGGTTCAATAGGAGTTGATATAAACGGAGGTAGACTAGATGCTTTTAAGCATAGTTTTTGGATGGCTGCTTTGAGTCAACGCATTGGTCAAAGAGCTGCCCTTAGCTTAGGAAGCGCCCATGAAAAGGGAAATTACAGATCCTTTCTCAATGGAAGCCTGGAAGACGGATTCTTACCGGATAAGGTTTCAACAGATATGGATTTGTTTAATAATCAGGCGGGAGTACAAATCTCAGTTGACTATCCCATGGTCAGAGAAAAAGAATTGATACAGTTAACCTTAGAAATGCTTAAGCAAGGAGGTTTAAGGACCATCAAAAAAGATGGAAATGTTTTTTTAACCTGCCAGGGAAATACTATCCCGGAGGCATCCCTTATCGGGAATTGGGAAAATGACAAATGCCTCATCCCTTCAAATGATCCCTAAATCATTAGACTTTAATTATTCTAAAATCTTGTGTTCTTTAAATAAACTCAGCGTTGTTTGTTCTACTTTTTGTCTGTATTCTGTCCATTCTTTTGCATAAAAATCATTGATGTTCTTAATAACCGGATCTAATTTAATATTGGCGTTTTCAATCAACTGCATTTCAGTTTTTCCCGGAAGACTTTTTAAGGATCTGACATAACCATTAGCGTTGTATAGATAAGAAATATTCGAAGGGGTTTCGCTTGCTGTAATTCCCTGGCGTTTATCCTCTTTTCCAAGCACACTATCAATAAGTGAGTCTATTGTTTTTTGAATGCTGTCACTTAACTTGATCAGGTCTTTATGTAATTCCTTATCGTTTTTTTCAGCTTGTTTTTTGATACCGGCAACCGTAGTTTTGGATGCTTTTAATTGCTCAACGGATCTGTAGGCAAGGTCTTTCTTTTGTTCAATATTCTTTAATAATTGGTATTGTTCTTTTAAGACATCATCAGATATTTCAATTCTGGGATCAAATGCAACCTTGATTTGTGTCGAATCCTTTTGATCTTGAAAATGCATCACTAATTTATATTCCCCAGGTAATACCCTTACACCAGAAGGTTCTCTATTAGTTTTAACAGGTTTTCTTGAAGGAGAGAATGCTCCTTTTTCACTTAAATTCCAATAGGTCCTGTGAAGACCGTTTTCTTTTGGACTTTTAAATTTAAGGGTTCTGATAAGCGCCGCTTCTTTATCGTATATTTTTAAAACAATTGTATCCTTGGCCTTATCCTTCTTATCCTTCTTTTCTTTCTTAGAAGCATCCTTTGGGGCTTCTTTAGGTACCTCTTTTTTATTGATCACATAACTGATCATGGCACCTCGTTTACGATTTTCCCCGTTAAAAGTTGCGTTACCACCGAACCTTGAACCTGCAGCTTGTTGGTATTGGGAAATATGAGCTGTTGGAGGTTCAAATAATTTCACACCTTCGTTAAGCAATCCCGGTCCTTTTTCACTCATTTCTCTTAAGGGTCTGATGTCATCAAACACATAAAAAGATCGACCAAAAGTAGCTATGGCAAGGTCATGCTCTCTAGGATGAATGACCATATCCATCGTAGGAACACTTGGATAGTTTTCAGTCCATTTTGTCCATGATTTTCCTTCATTCAAACTAACGTAAAGACCATTCTCAGTGCCAAGAAAGACCAAGTTTTTATTGACAGGATCCTGAATCAATGAAAGGCTATACCCGAAGGTCTCAGGTGTATCTTTTAATAAATTTTCCCATGTTTTCCCGTAATTTCTAGTTCTTAGTAAATAGGGTTTGAAATCAAAATTCCGATAATTATTGACAACAGCATAAGCTTCTCCCTTTGCAAAAGTGGAAGGCTTAATTTGTGCAATCCAAGCATCTTTGGGTACCCCACTGAGGTTAGGACTGACATCTGACCAGTTTTTACCACCGTCGCGACTCAATTGAATGCGACCGTCATCTGTTCCAACCCATAATTCATTCTTTTCCAGACTACTTGGACTGATTGCCAGGATCGTGCAGTAATTCTCCGCACCAGTTGCGTCCATGGTTATACCACCACTTTCATGTTGTTTTTGCTTTTCCGCGTCATTACTGGTAAGGTCAGGTGAAATAATCTCCCATTCATGCCCCTGGTCAACAGATTTATGTACGAATTGACTGCCAAAATAAATACTGTGTTGGTCAAAAGGATCAATGGCCAAAGCAGAATTCCAGTTAAATCGGAGCTTCACATCCGGATCTGGATGTGTGGGCCTAATGAGTTTAGCGGCACCAGTCTCTCTATCATAGCGACCTACATAGCCTTCTTGAGACATACTATAGCCAAAGCGACTATCTTTAGGATCTGGTATTACATCAAAACCATCACCAAACATGAGTTCTTGCCAGTAGGCATTTCGAATTCCCTGGGCTTTGAGCACATATGCTGGCCCAACCCATGAACCATTATCCTGCATGCCACCATAAAGATTGTATGGATAATCATTATCAGCATTGATATGATAAAATTGACCTACCGGCAGGTTTTCAACAAACCTCCATGTTTTACCCTTGTCTTTAGTAATGTTCAACCCTCCATCATTTCCATCTATCATAAAAGAAGGATTTTCAGGGTGAATCCACCAGGCATGATGGTCTGGATGTACTCCGACATCTGTATTATAGGCAGGCATTAGTTGATTAAAGCTTTTTCCACCATCTATACTAAAATTGATATAGGTAAATACAGTATATAAGCGGTATTCATTTTTGGGATCAACGTGCAGGTCTGAGTAATAAAAGGGGCGGTTACCAATCCCGGAAGTTCCTCGGCCAGAAGAATTACTATTGATCAATTTCCATTTGAATCCGCCGTCATCAGATCTGTAAAGACCATTTTTCTTAGCTTCTATCAGTGCATAAACCACCTTGGGATTACTCTTTGATATGGCCAGTCCTATTCTACCAAGTTCTCCTTCAGGTAATCCGTCATCTTTGGTTTTTTGAGTCCAGGTTTCACCACCATCAAAGGTGATATAAAGGCCAGAGCCTTTTCCTCCTGAATTAAAAGTATAAGGCTTTCTTCTGTGTTCCCACATAGCCGCAATAAGTTTGTTCGGATTATTAGCATCCACGACCAAATCGGCTGCGCCAGTTTTATTATTGACAAATAGAATGTTTTTCCAGGTTTTTCCACCATCAACGGTTTTAAAAACACCTCTTTCAGGATGTTCACCCCAAGGAGAACCAATGGCCGCGACATAAACAATATTTGGATTGTCACGATCAATGATGATACGATGAATATTTCTTGTTTTTTCCAGTCCCATTAAAGTCCAGTTTTCTCCTCCATCTAGACTTTTGTAGATACCATATCCACCATTGAGACTGTTTCTTGGGTTTCCCTCTCCAGTTCCTACCCAGATAACATCAGGGTTGCTTTGTTGAATACTGATAGCCCCTATAGATTGTAAATTCTCTTTATCAAAAACTGGTTTCCAGGATATTCCCTGACTTTCAGATTTCCAAACACCACCTGAAGCTGCTCCTGCATAAATTACATTTGGGTTGTCGTTCACCACATCAATTGCAGTAATCCTTCCGCTCATTCCGGCAGGACCAATTGCTCTTGGCTTCATTCCTTTTAATTTTTCGATATCTAATTGCTGAGCTTGACCCAATACTGATGTTAACAGTAGGATAAGTAATAATTTTTTCATGTGAGAATTGTTCTAGTCTTTAGATAGCATTGCTGCTTTTTTGGTATATTGCAAATTCAAACTTACAAAGAACTTTTTGATTAGAATGCATCCCAAATTGAGAAAATATTCAGGCCTGTTTTTGTTACTTATTATAGCAGGAAACTTTCAATTGAAGGCCCAGGATTACTTGCCGGAAAAACCCAAAATTCAAACTAGTGTTTATGATCGGGCGGAATTCATGAATTCTAATGAAGCCAAAAGACTTGAACAAAAGCTGATCAATTATAGCGATACGACCTCTACACAAATCGTTGTCATCACCATAAACTCTTTAGAAGGAAATGATATCGCTATGTATGCCACTGAATTGGCACATAAATGGGGAATAGGTCAGCAAGGAGAAGACAATGGTATTTTACTCTTGGTATCCAAAGATGAGCGGCGCATGACCATTAGAACAGGATACGGCGTAGAGTATTTGCTTACAGATGCCTTGTCGAGAAGGATCATTGAGAACATTATCACTCCTGCATTTAAACAGGGTAACTATTATCAAGGACTTGATCAAGGAACCGATGCCATGATACAGATTATGAATGGCGAATACCAAGGAGAAAGAACTTCTGAAGGCCCTAAGGGTAAGTTTCCTGCATTTCTTATTGTGATCATCTTTATTGTGATCATGATGATACTTTCCCGAAGAAATAGAGGTGGAGGAAAGAACGGAGGCAGAAAGGCTGGAGGATTTTCCTTGTTGGATGCCATAATTTTGAGTAGCGCAGGTCGAGGAGGCTTTGGAAGCCGAGGAGGTTTTGGAAGCAGTAGCTCAGGCGGAGGTTTCGGCGGAGGAGGTGGCTTCGGGGGTGGCTTTGGTGGCGGTGGCTTCGGCGGCGGTGGAGCCAGTGGAGGCTGGTAAACTTAGTTTAGGTATCAGGGTTTGTCAAACAAAGTATAGTGTTATCTTTATTATCCATGTCTTTTTCGTCTGTCAATACAAAATCATTTTTCTTTAACAGTTTCAACGAGTTTAGGTTTGAATGATGGGTATAGGCTTTGATTTGTTTTAAAAGTAAGATGTCAAAACCATATTTGATAACGGCTATTAAAGCCTCTTGCATGATGCCTTTATTTTGATGATCAGGATGAAGATCATAGCCCACTTCACCAGTCTGCCTATCCTTTGAAAAATTCCATAGGCAAATAGAACCTAACATTTTGGAGTCTCCATGTTTACAGATCACCCAATTTATATTTTTACCTTTCTCCATGCTCGATTGTACTTTATTGACAAAGGCAATGGCGTCTTCTATTTTTTTTGGAAAATCTCTTTTGATATATCTGTTGACCACCTGATCTGATCTGAGAAAAAATACCTGAGCATAATCTTCCTCCGAAAAACTACGGAGATGCAAGCGCGACGTTTGCAACACCGGAAACGGATCAAAAGAAAAATTCATGGTTTTTTATTTTCTTGATTTTGGAAATTATTCCGAAGACCTAAAAGATGCAAAAATGATTTATTACTTTTTCCTAAAATAAACAACTACCGGAACACCTTTAAAATCATAAATTTCTCTCAATTTGTTTTCAATAAATCGTTTATAAGGATCTTTTACATACTGCGGTAAATTTGCAAAAAAGACAAATTGTGGTGTTGGAGAAGGCAATTGCATACAATATTTTATCTTGATGTATTTTCCTTTATAAGCTGGCGGAGGATTTAGTTTTATAACATCAAGCATGGTCTCGTTCAGCTTACTTGTTGCAATTTTTTGCTTCCTGCTTTCAAATACTTCCACAGCCGTTTCGATCGCTTTAAAGATCCTTTGTTTGGTTAAGGCCGAAATGAATACTATGGGCACATCTGTAAAAGGTGCTGTTTCTCTCCTGATCATGGCCTCAAATTCTTTGGTGGTATGGGTGTCTTTTTCCACAAGATCCCATTTATTGACCAAAATAACGATACCCTTTTTATTTTTTTCTGCGAGCCAGAAAATATTCTGATCCTGTCCTTCAAAACCTCTTTCTGCATCGATAACAAGAATACAAACATCGCTGTATTCTATTGCCCTTACCGATCTCATGACAGAATAAAACTCTAGATCATCCTTTACCTTCGATTTTTTTCTTATCCCGGCCGTATCAACAAGGTTGAAATCAAACCCAAAACGGTTGTATTTGGTGTCATTGGAGTCTCGAGTTGTTCCTGCAATATCAGTCACAATATATCGATCTTCACCAATCAGCGCATTGATAAAAGATGACTTCCCTGCGTTGGGTCTTCCTACCACCGCGAATCTAGGCAGATCATCGGCGTCTTTTTCTTCCTTTTCAGGCAGTGCTTCCACAATGGCATCCAATAATTCACCTGTGCCACTTCCGTTTGTACTGGCAATGGTATAATAATCGCCCAAACCAAGGGCATAAAATTCAACTGCATCTGCATTTCGTTTAGAATTATCCACCTTATTAACGGTCAAAAAAACTGGTTTTTTTGCTTGCCTCAACAGTTGCGCTACTTCTTCATCCATGCCTGTAATACCGGACTCAACGTCAACCATAAAAATAATGGCATCGGCCTCGTCAATGGCCAATTCGACCTGTTTATCGATTTCAGCTTCGAAAATGTCATCACTTCCAACAACATAACCCCCTGTATCAATCACCGAGAATTCTCTTCCGTTCCAATCAGTCTTACCGTAATTTCTGTCTCTGGTAACGCCACTAACGGCATCAATGATAGCCTCTCTTCTTTGAATCAAACGATTGAAAAGTGTTGATTTTCCAACATTTGGTCTTCCCACGATAGCAACAATGTTTCCCATTTTTTTTTGAATAAAATCGCTGCAAAGATAAGCTTATAAAGTCGAATCGGAAAGCGCTTATTGTCGATAAGAAAAAATGGTCTATATTTATGATAATCAAGGGAGAAGTGAGAAGGGAGAAGTGGGAAGTAAGAAGGGAGAAGT
>CAZPHF010000032.1:0-28533 GCA_964586115.1 uncultured Flavobacteriaceae bacterium | reverse complement strand
CGGGGACATACAGAACTCCTAAAACAGATACAGAATTCCCAAATATGTTTAGATACAGCACACGTTCACATACCTCTATTAATAGAAAAAAATATATTGACACAGATGATATTTTTGGTGTAGAGAATGAAGTTGCTTTTGATTTGGAATTGGCGGGTGCTTTTAAAAACCTTATGTTCCAGGGTGAATACAAATATTACACGGTGAACAGAGAGAAGTCAGATGGGTTGGGTTCTGTTGATTTGCCAACTGTGAACCTGGATGGTTTTTATGTTCAAGCAGGTTATTTGCTATTTGGCGGCCGTTATAATTACAATAGAGCAGATGGTGAATTCACAAGGCTCACTAGAGGTAAAGATTACGGAGAATTAGAAGTAGCTTTGAGATATGATTATGTGAATGCGAATGATTTTGATGCTCAGGTTTACGGTGGTTCAGCTGAAGGATACTCTCTTGGCTTAAATTATTATGTTAATCCAAATGTAAAATTTATGATGAACTATATTTATAACAACCACGATAGATATGCCAATGGAAAAGGTAAATTATTTGTGGGTACTGATGCAGATGGTAATTTAACTAAAGATCCTTTTGAAGTTACTGAACCTGACGGTCAAGCTGGTGATGATTTTGGAATGTTGTCATTTAGAATTGAAATTGATTTTTAATAAAGAGAAAGAAAACATAAAAGATAAAAAAATGAAAAATTTAAAATATTTAATAGTACTACTCATCTCAATGACAGCTGCAGTTAGTTGTGTTGAAGACGAAAGGATGGTGATAGAATTGCCTCCTGTTGAAGAATCTGTGTTAAAACTGAATGAAATCATGTCTAAAGATGTAAACGATAATCCTGATTGGATCGAAGTTTATAATGGAGGAGCTGAAGCGATAGATATTTCCGGCTATTGGCTTAATGATAAGCCAGTTGCTGAAGGAGGTTTTCAAATCCCAAACGGGACCATTATTCAAGCCGGAGGGTTTTATGATGTCGATGCAGATGAATCCGGTCAATCTATTAGTTCAGGTGGAGAAGATGTTTCTTTGTCAGAACCTGATGGAACCGTGATCGATCATACGGTAACTCCTGACATGAGTAATGATGTTGGATTAACTTGGGGTAGAGAAATTGATGGAATAGGAGAATGGAGAATTGGTTCTGCGACTCGAGGTACTTCAAATGGATCAGCCGAAAATACAGCACCAATTTTAGTGGCAGAGCCTTTAACAGAATTTATGGATGTTTATGCTGTACAGGCATCAGATGCCGATGGTATAGCCTCTGTTAAATTGATTCAAAGGATCAATGAAGGAGTTCAAACAATTGAAATGGCATTGGTTGACGGTGAATATAAAACTACTGTGCCAAGAGGTTTGGTAGGGGATGTTGTCAAATATTATGTGGTTGCCACAGACAATACCGGTTTGTCTTCTTATTATCCTGAAGACGGAACGAATTCTCCAGGTGAATTCACTGTTGCCGGTGGCTTGGAAGAATTGGTAATTGAAGGTGAAGAAGCTGGATTTAGAGGAGGCGTTACATTTACGGCTACACCATTTTACCCTTCACAAGTTGATGAAATCAGATTGTATTATTTATTGCCTGGCGAATCACAGGATGATGTAAATGATGATAAAACTAAGGTAGTATTAACTCAAGATGGCGAAAATTATGTAGGAGTGGTTCCTGCACAAAACACGGATGATGTGATTCGATATTATCTAAGAGTTGAATATATTGACGGTACAAAGACTTATAATCCTTTGGAAGAAAAAGATGCAGATGGTAATGTTATAAGTGACTTTGATCATGACGATGGTACGACCTGGCCAAGCTACACTGTTGAGGCTATTAGCTATGAAGATGTTGTTGATGAAACTGTTACTTACACAGCAGGACCACTTACAAGTGTTGTATTTCCAACAAACCCTGTGCCTGGAACAGACATAAATGTAGTTATTTCGTATGTGAGTACAGAAACTATTGATGAAGTAAGAATTTATTATGCGGTTGGTGATAGCCCTTCATATGTAAAGGACAATAAAGTAAAAGGTGAAGATGACGCTACATTTACACAAACTGGTGTCACCATAAATTTAAAAGATGTTATTGACACAGTTAATGGACTTGCAGTAGGAGAAACTGGTAATACAACCACTTTCTATGTTCGCATAGCTACAGCTACTGCCGAGTATTATTATGGCAATGATGGTTCAATGTACTTAGATGATACTCCTGGTGGAGGAAACGTAGATGAATCAGATGCTTTTAAAGATGATCCATCACTTTGGAATGAATTGAAAACACAATAAATTAATATATCAGCTTGTGGTGAGAGCCACAAGCTGATTTTACTCAAAATGATACAATTAATACATTTAGTCATCGCTTTTTTGGGAATATTTATGATTGCTTCTTGTAGTGACAATAAGACTGCTGCTCAGAAGAGTAATACTTTGGAGTTAAAAACTTCATATAAAATCAAGGTGCCGGAACCTTCGGGTTTGGCTATTAATGCTTCAGGCACAGTTTTGTATGTAGTTAGTGATAAAAACTCAAAAGTTTACAGTATGTCAACAACAGGTGAAATTATCGAAATTTTCAATTATAAGGGAGATGATTTGGAAGGAGTTTCAGCCTATTCGGGAAATAAACTCTTATTGGCAGAAGAGAGAACTAAAGAGATTGTTGTTTTTGATACAGAAACAGGAAATTTTTCAAAAAATAAGATCATTTACGAAAATAATGAGGCCAATAGTGGTATTGAAGGAGTGACTTTCGATCAATCAAACAATACTGTTTTTATATTGAATGAAAGAAATCCGGGAAAATTAATACGGCTTAAAAATGATTTTACTGTTTTGGCTCAATACGACCTGGATTTTGCTGATGATTATTCAGGAATTTTCTATGAGGCTGCCTCCAATCTGCTTTGGATTGTTAGTGACCAAAACAAAACGATAAACAAATGTTCAATAAGCGGTAAATTGATAGAATCTTTTGCAATTAATGTAATTCAGGCTGAAGGCATAGCTATTGAAGGCGATAATATTTATGTTGTAAGTGATGCAGAAGCGAAATTGTACATCTACAAAAAACCAGAAAATTAATTTAAATTAAAAAAATATTATGGCAAAACCAGAAATGAAAATTGGTGAAATATCTAAACCCAGATTTGAGTTTAGAACTTTCGGTCAAAATTTTGATGAAGCGGCATTTCGAATGGCGAGATTGTCCTTGCCAATTCCTGAAAAGCTATGGGAACGAGAATCAGATGAAATCTATATCCTTTCCAAAACCAACGATATCAATAATACTAAAATAAGAGATGGTAAGATGGATATTAAAACCTATGTTCAAACAATAAACGGACTTGAGCAATGGAATCCATTAATGAAGGGGGAATTTCCAATATCAAGAGAAGTGTTAGAAAACGATGTTTTTCCAGCATTTCAACTTGAAATGCCAGCTTTAACTAAAGACACCTATACTTATGATGAGTTTATGGCAATGATTGAAGCTCATAAAGATCTTCAAGGAGTAAAAGTTCACAAACAACGTTTTGGATATATGGTAAACGACACCATTTGTGAAGTAGGAAATGTATTGATCAATGGAGCAAAGGTTGTGACGATTAATTCGGAATCAACAGAGCTTGAAGATATTCAAAAAACGATTGTAGATTGTAAATTAGAAGGAAATGAAAACCTTAATTATTTACAAGTAATAAAAAGAATAATTGGCTGGATCAACAAGCCTTTAGCAAACTAAATTATGGCACAAGAAATAGAAAGAAAATTCAGAGTGAAAAGTGATGCTTTTAAAGCTGAATCATTTAAAGACACAAAAATAGTACAAGGGTTTTTATCAACGGTTCCTGAAAGAACAGTTCGCATTAGAATTAAAGGGGATAAAGGTTTTATTACCGTTAAAGGAATTGGAAATAAGTCGGGAACATCTCGTTTTGAATGGGAAAGAGAAATTTCTATTGAAGACGCTACAGACTTGTTGAAAATTAGTGAGCCTGGGGTAATTGATAAAACTCGATTTAATGTTAAATCTGGTGGACATACATTTGAAGTAGATGAATTTTATGGTGAAAATGATGGCTTAACTGTAGCTGAGGTTGAGTTAGACTCTGAAGATGAGGATTTTCAAAAACCAGCTTGGTTAGGTGAAGAAGTAACAGGACAAGTAAAATATTACAACTCTATGTTGATGAAAAATCCATATAAAAATTGGTAAAAAGAGAAAAGGCTGTTTGATGACTTCTAACAGCCTTTTTTTATAAAATCGAAATAAAATTAAGACATTGATATTAAAGGTTTTACGACCTGATTTGAGCAAAAGTATAGTATAGCTATAAACCTAAGGAAAATGGCAGAAGAAGTACAAAAGGAATTTGATGTTCTGGATATGAACAATTATAAAATGGAGAAACTTCCCACAAGGGATAAATCAAAATTCGAGAAATTTTTGATGAAAATAGGTTCTCCGCTTTCGATCATCGCATTTATTTTAATTCTGTATGTTTTTGATTTTTCTTTTTTGCATGATTTTGATATTGATAAGTTGAGCATATCTGCCAGAAAGAATTTCGATGAAGTTGGCTTAGAGCACTTTGTTCATTCTAATAAGGCAATGCTAGCCATTTTTGTGGCATCCTTGATTCTTTGGATTACCGAAGCCATTCCGAATTATTTAACCTCATTAATACTGATTATTTCACTGGTATTGACCGGCACTTTATCAGAAGTTGATGCCTATCATCAATTAGGGCATAAAGTAATGTGGCTAAATATTATGTCGTTTATTTTGGCAAGTATGCTGGTAGCCACCGGGGTCGCCAAACGATTTGCCCTTTGGTTTATCATAAAATTCGGGCATAATGCCAATTCAGTGATTTTTAGTTTTATGATTATCAATTTAGTACTGTCATTATTTATATCCGCTACAACGGCAAAAACTGCTATTCTACTACCCGTTTTTATGGTTGTTGCTGCTATCTATGGGGCAACAAGTAAGTCGAAAAATAATCTGGGTAGAAATATTCTATTGCAAAACCTTTTCCAAAATAATATGGGGGCCTCCTCTTTCTTGACGGGTTCAGGAGCTAATTTATTGGCGGCATCGTTAATAGCTGGAGCGATTGGTAGTGATATATTTTTTTCACAATGGATGGAAGCCGCATTTCCGGTGGCAATGTTGTTGATGATTATCGGTTGGTTTATTGGTATGAAAATTATTTTTCCACTTAAACCAGGAGAAAGAAAGCCTCAGATAGAAGGAGGGATGGACAGTTTAAAAAAAGAGTTGAAAAAATTAGGACCTGTAAGTTTTAATGAAATTAAATCACTCTTGATATTTGGGAGTATTTTGGCTCTTTGGGTAACAGATAGGTATCACGGTGTTAGCCCTACTGCAGTTGCTTTTGTTGGTGGTATTGTTGCCTTACTCCCAAAAGTTGGAATAATCAAATGGAATGACGTAGATATACCTTGGCACCTTCTATTATTCTCAGCAGGTGCTTATACCTTAGGTGCTGGCTTTAAGGTAACCGATTTACCTCAAATATCGGTAAACGCCGCCTTTGATGCATTGGGTTTTGGTGAAAACACTCCGTTTTGGATTTTATATGTTGTTCTTACGGGAGGTATGGTTTTTAGTGCTTTGTTTATGCAATCTAAAACCATGAGGTCAATGATATTTATCCCAATAGCTATTGGCGTGGCAGTCCGCTTTGGATTTCCGATAATGAGCTTGGCATTTCCTGTGGCAATGTTAATTGAACACGTATATGTTCTTCCTTTTAACAGTAAGCCGGCTTTGTTGTCATATTCAACAGATATGTATAGTATGACTGATGGATTCAAGTACGGAATTACTATGCAAGCGATTGCATGGGGAATTTCTATTTTGATGGCAATGACTTATTTCAAATGGCTTGGCATTACCCCTGACGGCTTATTTTAGTGTTATTTTTAACAAAAAAGGATTGACTTGTAGCAATATAAAATGATGAGCATATTTCATTTTGTAATTGTCTGTTATAATTCACAAATGCAGAAGCTATTTTTTAGCCAAACGACGCATTGCAACCCATTGTTTTAACATTTCCCTTGCCTCTTGTGCAGGATAGCCCAATACCGTTTGTCCGGCTGGAACGTCTTTCATCACACCAGAACCAGCGCCAACGGTGGCACCAGAATGTATTGTAGTATGGTCCTTAATGGAGGCACTTCCTCCAATTATGACACCATCACCTAAAGTCACAGAGCCCGCCAAACCACTATGCCCGGCCATAATACATGAGCGACCCATGACACTGTTGTGCGCAATTTGCACCTGGTTGTCAATTTTGCAACCATCACCAACGATAGTAGCACTAAATTTAGCACGATCTACACAAGAGTTGGCGCCGATTTCAACATAATGTCCTATAATAACATTACCAATTTGCGGAATTTTGATTAAACCTCTCCCATCATCACTTGGACGGTATCCAAAACCATCAGCACCAATACTTACATTGGAGTGAAATATACAATTGCTTCCTATGATACAGCGCTCTCTAATTACAGTTCCAGACCAAACGATGGTGGCCTTTCCAATGATTGTTTCATCAAAAACACAAACATTAGGATACAGTATTACTGTTTCTTCTAGAACAACATCTTTGCCAATATAGCAATTAGCCCCAATTTTACAGCCTTCCCCAATTTTAGCCGAAGAATGAATAACTGCTGTTGGGTGAATATCAATATCAAAATGCGGTGTTGGGGGGTTGTATAATTCTAAAATTTTGGCCATAGCCAAATCAGCATTTTTTACCTTAATTAAGGCACGCTGATCTCCAGGTTCTACGTTTAATTTTTCATTTACTATGGCAACGCTGGCTTTAGAATTTGCCCATAGTTTCACATATTTACTGCTACCAATAAATGTAATATGATTTGATTGAGCCTTTTCTAACTCTTCAGGACCATCTATATGATTCTTAGTATGCCCTATTAATTCACCTTGTAGAATAGTGTTGATTTCCTCAATTGTATACGATTTCATAAAAAGAATATTAATTAATTTAATCGGGATGAGTAAAGAAACGTAAATTCTTATAACTGAGTGCTCTCAATACTCTTTATCTGCAAAAAATTATAATTTATTGATATATTCAAGGCAGGTGTCATAAGTTTTTGCGGACTTGGTTTTCGCTTTTAACCAGGCGTAAAAGCTGATAGCGAAAATATCTTCTTCTTTGTTATCGGTTTTTAATATCAAGTCAAGTTTTTTCGTAAATTTTTCAGAATGAATGACTTCTTTATTGTTATCATACATACTGATAAGGTTTACAAAATCTAAAATTCTTTTTTCGCCGTATTGAAGGAGATGAGTACTATGTTTTTTTCTAAAACTTTTTAACCTTGATTCCAGCAGATCAATGTAATCTAATTCGATAAGCAGCAAAATTTCCAATAAGTTCTTTTTGATGACCCATATAAAACCAACTTTCTTTGCGTACCAATTGTCACTATGGTAAAAATCCCTATACATTTTATGTGCTTCAAGGAAACGTTCCTCCAGAAATAAGGCCACTATCAGTGTTAATTTTAAATCATGAACATATACTTCTTCATTTTTATATTTTTCGAAATTAATAGTAGACAGCTTTTCGGTAACCGGCGCTAAATGACCCGTGTAAATGAGAAGTAGGTTTTCAATCAACAGATGTTGACAATAAAAAAGGCGAAAGTATTTTTGATGCTGCAAATTCATGTGGTCATGCATTCTCTGAAGATAAATGGCAGATTTCTTAAATTTTTTAATTCTGAAATAGGTATTAGACAAATAATACAAAATCTGAATATGGTAATAAAGGTCCTCATCCAACGTATTTTCAGAATTCTCTATATTTTTCCTTGCCCGTTCAATAAATTCCAGAATGTCGTAATAATTTCTTGTGACATTGGCTACTTGGTTGCTAATCTGTAAAATCTTGAACAGAGATTGGTAGCTCAAGTTTTTTGTAATGGAGATATTGTATGCATTCAAATTTCTTTCGATAATATCTGATAATCTTGGATTTTTATGGGTTAGCTCATTTTGAACTGCCGCATAAAAAAGATTTAGATTTTCTTCCTGATCAATGTTTCGTTCATTTTTTTGAAACTTTTGAAGGACTTCTTCAAAACTAATTGAATGATGTAAATGAGCATGCGCTAATTGGAGTTGGTATACTTCGTTTAAGGTCTTGTAAAGCGAATGTTTTTTAGCAATCAATTCTGCTTTAGCCAATGTTTTTAGGGCGATTGATATTTGTTGCTGTTGAAAAAAAATACGGGCTACTAAGACCAATTTTAAAGCGCTGATTTCTTTTGAAGATGCTTCTTCAATGTTTTTCGAGGCTATAAAATCGATAAGCGTATCATGAAGCCTCTTGCAAAGGGCGTGATAAGCGCCTTTAGCTCGTTTCCCATAGAGAATAAGATCCAGATTTTCATTTGGCTCTGTAGTATCTAAAAGCAAAAAGAGTTCAATGTTTTTCGTGTCATTTCTCTTGTTCCTTTTCCTAAGTCCTAAAATAAATTTCTTTTTATCATCTAAAGATAAAGTGCTGATTATTGAAGAAATATTATTCATTTATATCGTAAGTATATAATATCAAATATAGCTTAAATAAAGTAATAAGAGTAAAAAATAATAATATTAAGTAGTAAGTAAAATTCAAATTATGATTTTGGTATTTAATCCGCATAATGCAATTTTGAACCATATAATGAAATAATTAAACTATTAAATTAATGATTATGGACTACAAATTTAAGACTGATAGTACTGAGGAAAAAGACGCAACATCAAAATCAAAATGTTCTTCTAAAAAAGATGCTGTAGAATTCAATCAAAAACCAACTCCTGCTTTTATAGGAGCTTCCTGGATTGCACTTCTGGCCGGAGTTATTTGTTATTGCACCGGTTTATGGAACTCTGATATGATGCTAAACGAACAAGGCTATTATTTTACTATTTTGCTATTTGGATTGTTTGCCGCGGTATCAGTTCAAAAAAGTGTACGTGACAGATTAGAGGGCTTACAGGTAACGGATATGTATTTCGGAATCAGTTGGGTTTCGGTGTTGAGTGCTATTTTGTTGCTCATTATAGGGCTTTGGAATGCCGATTTACTGCTAAGTGAAAAGGGTTTTTATGCCATGTCTTATACTTTAAGTTTATTTGCCGCTATTGCAGTGCAAAAAAATACGCGAGATAAAAACTATATTGAAAATAATGAGGAAACTCTTGAAGGTCAATAAGAATTGTTACCAACGGGTTTAGAGTTTTGGTTGAGTTTTGTAAGTGACAGGCTCAGGTATTTTACTATTTATTCGGAATTCTAAACCTGTTAAATTTTAGGTATATTGACAAATATTTTATTCTAATTACTGCTTAGCAAATCAATTATGATGCTGGAAAAAAATAATCCAAAACTGATCAATGCATGGGCTTCATTTGATTGGGCCAATTCAGTTTATAACCTTATCGTAACCACGGCCATATTTCCGATATATTATTTGGGCACAACCCAAGAGGCCTTTGGCGGAGAAATGGTAGAATTCTTTGGCTTCAATATTAAGAATTCGGTTCTTTATTCATATGCGATATCTCTTTCGTTTTTAGTAATTGTGTTTATATCACCAATTCTTTCAGGTATTGCTGACTATGGAGGGTTGAAAAAAAGATTTATGCAGTTTTTCACCTATCTGGGTTCTTTAGCTTGTATTGGCCTTTATTTCTTTACAGGAGAAAACCTTGAATATGGTATTGCCTGCTCTGTGACAGCTAGTATTGGTTTTGCGGGATCCTTGGTTTTTTACAATGGCTTTTTACCGGTAGTAGCTTCTAAGGATAAAATGGATAGCGTAAGTGCAAAAGGATTTGCGATGGGTTATATCGGCAGTGTGATCTTATTGATCATCAACCTTATTTTATATCAAAAATATGAGATTTTTGGTTTTGATAATGGTAGTTCAGCAACTCGGTTTGGATTTATCCTTGTAGGTGTCTGGTGGTTGGGATTTTCGCAAATTGCTTTTTACTATTTAAAAGATAGAAACAGTAGGAAATCAATCACTTTTAAAATTTTAGGAAACGGTTCAAAGGAATTAAAAAAAGTATGGGAAGTCATAAAGGATAAAACAGTAATGAAACGGTTTCTATATTCATTTTTTTTGTTCAGCATGGGTGTGCAGACCGTTATGTTATTAGCCCCTTTGTTTGCAGACAAGGAAATAGGTATGGGCGCTGATGAAATGATTTATGTTGTACTTATTTTACAAATACTGGCTATTGGTGGTGCATTCTTTTTTTCCTGGTTGTCTAAATTGAGAGGGAATGGATTTGCGATCAGTACAACCTTGATTATCTGGTCATTTATTTGTGTCTCAGGTTATTTTATGCACGATAAAATCTCGTTTTATAGTTTGGCAGCATTTCTAGGATTTGTTATGGGTGGAGTCCAGTCGATATCAAGGTCAACATATTCCAAGTTAATTCCTTCCGAAACAAAGGATACTGCCTCCTACTTTAGTTTTTATGATATCACAGAAAAACTTGCGATTGTTATAGGTTCGTTATCATATGGTTTTATTGATCAGATTACCGGAAGTATGCGTTATAGTATGGTTTTTATGTCGCTGTTCTTTATAACCGGTTTTCTAATGCTTCAAAGGGCTAATCTTAAGAAGAATTTGGCGTGATTTATAAATTTTTAAAACAAATTATAAAGGCTTCGATTTTCTTTTTTTTTAGGAAAATTGTGGTCACAGGGAAGGAGCATATTCCTGCTACCGGACCATTGATTATCGTGGCCAATCATCCCAATACGTTTATGGATCCTTTACTTGTTGCGGCCATTACTGATCAACGAGTTGGGTTTGTAGCAAATGCCAGCATTTTTGTAAATAAATTTTTATCCAGGATTTTCAATTATTTTCATGTTATTCCTATTTTTAGAAAAAATGATGTCCAACCAGGAGAAAAGCCAGACAATAGAAAGGCATTTGTAAAATGTCATGAATATTTAGACCAATTGGGGACCTTGCTTATTTTTCCCGAAGGCACCAGTTATTACGAACTGAAATTGCGTGAAATAAAAACAGGGACCGCAAGAATAGCGCTTAGTTATGAGGAATTAAAGAACTTTGAGGGTGATTTGAAAATTGTTGCAATAGCCCTTGATTATTCAGATTCCATTCAATTTAGAAGTGTAGTTTCTGTAACGGTATGCCCTGCTATATCAGTACATGATTATAAGTTGGCATATGAGAAGAATGAATTTGGCGGGGTTAAAGAACTAACGGAGGCTATTCGAACAGAACTGGCAGATATTATTCCACAGACCTCCGGAAAGCAGCAGGAGGATTTTTTAGTCAAAGCACATGATTTTTATACTGCGTTTTATGCCCCGAAGGCTGAATTGCATCTAAATCCAAAACATTTTTTGGAATTGCGAAATCAGGTTTCTAAGGCATTGCAATTTCTTCAGAAAGAAAATTTAGAACTCTATCTCGATACCCAAACCAAGCTTCTTTTATTTTTCAAATTATTGAAAGAAGAAGGACTAAGGCCAAATGTAATTGCTAACGCCATGATTCAAAAAGGAGGTTCGCTTGTCTATGCCCTGTCTATAATTAAATTTATTTTTCTTTTTCCTATCTATTTGTTTGGGTTATTTACAAATTATGTTCCGTATATGCTGACAGCTAAAATATTTACAGCCTTAAAATTAGATATAGAATACAAAGCTCCAGTGCAAATGATTACGGGTTTATTCACTTTCCCTCTTTATTATGCACTTATGATCTATATATTCCGATTTTCTTTAAGTACTGGATTTTGGTATAGCTTGATTCTTTTTTGCATGATGCCCATAGCCGGTTATATTACACTATACTATTATGCTGAATTTAGAAGGTTCGTAAAGAGCTTGTATTTTGAATTTTTTATGGCAAAAAATAAGAAAGAAATAATAGTCAAATTACGAGGTGATATTTTAGAGAATATGGAGGAAGCCAGAATAAAATACCTTGGGAGTATTAGGCTATGAATAGCTTATTTGACTCGATTTTTCAAGGGCTAATATTCAATCTGAGTTTTACAATTATAGAAATTATTTAAGACAGTCTCCGAGTATTAATTAGCCCAATCCAAAGTAATTGATATATTGTCAGCCGCTCAGTAGCTAATCTCTATAACAGCCCAATCTTAAAAAAAACAAAAGTTGTATTGAATGCTATTCTTTACAGAAATTGCTTATAAATAGGGGTGCCGTCATTAACGAAGCCAGATTTTTCTGATCCCAATAAAGACAAAAATAAATATGGAATAAAAAATGAAAAAGGGAATAATGAATTCTTTCCAGCCTAATACCAGCATAACGCTAATGATCAATAACTGAAATCCCAGACCAAAAGTTGAGACCGCTGTCATAAACCAATTTGGAAATACAGGAGTTTTGGAAGCTTTAGGATCAAGCATAAAAATAAACTCATCAAATTTTCCGTAGAGGACCCTATACATACGGAACAGAATATCGACATTTTTTTGTTTTTCACCGACCATCGCCACGGGCGTTTCGTTTTCTATAATTCTACTGGTCTTGTCTCCATCAAAGTTATTTCTCAAAATCACATAATAGTAATTATAGAGGGTTCCTTGTAGTTGAAGACCAACAAAGGCGAGTAAAGTGAGTAGGATTGTGGTATCGGTTATAAGCCATAACCCACATAAGATCAATAGATTTAAAATGATATCTGAAATAGAATCAAGATAGCGACCTGTATAGGAGGGAGTCTTTTTTATACGGGCAAGTTCACCGTCAGCAGCGTCTAAAATAGATTTAAA
This sequence comes from uncultured Flavobacteriaceae bacterium, assembly GCA_964586115.1. GTDB lineage: Bacteria > Bacteroidota > Bacteroidia > Flavobacteriales > Flavobacteriaceae > Lutimonas. Next base: position 15,635 of record CAZPHF010000032.1, on the reverse strand, counting down.
AATAAAGAAAAAGGCTGCTGCCCAAAAATATCCCAGTAACATGCATGCTATAGCGATCAGGCCGGAAACAACAAACGCCAGGGTAACATGAACTGGAGTGATCTCAGTGTTTTTAAGAAAATTAGCTATGGCTGTTGCCACAGGCCTTCCATAATCTGAAAGATCAATGAACCTATGCTCTTTTGGTAGTTTCGACATATTTAAAAGACTTCTTATATCCAAATCAAATTGCATCCGGATACAAAGCCTGTAGTGTTAAGTTTCGTTAGTATTTCTTTTAAAGATAAATATCACCTATCAAATAGGTCTTCGCTTTTCCTGCAATTTTCACTCTTTCTCCCACAAGTTCACAGATCAGGTCACCTTTTCTTTGGGAGAGTTGCTGCGCTTTAAGTTTGAGTTTCCCCAGTTTTTTGCTCCAAAAGGGTGTAAGGGTTGTATGTGCTGAACCCGTTACCGGATCTTCATCAACACCAGATCCAGGTGCAAAAAATCTTGATACAAAATCAACCTTATGACCAGGTGCCGTTATGATGATGCCTCTGGCATTTGATTGCTTTAGGATATGGAAATTTGGCTGGCTTTGTTCAATATCTTCCTGTGATTCATATACCAGAAGATAATCTGTTTTACCCTTATATACTTCCAATGGGTTTTTGTTAAAGCCCGCAAGAATTTCTGCTGGCGCATCTACTTTTATTATTTCATCTGCAGGAAAATCAAGCGTTAATAGGTCTTTATTTTTGGTGACAGATAGGTTTCCACTGTGATGGGAAAAAAAGAAAATCGTATCAGTAGGATGTTCAAAATATGAAAAAAGCACATGAGCAGAGGCCAACGTGGCATGTCCGCAAAGATCCACTTCAGTTGTTGGCGTAAACCACCTGATCTCATAATCAGATGTTCTTTGAACCACAAAAGCGGTTTCAGCAAGATTGTTCTCAGCTGCAATACTTTGCATCAATTCATCATCAAACCATTTGTCCAAAATGCATACAGCTGCTGGATTACCGCCAAAAACAACATCTGAAAAGGCATCGATCTGGTACATTTTTTGTTTTTTAATTTTCATTTGTTTAGAGCTGTATTTTCAGTTTTTCGTTTAGATTCTTTCTTACTGATCGGGATAATTTAAGCACCATTAATTATGATCATTCTTGTTGTAGCTGCACGTTGTCTTATTTTTTTGGCCTTTGTGTATTCCTTTGAATGCCACCAGGAGTTCGCTATTTCAACCGAGGGAAATTCAAGAAGCACCAATCGTTTTGGCTGCCAATCTCCTTCCAATACAGTCATTTCTCCGCCTCGTACCACAAATTTACCCTGATAAGATTCGATCGACGCCGGGGTCAGTTTCGTGTAAGTTTTATAAAGATCCTGGTCATGTATTTCTATTTCGACCAGTACAAAGGCAGACATATTTTATTATTTTAATTTATAAGTCGATAATCAATCATACTCTTTACCCGTTTCATGTATATTTCCAATGAAATATCCTGCTATGACTATAGCCATTGCAATCAAAAGGGTAGGAATAAGAACATTGTTTTTCATCAAATCAGTTCATTAAAGTCAATTAATTCATCAGAATAAAAATCGGTTTAAAATTAATTCTTTTCTTCCAGAATTCTTTTAACTTCCTTCAATAATAAAGGAAAGGCAGGATAAGTCATGTCATGCCCATAGCCTTCCATTTCCATTATACGTGTGTCCTGATGTCCTGCAACTTTCATCATGCGCATCATATAGGCATTTTCTTCATACCTTCCCAGCAACTCCTTTTCTCGATCACCAGTGATCAGAAGTAGGGGTGGAGCATCGCTTCTCACATGGTAAAGAGGAGCCAGATCATCAATGATGGGTTGAGTGCCTTCTATTCCGCGTTCATCTCTTACGGTAAAATGGGTGATGGTATGCCCACTAAAGGGAATCAATCCGGCAATTTTATTGGCATCTATGCCATGTTTGCCTAAATAGGATTTGTCAAGACCTACCATACTTGCCAAATAACCTCCAGCTGAATGTCCGGAAATAAATATGGCATTCGGATTTCCTCCATAAGACTCAATATTTTTAAAGACCCAGGCAACCGCAGCAGCTGCGTCTTCTATATATATTGGTGCTTTTACTTTGGGATATAATCTATAATTGACGCCTACTACAGCAACACCCTTTTGCTTTAAGGCTTCCGGGATCTCTTTTTGCCCTGAACTTAATCCACCTCCGTGAAACCAAACTATCGTAGCAAAGGATGGTGTGTTTTTTGGATAATAAATATCCAGAACACAGCGCTGTGAAATATATGCATCATTTTTATTTATGGAATCTTGATAATAGTTAAGGTTTAAGTTTAAATCATTACCCGAATCTTGTGCAAGTAAGGATAGGTTTAAGAGCAGTAATAAAATAAATGAGATTAATTTTTTCATAAGGTGGGTGAATTGGTTAGGTCTCATTTTTACTAACGACATTTCATTAGTAGTTGATCAAATATAATCAATAAATACCATTGAGTAAAAGCTGATTATTGTTCAAAAAAATATGGGATGAAATGATAAAGAAAGCAAAAAGTAAGGCACAAAAAAAAGGGCTTGATAAATCAAACCCCAATCTATAATCCTAAGATTAATCTTGAGTAAATTTTTATGTCATATTTTGCTTTTCGAAACTATAAAAAGTAACTTAAGCTCCATCGATTCTTTCTGCGATCAGACGAAGCGCTGATACCATTTTCACTTCTTAATGTATGGAAATGTATTCTTCCATTCATTTTGATTTTGGCTTTGATTAATCTCTTTCTGTCATTACCGATTCCGAATGCTTCGAAATCTCTTGCACTGTTTTTATCAACCAGAATCATATTTCGTCCCAATAATTCGTCCAAAATCTTCCTTAATGAGGCATGATCTTCTTCTATAAAAGTAATATCGATAAACTTTCCATTATCGTTATTACTTAAATGCTCCAATATAGAATATTCAAGTTTCATAGCAGGGGGATTTGTTTTTAAGATACCCAATCATCCAATGGGTTGCGTAAAGAATTGAAAAAAAGTAATATTTCTCTAAGATTTAACCTATTTACGGTTTTTTACACTTGAAAAAAACCATTCTTGATTAGAGAATGGGTTTTGAATTATAAATAATAATGATTAGAACGGTCTGTATGCAGGAGCATCGTGGCCTTTAATTCTCAGCGTGGTAATGGCTTGCCCTCTATGATGGGTAATATGATCTCTGATAAATATAAATCCTTCTTCTTTGGTCAATTCCGGTTTGTTTGGCGCAAATGCAAATACAAAAGTGCTTTGCAGGTCCTCATCACTCATTCCTTCAATGGTCGCAATGATCTCATCAAAATTTGAATTGATAAGTTGGATACATTCTTCTTTAGATGCACCAACAGCTTTTTCCATTTTTGCTCCTTCAGCAGGATTGAAATCTACTTTTTCACCTTTGATAAACATGGTATTCATAAGTTTTGATGACAAAGCAATATGCGCCATTTGCTCACCAAAGGTTCTTACTGAATCATGAGGTTTGAACGTGTAATCTTCGGCTGGCATTTTTTCCGCAACCTCTAAAGTATATGCCTTGGCACTTTTAAGAGTTGCTGTGAAAGAGTCGTGAAATCCTTTTTTTTCTTCCTTGTTATTTGATACAAAAGCAAATAATCCAATGGTCAATGCTCCTAGCATAAAATAAGTAATTGATTTTTTCATTGTTGATAGTTTCTTAGGGTTAATTCATGAAATTAAACAAGTTTTTTCAATTTTAATAAGTCGCAGTTTTTGTGTAACATTACAAAATCAATTGATTTTTTTATGGATAGCAAGATTATTAGGAATAAAGAACTGAATATTTATGAGGCCCTAGTTCCTGTGTTTGCCCTTATTGGTATGCTCGCTTATAATGTTTTTGTATATGGAGATGATGCCCTTAGTGGATCCAATCAATTTATTCTTCTTCTCGGAGGAGCAGTTGCGGCAATAGTAGGTTTTTTGAATAAAGTTACCTACAAACAAATGATCGAAGAAGTGGCTAATAATATTAAATCTACTACCGGAGCTTTATTGATTCTCTTATTTGTAGGTGCCTTGGCCGGAACATGGCTAATTAGCGGAGTGATTCCTACGATGATCTTTTATGGATTAAAATTATTGAACCCGACTATATTTTTACCGGCGACGGTTGTTATTTGTGCTGTGATCTCCATTGCTACGGGTAGTTCCTGGACTACATCAGCCACAGTTGGTATTGCTCTTATTGGAATTGGAGGAGCTTTGGGCATTCCTTTGGGAATGGTAGCCGGTGCTGTACTTTCAGGAGCCTATTTTGGGGATAAAATGTCTCCGTTATCCGATACGACAAACTTGGCACCAGCTATGGCCGGCAGCGACTTATTTACACATATTCGCTACATGGCATATACTACAGTTCCAACGATATTGGTCACTTTGGTTGTCTTTATTATTTTAGGATTTACTTTTGAAACCACAGGCACCGCTGATACTGAGGTGATTCTCAATTCCATTAAGGAATCTTTTCATATTAATGGTTGGTTGTTTTTGGTTCCACTGGCGGTGATCTTACTTATTGTAAGGAAAACACAACCTCTTATTGCCCTGTTGATCGGGACTTTATTGGGAGGTGTTTTTGCTATAATTTTCCAACCTGATATCGTGGTAAAAATTGCCGGAGCCGAACAATTGAATTTCAGGTCGGCCTATCAAGGTATCATGAATGCTATAACCGTTGAGACCACTATTGAAACAAGCAATACAGAATTAAATGACCTCTTTTCATCTGGTGGAATGTACGGGATGCTTGGAACTATTTGGTTGATTATTTGCGCCATGGTATTTGGTGGTGTAATGGATGCTATAGGCGCCTTGTCGACAATCAGTACTGCTTTGTTGAAAATGGCGCATACCGTATTTGGTCTATTTGCAAGTACAGTGGCCACCTGTTTGGCATTGAATGTAACTGCTTCTGATCAATATCTGGCCATAGTTGTACCTGGAAAAATGTTTAAAAAAGCTTATGAGGATAGAAATCTAGCTCCAGAAAACCTGAGTCGTACCTTAGAAGATTCAGGAACAGTAACTTCTGTTCTGGTGCCATGGAATACTTGTGGCGCCTATCAATCAGGCGTATTGGGCGTGAGTGTTGGAGAGTATTTTATCTATGCTGTTTTCAATTGGTTGAGTCCTTTTATGACGCTTTTATTTGCAGGTCTTCATATTAAAATTAAAGAATTGAAATCTAAGTAGTTAAGTTAAGGTTTGATTTAAGTGAGGGGGTCACTTAAGTCACCCCCTCATTTAAGTCAGGGGCTTGCATCAGAAACCCTCACCTCCAAGACCAACAGGGCTCATTGCTTTCCAAGTGAAACCTTCACTTGTTCGGCGCATTTTTCTCCATCTATGGCGGCCGAGATGATTCCTCCGGCATAACCAGCACCTTCACCACATGGATATAGTCCTTTGATTTGAGTATGTTCAAGGCTTTTGGGATCTCTGGGTATTCTCACAGGAGAGGAAGTTCTTGATTCGGGAGCATGAACTACAGCTTCATTTGTAAGGTAACCCTTCATGGATTGATCAAATAGTTTAAACCCTTCCTGTAATGTTTTATGAATGAATTCCGGCAATAAGGATCCAAGCTCTGCGCTTGTGGTACCGGGTTGGTAAGAGGTTTTTGGAATGTCATTTGAAAGAATTCCATTTGTAAAATCAACAAGTCGTTGGGCCGGAACCTTTTGGGTTTCACCTCCCATTCTCCATGCATTTTGTTCAATATGCTTCTGAAATTCAACCCCGCTCAAAGGACCAAATTTTTGGTAAGGTTCAAAATCTTTCAGGTTCAGAGAAACCACAATACCTGAATTTGAAGTGGGTTGATCCCTTTTACTGGGTGACCATCCGTTAGTAACTACTTCTCCTGGAGCTGTTGCACAGGGAGCAATTATTCCTCCAGGGCACATGCAAAATGAATATACACCACGGTTGTTAACTTGTTTCACAATACTATAAGGTGCCGGAGGTAAGTATTCACCTCTTGTTGTGCAATGGTATTGTATCTGGTCGATCAATTCCTGTGAATGTTCCACTCGTACGCCTAAAGCAAAGGGTTTCGCTTCTATTTGAATCCCTTTTTTGTGTAAGAGTTCAAATATATCTCTGGCAGAATGACCAGTGGCCAAAATCACTTTTTTAGCATTGATGACTTGTCCGGATTTTGTTTCCACACCATCGATTTCACCATTTTTAAGAAGAATATCTACGACCCTGGTATTGAAGAGAATCTCTCCGCCATATTCAAGAATTGTCTCTCTTATAGCCTGAATAATTTTTGGTAATTTATTAGTTCCTATATGAGGATGCGCGTTTATTCCAATATTCTCATTCGCACCATGGGCTATTAATAAATTTAGAATTCTGTTTACATCACCTCTTTTTTTAGATCGGGTATATAACTTTCCATCAGAATAGGTTCCGGCGCCTCCTTCACCAAAACAATAGTTGGAGTCTTCGTTGACCAGGTGATTTTTAGTGATGTTGGCTAAATCACGTCTTCTCTCCCTAACATCCTTGCCACGCTCCAGAACGATCGGTTTTAAACCATTTTCAATAAGTTTTAGCGCAGCAAATAAACCAGCGGGCCCGGCTCCAATCACAATTACCTCCTGAGAATTTTTAACATCGTTATAACCGGGAAGGTCTCTTGTTTTTAAGGGAGGAGTTTCGTTTACAAAAACATTCACCTTTAAATTGATCTTGATTGATTTTTGACGAGCGTCAATGGAGCGTTTTAAAATCGCTATATGATTAATCTCTTTTTGCAATAAGCCACTGTGTTTTGCAACATAAGCTTTCAATTGCTCCTCGTTATGAGCAGTTTCGGGTGTAACCTGTATTTGAAGTTCTTTTTGCATAGTAGCATACTAGAGTACCGGGATTGAGAATGATCAGGTTCCTTTATTTTTAGATAAAGAAATTCCAAACCAGACCAAATCTGATCACAAAATCTCTGTAAGGATAGGTTGGTGCTGAATAATAATTATTCTCACTTAATCCTGAATTGAAATGTTCTAATTTAAAATATACCCTCATGGTTTTAACTTTGAAGTTGACGAAGAAATCAAAAAGAGGAAATCCACCGTATTCTCTGTCATCTTGTAAATAAAATTCTGCAATCAAGGGATTGTAACTGTTCATGAGGTATTTGCTGAAATAACTAAAAGTGACGCCTGCTTCCAAATACATCGGTTTACCTTTAAATATATAATTGGCATAGTAAAAGGTATTTCGGGTAATAAAATCAGGAACTCGCAATACATCTTCACCGTTGGTTACTTTTTGGTAAATAAATTGGTTGTCAAGTACAAAATTCCCAAAGCGAATTTCCTTACTCAACTTGATCTTAAAATAATTGACACTTTCGGTAGCCTGTATGGGTTTGGTTTGACCTGTTATTTCATCACGATCAAAATAGGCATAATTGTCAATATTGGTGAGATGAGCTGAGGCATAAATCCATTTGTCAGAATCAAAAACAACACCTATCCCATTGATCTCTTCATTACTAAAATCGTTTTGCCAGTTGTAATTTTTATAGTCACTTTGATTTAGTAAAAAATTAAAATTAGGGGCTTTACTGTTGCTAAAAACTCTGGCATGGGCTGTAAAAATACTATCCGTTTTAAAACTGGCCATGGCCGAATAGGCATGCCCTGTAAGATTTCCTGAGATAATTTGAGAGGCATCAACGTCTAAGTTGAATTTTTTAAATTGCGTATGCCATTCTCCGCCGAGAGCAAAACTATTGCCTTCAAGTTTAGAATCTATAACACCATCTTCTGTGATGACGATACTTTTATAACTGTGATTGTATAAGTAATTATTAACCTTAAACCTTACTTCTCCTAAAGTAATAGGCGAGTTTAAGGAAAGATAGGCTTCATTATACAATTTTGAAAACTGGGCGTGGTCGCGGATCTCATTTGAAAAGGCACGGCCAAACATATCATTTGCATTGTCCTGCTTGTATTCATAATGTTTACCTTCATAGTTGAACTGATGTCCTATTTTGAGATCTGAAGGAATGCTTTTAAGGCTATCTTTTTTATCCCAAAGCACAAAAAAATGATCAAAGTAATATCTGTTGCCGCGAATAGAATTTTCAGCATCTGTAAAGTTGGTCTCCATTCTTGCCCTGTCTTTAAAATTTGGGTCTGCGCTTTCAAAGGCTATGAGGGATTCTTCAGTTAAACCACCATTTTGATCATTATTCAGGTCCTGGGCTACCAGATGTCCTCGAATAAAGTACTTGTTATTTTTCGTGTGATAACTCATGGTGATCCTGGCAGCTCCATGGTCTGCTAAAGAATGTCTGTATTTACCTAGTGATCGTAAACTCTTAAAACTTAAGGAGGCGTTGAACTGCTCGGATAGATTAAAAGTAAACATGGCATCAAGCAAATGCCCTTGTTCTAAAACTGTTGACCACATCAATTCTGTTGAAGGCGTTGGAACCTGATAATACTTAATATCTTCCACCTCATAATAGTTATAATGCTGTGCCCTTGCCCCAGTTTCGGGATAGGTGCCGTTGCCATCAAAGGTATAGGCTAAGGCATTATAAGCTTGCCCTGGGTTGTGAAAAGGCATTAGCTCAAAAGCATCTTTTCTTTCAAGATTGAATTTATAATACTTTTTTATATTGAGCGTAGTGTCAATATAAGTCGTATCCATTTTATAATCAATAATCTTATAATCGTGATAGTAGGTTTCATCGCTTAATTCGATCTCAACTTCCTTGGTATAAACCTTGGCAGTATCTCCGTATTCGTCAATATATCTATTGTCTAAAGTATTGAGTTGACCGTCACTAATTTGAGCCCAGCCAATAGCCGTAAAACACAATAAAATTAAAATGGGGAGTTTCCTTAGCATGGATGATTTTAATTGATGACAAAGGTAAAATTTTTGAGCATATTATTTCATTCAATTTGGCTAGGGTTCCTTATTTTTGAAAAGATCTTAATTATGCTTGAATTAAAGTATTCTTCATATCAATTTGAAGCAGGAACAGATGAGGCCGGAAGAGGTTGTTTATCCGGCCCTGTGGTTGCTGCTGCCGTTATTCTTCCGGCTGATTTTAAACATGAGTACTTAAATGACTCCAAGCAACTTTCTGAAAAAAAACGTCAGTTGCTGCGGCCAATTATCGAAAAGGAAGCCCTGGCCTTTGGGGTGGCTTATGTTTTTCAGGATAAAATTGATGAGATCAATATCCTCAATGCTTCTATTCTGGCCATGCACAAATCAATTGAGGCCATGAGTATCATACCGGAGTTTATCATTGTTGACGGAAACAGGTTTAAGAACTATCTTGAGATTCCCCATAGAACTATCATTAAAGGAGATGGTAAATATCAAAATATAGCGGCAGCTTCTGTGCTGGCCAAGACCTACAGAGACGATTATATGGAGAAAATTCATAAGGAATATCCTGCGTATAATTGGGCTAGAAACAAAGGTTATCCCACTAAGGAACATCGGCAGGCTATTAGAGATCATGGGCCTGTTAAACACCACCGCATGACATTCAAACTTCTTCCAGAGCAGTTCAAACTCGATTTGTAGACATTTTCAACTAAAATAAAAGTAGCTAAATCCTTATCTTTGAGAGCATAAATCAAAATTATTTATGAAACAATTTGTTGTATTGGTTGTAATCTGTGTTTGCCTCTTCTCTTTTCAAAGCAGGGTTATGAAGGTTCGTCAAGGCGATGTATTTAAAGTAATTTTAAAGGCAAATCATTCCACTGGCTATAGTTGGCAATGGGAAAACAAACCTGACAAATCTATCATAGATTCAGTTTACGTGGATTATGTATTGTCAGATAAGACAATCACTGGTGCAGGTGGAAATGAAATTTGGGAATTTAAAGCAAATAGGAAAGGGGAGCAAAAGTTGATCATGCTCTATAAAAGGCCTTGGGAAAAGGAAGAAGCGAATGAAAAAAGAGAAATTTTGATCAAAGTTGAGTAGTAATGAATAAAATTTTAATGATGATAGACATGAGTAAAAAATTGATTCCAATTATAATGTTTCTTACCCTTTTGGGATGTGCGAAGGCTGAAAAAGACGGGAAAAAAGATGTTGAATCAGCGCCTTATGCTTTAAAGCAGTCGCTGTATTATGGTGGGGATATCTTGACAATGGAGGGTGATCAGCCATCTTATGCAGAAGCCATAGTAGAGAGAGAAGGAAAGATCATTTTTACTGGTACAAAAGAAGAGGCTTTAAAAAAGTTTGAAGGCAAGACCGAGGTGATTGATCTAGAAGGAAAAACGATGCTTCCTGGATTTATTGATCCCCATAGTCATTTTATCAATTCTCTTGGGATGAGTTCTCAAGCAAATTGTTCACCTTCACCTGTGGGCAATGCTGATGACGTTCAAGCTATCATCAATGCCCTTAAAGCACTGCAAGAGGATAGAAATCTTCCTGAAGGAGAATTGATTATGGGATATGGTTATGACGATAATGCAATGCCTGAAGGTAAATTACTCAACAGGGATGATTTGGATAAGGTATTCCCAAATAATCCTGTGATGGTTATGCATGTATCGCTTCACGGAGCCGTTCTGAATTCTAAAGCTTTGGAGCAATTTGAAATTACTGAAGCAACCGTAACACCTCCAGGTGGAATTATAGTTAGAAAATCAGGAAGTAATGAACCTTATGGTTTGATCATGGAAACAGCTTTTTTACCCGTATTTGAAAAATTGCCAAAACCCAGTGGGGATGAATTGATGCAGCAGTTAAAGGATGGTCAAATGATCTATGCCGAAGCAGGAGTCACCACAGCTCAGGAAGGAGCATCTCATTTAAAGGATGTCGAAATCATACAAAAAGGATCCGACGCTAATGCTCTTTTTATTGATGTGGTTTCCTATCCTTTTATAACTGAGATTGACACTATTTTAAAAATGTATAAAGCAGAAGATTTTGGAAAGTATAACAATCGATTTAAGCTGGGTGGAATAAAAATCACTATCGATGGTTCTCCCCAGGGAAGAACTGCTTTGTTTACAACTCCGTACCTCACTGGTGGGCCTGGAGGAGAAAAAGACTGGAAGGGTGAATCTACCTTTACACAAGAACAGGTAAATCAGATGCTGAAACTAGTATATGACAATGGTCTGCAATCTACCTTTCATGCCAATGGTGATGGTGCCATTGACATGTGCATCAAGGCTCATGAATTTGCCAGTAACGGAGATCCTGAAAAAGAGAGAAGAACCACTATTATTCATTCACAGTTTGTAAGAAAAGACCAATTGGAAAAGTACGTTGCCTATAAAATGATTCCTTCTCTCTACACAGAACATACCTTCTTCTTTGCCGATGCACATATCAAGAACAGGGGTATGGAACAGGCGTCATTTATCAGTCCGATGAAAACAGCGATTGGTATGGGTTTGAGACCTACCAATCATACTGATTTTAATGTAGCACCGATCGATCAGATGATGGTGGTTTGGACCGCTGTAAACAGGATGTCCAGAAATGGGGAGGTTATCGGAAAGGAAGAGCGAATTTCTCCTTATCAAGCTTTGCAAGCCATAACTTCTAATGCTGCCTATCAATATTTTGAGGAAGACCGGAAAGGAATGATCAAAGAAGGTTTATTGGCTGATTTGGTAATTTTGGATAAAAACCCTTTAAAAGTATCCCCTGATAGCATAAAAGAAATTCAAGTGTTAAAAACTATAAAAGAAGGTCAAATAATTTTTGAGAAATAATTAGTATATTCAAGTACTCCGATCAAACCTGATCTCACATACAGCACAAACTGTTCTTGTTCAATGTATGTGAGATTTTTTGTTATTTCACGTTTTAATACTTCATTGAAAATCGTATCATTGCAGCTTCTAATAAATGATGAAATGATTAAAAGAACCAAGGCAAGTATTCCAAAACTGATCATCCATAAGATTGGCAATAAATTCAATGATACAAGAAATGTATTTTCAGAAGCTCCGGTAGTTTTTGATGAAGACAGTTATAACTTGATGTTGCCATATCTTTTAAAACCTTTTGGAAATCTCACCGAAAGTTTCAGGTTCAACCATCATGCGGATATCAATTTGAATGAGATCAATAGCTATTCTCAGCGTTTGTTCAAAGAGGAGGATTTCTTTCTGGAAGCATCTAAGAATATTCTTTTACACCTTTTTGAGCAATCTAATTCGGCCCAGATCAAAACAGGAGATATGATCATCGCGCTATTTGATGATGTAGAATTTAATGAGGTGCAAACAAATGCTTTGGGCATTTTTAAAATTGAAAGTAAAACCAACTTCTTCCAGACTTATATGGAAGGAAACAGTCTGGATGTAGTTGTTCAAAAAGGAATTAGCACGAAAAAGATCGATAAAGGTTGTTTGATTGTCAATTATCAGGATGATGAAGGAATGGTCGTGCTAAGTGTTGATAATAATAATTATGACGCTCAGTATTGGATCAAGAATTTTTTGAATGTCAAATATGCTGACGACAAGAACAATCATACCCAGTCATATATTGAAATGTGTAAAGATTTCTCTAATGAGGTTTTAAAACCTGATTACAACAGCCAGGAGCAGAGTCATTTTTTGGCTAAAACAGTAGATTATTTAAAGGAAAATGACACTGTTAACATTCATGATTTTAAAGAAAAAGTTTTTGAAGACGAAGACCAAAAGAATTTATTTGATGATTATAAAAAATTATTTGAATCGGATAAAGAGGTGTTGATCAGAAATCAGTTTCACGTGTCGGAAGCGGTGCTTAAAAAGCAAAAACAAAAATTAAAGACAGAGATCAAACTTGATACTCATATTCAAATAAAATTGGACGTTGAAGCTCCTGATGCTTCTTCTGAATACCTTGAATTAGGTTATGATGAAGAAAAGAAAATGAAATTTTATAAGGTGTATTTTAATGAAGAAACAAATTAGTTTTAGGTTCTGAGTGATTAGACTATTTAATTTTTTATGAACTAATATAATTGTTTCATTAATTCATTGTTACATCAAATACCTTTTCAAAATTTTCTTTGATCAGACTCTTAACTTCTTGAAGAGGAACTTTTCGGTTGAGTTCGGCTTCCATTGAAGTAACAGCTTTACCTCTTATCCCACAAGGAATAATATGATCAAAATAGCCCAGATTGGTGTTGACGTTTAGGGCAAAACCATGCATGGTTACCCATCTTGAAGTCCTAACTCCAAGGGCGCATATTTTCCTTGCAAAAGGTGTGCCTACATCCAGCCAGACACCTGTTTCACCTTCACTTCGAAGTCCTTGAAGGCCATAATGAGCTATGGTACGAATAATAACTTCCTCCAAACTACGCATATACCATCTAATGTCTGGTTTGAATTCTTCCAGATCGATAATAGGATATCCCACAATTTGCTCTGGACCATGAAAGGTAATATCACCCCCACGATTGGATTTAAAAAAGGAAATCCCTTTCTGCTTTAGTTGGTTCTCATTGAGAAGAAGATTTGACAGATCACCACTTTTACCAAGTGTATAGACTGGAGGATGTTCAGTGAATAAAAAATAATTAGGGCTTAACTCTTTTTGATCGCGATTCCGATTCGCAAGTTTAACATCTATGATGCCTTGAAAAAGCTCATTTTGATAATCCCATGCTGCCTTGTAATCCATTGATCCAAGGTCTTTAAAAACAACCTGATTCATCAACTGTATTTAGGGTTATTCAATATGATCAAAGCGGCAATCACCCCCGGAATCCAGGCGCAAAGCGTAAGGATAAAAACGATGACCACACTTCCGCATCCTTTATCAATAACCGCTAAAGGTGGAAATAAAATCGATAATAATACCCTCCATATGCTCATGTCAAATAATTGTTTAAGGTTGCAAAATTCGTTATTTTATTTTACTTACTTGACGCTATTTTCTTATTTTCGTTACAATTTTTTATCAATACAGTACTTCCTGATCCTTGTATAAACTAGACAAAGTATCCACAAATCATTATTTCATCAAATCATTAATTCAATATATCATTGATTCCCCGTATCTTTGCGACCTATTTTTGAAAACCTTATAGAAAATGCAATTATCAGAACAGGAAATAGTTCGTAGAGAGTCTTTACAGAAATTACGTGATTTGGGTATCAATCCTTATCCAGCCGCGCAGTTTAAGACAACTTCGACCGTTAAAGAAGTGATCAATAATTTTGAATCCCTTGAAGGTAAAGAACTTGTTTTGGCAGGTAGGATCATGAGCAGAAGAATTATGGGGAAAGCCTCATTTGCCGAATTAAAGGATGGATCGGGCCGTATGCAGATCTATATCAATAGAGATGAAATTTGCGCAGGAGATGATAAATCCATGTACAATGATGTATTTAAAAAGCTTTTAGATATTGGTGATATTATTGGCGTTAAAGGAACTGTGTTTAAGACCCAGGTTGGGGAGACCTCCATCATGGTCAAAGAACTTACGGTTTTAGCGAAAGCCCTGAAACCAATGCCTATTGTAAAGGTAGATGCAGAAGGGAAAGCCCACGATGCTTTTAGTGATGCCGAAATGAGGTATCGTCAGCGTTATGTTGATCTTATGGTGAATGATCATGTAAAGGATACCTTTATTAAAAGAACTAAGATTACCAATTCCATGCGTCAGTTTTTTAATGACAGAGGTTATTTGGAAGTTGAGACACCCATTTTGCAGCCTATTCCGGGCGGGGCAGCGGCAAGACCGTTTATAACCCATCATAATGCATTGGATATGCCATTGTATATGAGAATCGCAAACGAGTTATATTTAAAAAGATTGATTGTTGGAGGATTTGATGCGGTATATGAGTTTGCCAAGGATTTTCGTAATGAAGGCATGGACCGTACGCATAATCCTGAATTCACGGTAATGGAATTATATGTTGCATATAAAGATTATCACTGGATGATGAAAATGACGGAGGAATTGCTTGAAAAGGTAGCCTTGGATGCAAATGGATCTTCCGAAGTTCAGGTAGGGGATAACAAGATCAACTTTAAAGCACCATATGCAAGGGTACCCATTTTGTCAGCGATAAAAGAACATACCGGTTTTGATGTTGCTGGTATGGATGAGGTTGAATTGAGAGACGTCTGTAAAAAGATTGGGATTAACGTGGATGACACGATGGGTAAAGGAAAATTGATCGATGAACTTTTTGGTGAGAAATGTGAGCATCATTATGTGCAGCCTACTTTTATTACAGATTATCCAAAAGAAATGAGTCCTTTATGTAAAGAACATAGAGATAATCCTGAGTTAACCGAGAGATTTGAATTGTTGGTAAATGGAAAGGAATTGGCCAATGCTTACTCAGAGCTGAATGACCCTATTGATCAGTTGGAAAGATTTCAGGATCAGCTAAACTTGTCTGAAAAGGGTGATGATGAGGCTATGTTTATAGATATGGATTTTGTAAGGGCTTTAGAATATGGAATGCCACCTACCTCAGGTATTGGAATTGGTATTGACAGGTTGGTGATGTTTCTGACTAATAATGCCTCAATACAGGAGGTGCTTTTCTTTCCTCAAATGAAACC
>CAZPHF010000031.1:0-28811 GCA_964586115.1 uncultured Flavobacteriaceae bacterium | reverse complement strand
GTAAAAAAATGTGAATTTTTTTAAAGTTACAAACTTACATATATTTTTTCAGTGGTATATACATATGAAGGAAAAACTAGAAGGATAAAAAGCATGATTGATTTAGGAAAAAAGGGGAATTACACATCATTAATAGTCGTTTTCATTTGCACCTTGGCCTTAGTCTTATTTCAGACTGAAACTTACGCGCAAGATAAATTTGTAGTGGTATTGGATGCTGGTCACGGAGGGAAGGATCCGGGAAGACCGGCAAAGAATTTCAGTGAAAAAGACATAGCGCTCAATATTGTTCTCAAGTTAGGGAAAAAACTGAATGATCTTGAAGATGTCAAGGTAATCTATACCCGTGACAAGGATGTATTTGTCGATTTGAAGGAAAGGGGACGTATTGCAAACGATGCTGATGCCGATTTGTTTGTTTCGGTTCATTGCAATGCTTTTACAAACGATGCTTCCGGTACAGAAACTTATGTTTTGGGATTACATGCCAATAAACAGAATTTTGAGGTGGCCAAGCACGAGAACTCGGTGATCTTCCTGGAAGATAACTATCAGGAAAAGTATGAAGGTTTTGATCCTAATTCGCCAGAGGCCGTGATTGGAATGACCTTGATGCAGGAGGAATTTTTGGATCAAAGTTTATTTTTAGCAAGCAATGTACAGACAAATTTCAGGGACCAACTTAAAAGAAAAGACAGAGGAGTGAAACAGGCTGGTTTTGTGGTACTTCATCAAACCTATATGCCTAGTGTTTTGATTGAAACTGGTTTTATAACTAATAATAGTGAGGGAGCATTTTTGAATTCGAAAAGCGGACAAGACAAGGTTTCGGGAGCTATCTTTAATGCCATAAAATCCTATAAGAAAAATCTGGATGAAAATCTGGTCATAGAAGAAGAGCCAATCGCAGTGGTAAGCAAATCTTCAAAAGTGTATCCCGGAATTGATTTTAAAGTCCAGATCTCTTCAGGAAAAAAGAAATTAGAGACCAAATCATACAACTTCAAAGGTTTAAAAGGTGTCGAGCGTGGAAGGGTAGGTGGTATGTATAAGTATTATTACGGTAAATCTTCTGATTTTGATAAAATTGTTACAATGCAGACAGAAGCGAGAAAGGCCGGTTTCAAATCTTCATTTGTAGTGGCGTTTAAAGGTGAGGAAAGAATTCAGTTGTCGGAGGTAATTAACCAGTCTCTTTGAAATAAAGTGACTTGATAATGCGTTTGTGTTTGCAATCCTATGGTATATAGACGCAAAAGAAACAGATCAAGTAAGAAGAAGCATAGAAATAATTAGTAATATTGTTTAACGAATTTCACCATTTTGACCATTACAAGAGAAATTAAAACAGGCATTATCGCAATAGGCATCATTTTCCTTTTTGTTTGGGGGTATAACTTCCTTAAAAATAGAAGTTTGTATGATAAAACCAGAACTTTTTATGCAGAGTATACCAATGTTCAGGGGCTTGCTCCGAAAAGTACAATCACCATTAATGGTTTAAAGGTGGGTACTGTATCTGAGATTACTTTTCATCCCTTTAAAAAGGGGATACTGGTAGCTCATCTTAACCTCAGTAATGATATTCAATTTTCAGTCAATAGTGTTGCCCAGATCTATAGCCCGGATTTTATTAGTGGGAAATCGCTAAAAATAAATATTGCCTTGGATGAAAGTTCGATTGCTGTGAGTGGCGATACACTCATCGGAGAGGTAGATTCTGGAATTATGGGCATGATCAATGAGCAGATTGCTCCCTTGCAATCAAAAGTAGAGAGTTTTGTGGTCAATACAGATTCTGTGATGCAGAATATCAACCACCTGATGAATGATGAAAATCAAAAGAACATCAGTGAATCTTTAGCTAATATGAACGCTGTGTTCGGCAAGTTTAAAAGTACTGCGGCTAATTTGGAGACGATGACCCAGGAAGGTGGAAAAATTGACAGTATCATGACTGGAGCCAATAAGACTATGGCAAATTTTGCTCAGATCTCAGATTCGATTCAGGCTGTCAATATAGGGGCTACAGTTGCAGAGTTACAGCATACTTTAGAAAATTTCAATATGATCCTAGACAGCGTCAATACCGGCCATGGAACCATGGGTAAGCTCATGAAAGACGAAGCCCTGTATGCCAATCTGACCAATGCATCTAAAGAGCTGGAAGAATTGCTTCGTGAGGTCAAGGAACATCCAAAAAGATTCGTTCATTTATCGGTTTTTGGCAAGAAGGAAAAAACGTACGAAACACCAGTAGAAGAGTAGTTAATAACTTGTAATAATTTTGTCACCCTTCCTTTTTGATTATCTTTACTTTTATTTTCTGTGGTGGCCTATGAAGAGCCACTACTCAAGTCAAGTATAGATCATTGAGTATGTCTTATTTACCTCAAATTTTGTTTGCAATCATTCTCCTGATAGGGGTAGGATTTTTTGTCAAAAACATTAAAAAACTGAGCCGAAACATTAAGCTTGGAAAAGATGTTGACAGAAGTGATCGTTCCTCTGAGCGTTGGAGAGATATGACTAAAATTGCTTTGGGTCAATCTAAAATGGTTAGCAGACCCATTGCCGGAGTACTTCATATTCTTGTTTATGTTGGATTTTTGATTATTAATATTGAAGTATTAGAGATCATCATCGATGGATTATTCGGCACGCATAGGGTTTTTGCATTCGCTGGAGGGTTGTATGATTTTTTAATTGGTTCATTTGAGATTCTGGCGTTTTTGGTGCTGGTTTCAGTGATCATCTTCTGGATTCGAAGAATGATCTTAAAGATTCCAAGATTCTGGTCGAAAGAAATGACCAGCTGGCCGAAAAATGATGCCTTGAATATCTTGTATTTTGAAATTGTACTAATGAGCCTGTTTTTACTGATGAATGGTGCGGATTATGCCTTACAACAGATGGGAGCTATCCATTATGTGCAAGCCGGAAGTTTTCCCATCAGCCAGTTTATTGCAGGATGGTTGCCAGAAAATGAATTGAGTTTATTTTATATAGAGCGAGGCGCCTGGTGGTTGCATATTGCCGGCATTCTGGTTTTCTTAAATTATTTATACTATTCCAAACATTTACATATTCTACTTGCTTTTCCAAATACCTTTTTTGCCAATCTGGAACCTCAGGGCCGTATTGATAACCTTGCTTCTGTGACCAAAGAAGTGAAGTTGATGATGGATCCGGAAGCAGATCCTTATGCAACACCTGAAGGAGAAGGTGAGGTTGTTGAGAAATTTGGTGCCAGTGATGTAACTGATTTGAATTGGGTACAATTGATGAATGCCTATACCTGTACAGAATGTGGGCGATGTACTTCGGTATGTCCTGCCAGCCAAACCGGTAAGGAATTATCGCCTCGTGCCATCATGATGAAGACGCGTGACCGATTGGAAGAAGTTGGAAAAGTTATTGATGCCAATGGTGAGGAGTCTTTCAGAACACAAGGAGATGGCAAATCACTACTCGATACCATCTCAGAAGCTGAGATCTGGGCCTGTACCAGTTGTAATGCGTGTGTTACAGAGTGCCCTATAAGCATAGACCCTTTGTCAATTATCATTGATTTAAGACGTTATCTGGTGATGGAAAATTCAGCAGCCCCTCAGGAATTGAATCTAATGATGAGTAATATTGAAAATAATGGTGCTCCATGGCAATACAGCCAAATGGATCGCTTTAACTGGAAAGATGATTAATGCCTTTATCATGATAAAATATCAAGTGAAGGGGATGATTTTAAAAATTTTAAATTAAATTAGTATGGTAATACCAACAATGGCTGAAAAAATGGCTGAAGGAAAGGCTCCGGAAGTATTATTTTGGGTTGGTTGTGCAGGTAGTTTTGATGATAGGGCCAAAAAAATCACCAAAGCTTTTGCCAAGATACTGATAGAAGCCAAGGTGGATTTTGCAGTGTTAGGGACAGAAGAAAGTTGTACAGGAGACCCTGCCAAGAGAAGCGGTAATGAATTTCTGTTTCAAATGCAGGCAGTTACAAATATTGAGGTGTTGAATGCTTATGAAGTGAAAAAGATTGTCACAACATGTCCTCATTGTTTTAATACCCTGAAGAATGAATATCCTGAATTAGGAGGGGCTTATGAGGTTATGCACCATACAGAATTTCTGAAGACCTTGCTCGATGAAGGTAGGATGCAAATAGAAGGCGGGAAGTACACCGGCAAGCGGATTACTTTTCACGATCCTTGTTATTTGGGAAGGGCCAATGGAGTATACGAAGCTCCCAGGGATTTGATCAGAAAGCTGGAAGGGGAGTTGGTTGAAATGAAAAGATGCAAATCGAATGGATTGTGTTGTGGGGCAGGAGGTGCTCAGATGTTCAAGGATGCAGAAAAGGGAGATAAAGAGATCTTTGTAGAAAGAACCGAAGAGGCCCTTGAAACTGCACCTGATTTGATTGCAACCGGATGTCCGTTTTGCAATACCATGATGACAGACGGAATTAAGAATAAAGAAAAAGAAAAAAGTGTTCGTGTAATGGATATCGCAGAGTTGATAGCCCATGCCCAAGACCTATAATAGTACAAATAGAACATATGCCATTTGTGAGAGATAAAAATTTAGTTAATATATACGAGGAAATTGATAAGGCCAACGGCACGATCAAGACTTTGTCTACTGCTTTGAAAGATGAGGAAGAGAATAACTCTAAACTTAAGAAGCATAGGGTTGTTTTAGGAGTTGCTGCCTTGGTCATGTTGATCCTTTTTTTGTGGTCATTTTTACCAAAATCAAAACAGTATAAACAGGAATACCTGATCAAGAATAATTTAAGTTTGATCGATACAGATTCTCTTCATAAGGTTCAGCGAAAGGCCAGACAAGTAGTCGTTATTGATTCTATGAAAAGTTCATTGATTGATATGAGTATTGTTTACAGTATTCAAATTGGAGCATATGCCAATTTCAGTTCCAATCTTATTTCTGAGGATATTACCCAATTAGAAGAATTTGAGGAAAACGGATTTAACAAATTCTCCATAGGAAAATTTACCACTTATAAAGAGACCATATTGCTTAGAGATGACTTGAAACGTGTAGGTTTTAAGGATTGTTTTATCATCGCTAAATCATATGGAATGCCAGTAAATATCAAGGAAGCACTGCAGCTCAGCGGTGAAAAATGGATCAGAGGAACTACAAATTAATCAAATCATTTATTTTGTCAAAAGCAAGTAGCTGGATTAAGGCCGCACGTCTTCGTACCTTACCCTTATCATTGTCAGGGATCATCGTAGGTTCATTTATTGCAGCCGCTAAAGGTGTGTTTGACCCTGTTATTTGTTTCCTGGCACTTTGTACAACTATTGGCTTTCAGATTATTTCGAATTTTGCCAATGATTATGGTGACGGCGTCAAAGGGATCGACAATGAAGATCGTGTAGGACCGAAACGCGCTCTGCAAAGTGGAGAAATCAGTCCTAAGGCCATGAAGAAGGGAATAGCGGTAACGGGACTTATCAGTATCGCCTTGGCATTGGGCTTAATATTTGTGGCCTTTGGTACAGACTATCTATTTTACAGTATTTTATTTATTGTTTTGGGAGTTAGTTGCATCGTGGCTGCTATTAAATATACAGTAGGAGATCATGCCTATGGCTACAGTGGTTATGGAGATCTTTTTGTATTTCTATTTTTTGGACTATTAAGCGTTTACGGGACCTATTTCTTGTATAGTAAAGCCCTTGATTTGACTGTTTTTTTACCAGCATTTTCGATCGGACTACTGAGTGTTGGGGTTTTAAATCTCAATAACATGCGTGATCGGGAATCTGATGCCAAATCTGGAAAGAATACTATTGTGGTTAAAATAGGGAACGAATTTGCCCGTTATTATCACTTCTATTTGTTAGGGGCTTCCTTTTTGTTTGCCTTGTTATACACGGTAATCAACTTTGTATCAGCCTATCAATTCTTGTTTATATTAGCCTATATACCCATCTTCAAGCACTTGATGACTGTTTACAAAAACAGTGACCCTAAAGCCTTGGATCCGGAGTTAAAAAAACTAGCCTTAAGCACTTTTTTGTTTGCGATTTTATTCGGAATCGGGTTACTTTTGTAAGCTGATAATAGTCATAAGAACAACAGGTAAACTAGTCTACTTTTGCGGCTTAGATCATCATGAAGAAACTCATTATTACACATTTGCTCTTAAATTTGTACCTTTTGGTACTGGTGCAACCTGCATTGCCGGTCTTGGAGTATCTGATTAATTATGATTATATCGTGAATGAACTTTGTGAAAACAGAGATAAACCTATACTAACCTGTAACGGTATGTGTTATTTGGGTGATCAGGTAGAGAAACAGCTCGACCTTGATTCAAATCAGGAAAAACCGCTACCGCCAAAGTTTGACACTGAAAAATATATTAGCCTCAAGGTGATTTATAGTAAAGAACTGCACATCTTTGAAGCTTCTGTAGCCAGTAATCCAGAGTCTTTCAATTCATTGAAAGAAGGAGATTACGCCGATTCTTTATTGCGTCCTCCCATTGTTTAAGCAACTATTTTAAGTGCTCTTATCGAGCAAATTCGCGCGACTACTTAGTCGTGCCTTTACTATTTGTTTAAATAATCAAAATTATAATGCGAAGAAATATTATGATCATGTTTGCTATGCTTTTATGGGCTATGGCTGCATATACACAAGAAAAAGAAATACATGGTAGCGTTGAAGATCAGCTGGGCAAGGGGCTTGAAAATGCAGTAATTCAACTGAAAAACACCAAGCACTATGTAGAGAGTGATCAAAACGGGAATTTTTTAATTAAAGCGGCAGAAGGAGATACAGTCAGGGTCTCAATATTAGGGTATACATCAGTACTATTGCCTTTAAAAGATCAGATAAAAATCTCTTTAAAAGAGCAGGCCTTTGCGCTTGACAACATCATTGTCAAAGCAGATCCATTTGGGGACCTTGCCCAATCAAGAATTGTATATGATGATATCAAAGCGACAAGTCAACCCAGAAATGTCAGTGACCTTTTTAAGGATATTCCGGGTTTCGGCATACAAAAAAGAGGTGCCTATGCTTCCGAACCAGTCTTCAGGGCCTTTAAATATGAGCAATTAAATGTTCAATATGATGGAGGAATGAAAATTATGAATGCCTGTCCTAACAGAATGGATCCGATCACGACCCATGTGATTCCCGAGGAGATTGAGCGAATCGAAATAGTTAAGGGACCTTTTACGATGAGGTTTGGACAAAATTTTGGTGGCATAGTCAATTTGGTATCTAAGAATGGAGATGGAAAAAAACTGGGGGTAAGCGGTAATTTGGAAACCGGGTATGAAACCAACGGTAATAATTTTACAGGACGAGGTTCTGTCATGTATAAAAAAGAGAAATTTGATCTGGAGTTAAATGGTTCATACAGAGACTATGGGGATTATACCGATGGGAACGGAGATGAGGTACCTGCTTCATTTACCTCAACTGATTATTCTATAAAACTTGGTGTAAACCCAAGCGAGGAACAAAGGCTGCGCCTCACCTGGAGGCAATCATTCGGACGAGATATCAAGCATGCAGGTTTACCCATGGATTCTCCTTATGACAACAGCTATTTGATTGGACTTGACTATAAAATAAAGGATGTATCGACTGCGATAAGTAGTATTATGTTTAAAGGCTTTTATTCATATGTTGATCACTTGATGACAAATGAAGAGCGCCCAAGTTTTATGATGACCGGAGCCGAATCGAATGTATTTGTTACTACTTGGGGAGGCAAAGCTGAAATTGAACTTACGCCAAGTGAAAGATCAAGTTTGTTTTTAGGTGCTGATGCAAATATCATTGGGCGTGAAGGTGACAGGATCAGGACCATAAAAATTATGAATGGAAATATGTTGCCCGAGCCTGTGATTAAAGTAGATAAGATCTGGCAGGATTCCGAGTTGAATGACATTGGGCTATTTGCAGAAGGAAAATTGAGAACATCAGAACATTCTGTCTTTACGGCAGGACTGAGAACAGATTTTATCCATTCAGCGATCAATGACCCTGCACAGGATTTTTTAGAGCTGTATGGCGGAGAGATCAAAGATCAAAACGAAATTAATTTAAGTGGAACAGTTTCTTATCTCTTTACCATCGATCAAACGAAGCTTCAGTTTTCTTTTGGACATGGGGTCAGAACAGCGTCAATTATTGAGCGTTATATCAACCACTTTAATGTGAATTCAGATCCTTATGAATATGTTGGGAATCCTTATTTAAATCCCGAAGCCAACAACCAATTGGAAGCTTCTGTTAATCAGCAATTTGGAAAGATTGATCTGGGAGGTACGGTATTTTATTCTTTTTTAACCGACTATATTACTGCTGTAGTAGATGAGGATCTGCCCAGAAAGTATATGCCTCAGGTGGAGCCGGTATTTGCCAAGCGATTTATTAATGTAGACAAGGCCATGCAAACCGGATTTGAATTGTTTTTTAATGTGCAGTTTACTGAAGCATTCAGTTTTTTATCTGATCTGGCCTATACCTACGGGCAGAATCACGAGCTCGATGAGCCTTTACCTCAGATAGTGCCATTGACGGGCCATGTCAGCCTGAATTATGACAAAGAGAAATACTGGTTAAACTTTAAATCAAGATTTGTAGCCGAACAGCCAAGGATTGCAGAATCATTTGGAGAAACTGTTACCCCAGGATTTGCAACCTTTGATCTTAGCGCTGGTTTCAAGCCTATAAAGAACTTGTCAATTGGAGGAGCAGTACTCAATATATTTGATACGGCCTATTATGAACACCTGAATTTTTCCTATAGAAATTCGAATACAAACATGGGCAGAATTTATGAGCCAGGAAGAAATTTCACACTGTATATCAATTATAATTTTTAAGATATTTAGATGTGATTGACCACGCGACACTGAAGTGTCGCGTGCTTTATTTTTGATAGGTATTGTGTTGCAGAGTAATTTTCAGTAAATTTAATCTCAAAATAGACCATTATGAAAGTTACATATTTGGGCCATGCAGCCCTTTCTATTGAAGTAGGAGAGACCCATATCATTGTTGACCCCTTTATCAGCCCTAATGAACTGGCCAAGGACATCGATATCAATGCCCTTAAAGCAGATTATATTCTGATTACCCATGCGCATCAGGACCATATAGTTGATGTTGAGACCATCGTAAAGAATACCGGAGCCAAGATCGTGTCGAATTTTGAGATTGTAACCCATTATGGAAATCTGGGCTTTGACGGACACCCAATGAACCACGGAGGTAGCTGGCAGTTTGATTTTGGCAGGGTCACCTATACCAATGCGATCCATACCAGTTCTTTTCCTGATGGAAGTTATGGGGGACAACCTGGCGGTTTTATTCTTGAAACCACAGAAGGTAATTTGTATATCGCGGGAGACACTGCGCTAACAATGGATATGAAGCTTATTCCAATGCAATGTAAGATAGATCTGGCAGTACTTCCCATAGGAGATAACTTTACCATGGGCATTGAGAGCGCAGTCATCGCTGCTGATTTTATCGAATGCAACAAGGTGTTGGGTTATCACTACGATACTTTTGGCTATATCGTTATTGACCATGATGAGGCTCAATCATCCTTTACAACTGCCGGTAAAAATTTGATCTTGTTGCCTATAGGTGAATCTATGACGATGTAGTGTCTTGATTTTTTTTGTAACTTGAAGGGAACCCAAAATCAACTATCATGAAATATTCAAATGAGGTGGTTATCAACCTGCCCTTAAAAAAGGTGATTGAGCTGTTTGACAGCGAAGAAAATTTATTCAAATGGCAGCCCGAACTACTGAGTATGGAACACCAGTCAGGAGAAAAAGGAAAGGTAGGAGCAAAGTCTAAAATGCTATACAAAATGGGCAAAAGAGAGGTTGAGATGATCGAGACCATTACGGTGCACGATCTTCCTAAAGAATTTTCAGCTACCTATGAAGCCAAGGGTGTTTGGAACGAGATGAAGAATTATTTTGAAGAAATTGACGCCACTACCACACGATGGCATTCAGATTCCCATTTTAAGTTTAGTGGTTTTATGAAGTTGATAGGCATATTTATGCCGGGAGCCTTTAAAAAGCAATCTCAGAAGTCACTTGATCTTTTTAAGTCTTTTGCAGAAGCAAGTAAATAGATTGATCATTTTTAAATTGCAGACTTATGGAAGCGAATATGGTAGGCTGGTTTGAAATACCGGTAACAGATATGACCAGAGCGCAAAAATTTTATGAACAAGTATTTGACATTAAGATCCATATTGCCCAATTTGGGGAGACCCTGATGGGATGGTTCCCAATGCCAAAAGACCCTCATGCCAGAGGGGTCGGAGGTTCATTGATTCAGAATGCAGCGCATTTCAACCCTTCTGATAATGGTGTTTTGATCTACTTTTCAACAGCTGATATCGCAATTGAATTGGACAGAGTAAAAGAGACTGGTGGCTCAATTTTACAGGAAAAAACACTGATCAGCGATGATATAGGGTTTATGGCTCTTTTATTAGATTAATTCCAGAAAAGGGAATATAAAACCACTAAGATGATCATCACGGTAAAGGCACCTATATTAAACCCGGGGCTTGTTTTAAATAAAGCTTTGGTGATCGGAATTGCTTTATCATCGTTTTTACCTTTGTTCTGTATAAAGCTTACTATTATGATCACCAAACCGGTTAAGATTGCGGTATATCCCATTTGATCCATCCAAGGTACATCAACAAAAATCGGGCTAGTAGACCAGCCTTTGGGGGCCACTTTAAAATACATCGCAATAGGAATGGAGACCAATGCGCCTATAATGGCAGCCTTGTTGGTTGTCTTTTTCCAGAAAAGGCCCAATAAAAATACGGCTAAAATACCGGGACTTACTATACCTGTATATTCTTGAATAAACTGAAAAGCCTGGTCAATACCCCCTAGTAAAGGCGCCATGATGCAAGCGATGATCAGTGCTACTGCGGCAGAAATTCTTCCCGTATTTACAGTGGCTTTATTACTTGCGTTCTTGTTGATATATTGCTTGTAGATATCCATGGTAAAAATCGTTGAGGTCGAATTCAACATAGAGGCTAGCGACGATACTATGGCAGCTGTCAAAGCAGCGAAGGCAACTCCTTTTAAACCAGTTGGCAGAAATTGTAGTAACCATGGATAGGCTTTGTCAGCCTGGTCGGGTGAAGGTAAATTCTTCATGCCGGCTTCTCCCAGTCTTGCTAATATTTCAGGATCATTGACCATCACATAAGCAGCAATTCCAGGAATTACCACGATTAAAGGAATGATGAGTTTAAGAAATGCAGCCAGTAAAATCCCTTTTTGGGATTCTTTAAGTGATTTAGCAGCCAGAGTTCTTTGGATAATATACTGGTTGAATCCCCAGTAGTAAATGTTGGCTACCCAAAGACCTCCCACCAATACACCAATGCCCGGCAGGTTTTTGTATTCAGGATTCGATTTGTCAAGGATCATGGCAAAACGATCAGGAGCGGCTTCATAGATAATTCTAAACCCTTCCAGTTGTCCCGCTCCATCAGATACGGTATCCAAGGCGAGATAGGTGGTGAACAATCCACCAAGAACTAGAAAAATAACCTGGATTACATCGGTCCAGGCTACAGCCGCTAATCCGCCATAGAGCGAATAAGCAGCAGCAAACAGGGCAAGTCCCATCACACCGTAGACCATAGGTATACCCATGATGGTTTCCAGGGCCAGAGAACCTAAATACAGCACAGATGCCAGGTTCACAAAGACATATAAGGCTATCCAGAAGATGGCTAAAATGGTTTTTAAATTGGTAGAATAACGTTGTTCAACGAATTCGGGAATGGTATACAACCCTTTTTCAATAAAAATAGGCAAGAAATATTTTCCAACGATGATCAGGGTGATGGCTGCCATCCATTCATAAGAGGCAATAGCCAAGCCCAGTGCAAATCCTGAACCGGACATACCGATGAATTGCTCAGCAGATATATTGGCTGCGATCAAAGATGCACCAATGGCCCACCAGGGTAATGATTTTCCTGCCAGAAAATAGTCTTCGGCATTTTTTTCATGTCCTTTTTTATCTCTGGATACCCACAAACCAACGCCAAGGATCAGCAGAGCATAGCCTATAAATATCAAATAATCCAGTAATTCAAAATTTGCGTTCATAATACTAAGGTCTAATGGAGTTTAAACATAAACAATTTTGTTGAATTTTAGGGATTTAGGTAGTGGCCAAAAGATGTGTTCCTTCGGATAATGTTACTTCGTGTACCGAACAGTCTCTACCAAACATATTTCTATAGGCTGCCGTGGCTTGTTCTGTGAAAGCTTGTACAGCATCTTTCTTAATGATGTTTATGGTACAACCTCCAAATCCCCCGCCCATCATACGGGAACCCGTAATATTAGGATTCATTTTGGCAAGATCGACCAGAAAGTCGAGCTCTTCACAACTCACTTTGTATTGATGTTGCAAACCGTGGTGTGAGCCATAGAGTAATTCACCCAGCTCGGCAATATCATTTGTCTCCATGGCAATTGCTGCCTTTTGTACCCTTTTATTTTCTTCGACCACATAAAGTGCCATCTGATACTCCTCAAGGCTAAGCTGTTCAGAAATTGCAGAGAGGTCAGTGGGTTTGGCATCACGTAAGGCTGTGAGATCTAAAAGCGAAGCTACTTTTTCGCATACTGCTCGACGTTTGTTATAGGCGCTGTCTGACAAGCTGTGTTTGACATTGGTATTGATCAATAGAATTTGATAGTCTTGAAGATCAACAGGATATGCCCTGGCGCTGATGGTCCGGCAATCAAGGAGCAGGGCCTGGTTTTTCAGACCGAACATACTAGCAAACTGATCCATGATACCGCATTTGACGCCTACAAAGTTGTGTTCAGCTTTTTGAGAAATCAATATCATTGCTTCTTTGCTAAGACCCAGTTCGAACATTTCATTCAAACCAAATACCACTGCGTTTTCCAGGGCAGCAGAAGATGATAAACCTGCACCTTCCGGAATGTCACCACCAAAGACCAGGTTGAAAGGCGCTAATTTTTTTCCAGCATCGAGTATGCCCTGAACAACTCCTAAAATATAATTTCTCCACCCACCGTTTTCCAAAGGTATAATATGATCTAAGGTAAATTCATAGGATTCATTCATATCAAGTGCTTCTACCTTGCAATATTGTGTATTACCGGGACCAAAAGCGGCATAGATGCCTTTATCAATTGCAGCAGGAAAGACAAAGCCCTCATTATAGTCAGTGTGTTCGCCTATAATATTTAATCTGCCGGGTGAAAAAACCATTATTGGATTTTGCCGGTAACTGTTTTCGAATGCTGAGGCAACTTGTTGATTGATCATTTTCAAATAAATTTAATGACTCTATATAAGAAAATAAAGGTAACCATATTTATTAAACGTACAGTATACATTTAATAAATATCAATAAAGATCAAATAGAAAATCTTGTGCGTTTTCTTCCAATTGCACATTTTTTCGGAAGGTGTATAAAAATGCGCCTTTTTTTGAGCCTGTTTTGTCCTTTAAATCGGTCTTTTCCAGAATATGTAAAGAGAGTACTTTCTTTCTGAAATTTCTTGAATCTCTTTTCGATTGGTAAATACTTTCATACAAGGCCTGTAATTGAGGAAGGGTAAAGTGATCAGGTAATAAATTAAAACCTATTGGTTTATGTCGGGCCTTTAGCCGAAGCGCCTCAATAGCGTCTGTGACCA
Organism: uncultured Flavobacteriaceae bacterium; assembly: GCA_964586115.1. Classification (GTDB taxonomy): domain Bacteria; phylum Bacteroidota; class Bacteroidia; order Flavobacteriales; family Flavobacteriaceae; genus Lutimonas. The sequence goes on along the minus strand of CAZPHF010000031.1, from coordinate 15,051 downwards.
TGTTGCCATGATCAAGAATCAGTTCAGGAACTTCATTAATGTCGAACCATTTGGCGTCATAATCTTCAACCGACTGTATGTCTAACTCATCTATGCGAATCAGTGAATAGAAGCCCACTGAAATCACCCTTTCTACAGGGTCTCTATTTACAGCACCATAAGTTTTTAATTGTTCAAGATAGATGTCTTTTACGCCTGTTGATTCTAATAGTATGCGTTTGGCTCCTTCAATGATTGACAAGTTATTTTCTAAAAAGGCTCCGATCAATGACCAATGTCCCTTAAGTGGTTCCACTTTTCTTTTAAAGAGGAGTAATTTGAGGCTTTTGGAGTCAAAGCCAAAAATGATACAATCAACGGCCACCAGAATTTTTTGTTGCGTACTGTATTTTAAATTTGAGTCAATAAGTTTCATACCTGAAATTGGTCATGCCATATTAAAGCGTTAAAAGAACTAAAGAATTCACATGGTGATCATATGCCTAACAAATGAATACATAAATTCACCCTAGACCAATACCTGTATCGTTTATTTGATAGATCTCTACTTAAATTTCTTGATCAAATGTAAGGATTTTATAGCAGTGAAGTATGCACAAATTAAAAATAGGCGGCCCCTAAGTAGCGGGGTTTATTCTTTAAAAAATCAATGTCGGTGATTATTATTTGAAATTGTATATTTGAAATTGTCATAAAAATCAAACAATTCATGAAGTTTCATTCCATATTTTCTCTGCTCCTTTTTAGTACTTCATTTTTGCTACATTCTCAGTCTGTTGACTTTTCAAACTTAAAAAATCTCAAGATCCGCAATGTGGGACCTGCGAATATGAGTGGGCGAATAACCGCCATTGACGCGGTGAGTAGTAATCCGAAAATTATATATGTTGGCGCTGCATCAGGGGGTGTTTGGAAGTCTGAAAATGGAGGGTCGGCGTGGATGCCTGTATTTGATGAACAAACTACTCAGAATATTGGTGCGCTGGCGATTCAACAAAATGATCCAAATGTGATATGGGTGGGCACCGGAGAGGGTAACCCCAGGAATTCCATGAATTTGGGTATGGGTATTTTCAAAAGTATGGATGCGGGTAAAACCTGGAAGCATATGGGGCTGGAAGCCACGAAAACCATCCACAGGATTATTATCGATCCGAATGAACCGAACACAGTCTATGTGGGAGCTATGGGAGATCCTTTCAGCCCTAATGAGCATAGAGGGCTCTATAAAACCACTGATGGTGGCCTGCATTGGAAAAAAATTCTGTTTTCTAACGATAAATCAGGTATAGGCGACCTGGTTATGGATCCTGTGAATAGCAACAAACTGTTTGCCGCCTTATATGAACATGATCGAAGCCCCTATTATTTTACCTCGGGAGGAGAGGGTTCAGGCCTTTATGAATCTGTTGATGGAGGTGAGCACTGGAAAAAATTAGGAGAGGCAGAAGGATTGCCCGTAGGTGATTTGGGAAGAATAGGTTTTGCTATTGCGCCTTCCGATACAAACCGTATTTACGCAAAAATAGAAGCAAAGGAAAATGCACTGTATCGAAGTGATGACGGGGGATCCAGTTGGTATATGATCAATAACAACCCTAAGTTTACCAACAACCGCCCATTTTATTTTCAGGATCTGGCTGTCGATACCAAGGACCCTGATCGTTTGTATAATATTTATCAACCTTTGTCTGTAAGTTATGATGGGGGAAAATCTTTTGACACTACACCCATGATCCCAGCCGATGAAACCAAGGGAATTCATGCGGATTTTCATGCATTTTGGGTAAATCCTGATGACCCGAAACACTTTATTATTGGGGGAGACGGAGGACTTGGTATTACCTATGACCATGGTAAGAGCTGGTATTTTCCGGAAACCATTCCTGTGGCCCAGTTTTATCATATTGGAGTTGACCATGACAAACCCTTTAATGTTTACGGAGGGATGCAGGACAACGGAAACTGGTCGGGGCCCGGATACACCTGGAAAAGAGGCGGTATCAGAACCTTGTATTGGCAGTATTTAGTGGGTGGTGACGGGTTTGATATTTCACCCGATCTGAATAATTCCAGATTTGGCTATGGTTCTTCCCAAAATGGCAACTTATATCAATACGACAAACTCACAGGCTATTATGTAAGTATACAACCGCCAGCTCCTGATCAAAAAACACGCTTACGCTTTAATTGGAATGCTGGTTTCGCTAAAGACCCTTTCGATATGAATAAAGCCTATTACGGATCTCAATTTGTACATGTCACTTATGATAAAGGAGCTAGCTGGGAAATTATTTCACCAGACTTGACCACAAACAATCCTGAGCATCAAAAAGCGGATTATGGAGGCCTGACTTTGGATGTATCCGGTGCCGAAATGTACAACAGTATCTTGACCATAGCGCCTAGCCCTATTGAAAAAAATACGATTTGGGTGGGCACCGATGATGGACAGGTGCAATTGACTACCAATGGTGGCAAGACATGGCAAAATTTAACGAAGCAAGTTAAGGGAATACCTGAAGAAGGTTGGATTTCACAGATCATGGCTTCGCCCTATGATACCGGCACAGCTTGGTTGGTGGTCAATAATTATAGAAAGGGTGATTATGCTCCCTATCTTTTTAAGACCGAAGATTTTGGCAAGACATGGAAACGTCTGGTAGATGAAAACAAGGTAAAGGGCTATGCCCTTAGTTTTATCCAAGACCCACAAGAGCCAAAACTTGTTTTTCTAGGAACTGAAAATGGTTTGTGGATGAGCACGGATGAAGGGCTTTCCTGGGTTCAGTTCAAAAATGGTTTTCCATCTGTATCTACTATGGATATGACGATACAACGACCGGAATCTGCTTTAATAGTAGGGACCTTTGGGCGCGCCATTTGGGTGCTTGATGATTTATTAAGTCTTCGCGAAATCGCTGCCAAGCGTTTAAAGCCCAGTGTTACGGCACTGCCCATGAATGATGCCGTGCAGGTAAAAGGCTTGTTTATTAATCCGCCAGGAAATATATGGACGGGGTTCCATACCACCTTCGAGGGGGAAAACCGGGTTTTTCAGAAAACGGAAATCCCGTTTTATATTTCTAGTATTCCGGACACTGCAGATGTGGTCAAAGCAGCCATCTATGACAGTCAGAAAAGGTTGATCAAGACTGTTGAAACCAAAAAGTTAGAAAAAGGATTGAATTATATGATTTGGAAATTAGACGAGCAAGCTGCATCTCTATTCAAAAGAAGACCAGGGAGTGATCCCAGAGGTATTGCTGTGCTTCCGGGAGATTATAGCATCGTATTGACCTATGCTGATGTAAAGGATACAACCAAGGTCAAGGTCATTCCTGATCCTCGGTTCGAGGTACATCCTGAAGTAGATCAGGCATTGTATACATTTCGGAAAGAAGTGGATGCTGAGGTTGCCCTATTGGCAAAGCAACTTCATACGATAGATGATAAAAAGGCATGGGTTGAAAAAATTGACAAACTGCAGAAAGAAAAAGGAATTAAAGAGGATGACCCTTTGGTAATTTCAGTGCAAAACATGAAAATACAATTGAAAGAGCTCAGGGCCAAAGGTCAGATTCCAAGACCCGACAGACAAGTTGGTGCATGGCAGTCTTTTGAAACATCACCTCATTCAAAATTACGGGCTGTGATGCGCACAGCCAGGGCACAAACCAGTCTTCCTTCAGCACAACATAAACAAATGCTTCAGGAAGCAAGCCGCTCAATAACTGCCTATTCAAAGGAGGTCGACACTTTTATAGAAACAAATTGGCAGCCTTTTGAAGCTGCCGTAAAAAAAAGTGGGTTAGATGAGTGAATCGACTAGTAAAGAATTTTGAATTAGCGCAAGACAGCTTCCGCTTCAATTTCAACCAAATAACCATCTCCTACCAGTTTGGCCTCTACGAGGGTATTAGCAGGGTTAATGCCATTGAAACGCTCACCATGAGCCCTGGCTACGGGTTCCCATTGAGCAATATCATTTACAAAAATTCTGGTTCGCACAACATCAGCCAAAGTGCCTCCCAACGAGGTGATGGCGCCTTCTATTTTATCGATTACAAAATGAGTTTGGGAAGCCGGATCCTTTCCTCCGATTATTTGGTTTCCATGGGTCGCTGTAGTGCCTGAAACATGAATTCTGTTTCCCTCCTTCACCGCACGGCAATAACCGGCAAAGCCTTCCCATGCCGTTCCACTAAAGACCTGTTCTCTGTTTTTACCGGATGTAATCGGTGTAAAGGCTTTGGGAATAGCTTCCAAATGATCACTAAGATCGCCGGAAGCAGTTAAAAAAGGCGGTTTGCGATATTCATCTCCACAACCACCCGGAATAGTTTGCAGGAGGTTCTGAGCTTGTTTGATCGCTTCCATATCTGTTGCATCTAGCGAGATCTCAAGGGTACGTTTATTATCGGAGATATGCTCGCTCTCACCCAGTCTGGCTCCTATGATCACCCCAGCAACTGCCGGATTTTCCAGGATATAGCGACTTGCAATATTCGCAATTGAAACCTGGTGTTTGTTGGCAATTTCTTTTATAGTTTGTAATAGATTTTGGTAAGGAGCCCATCCTCCGGCAGTATCAATAAAACGCTTATACTTCATTTGTGACCAGGTGCTAAGTTCGTCAAAGGCTGGCTCGGGTTTAGCCAACCATCTGTCAGTCAAAAAACCACCAGCTAAGGTACCAAAGGCAAGTAATTTAACATTGTACTGCTCGCATACATCAGCCATATTCAGACTCGCACGCGTATCGATCAAGGAATGACATACCTGATTGCTGACTATGGGAATACCGCTCGCTAAGGCAATACGCAAATGAGCTGCATCAAAATTAGTAACGCCCAGATGCCTGATCAATCCTTCTTCTTTTAATTCTTTCAAATAGAATAGCCCATCCAGCCAACTGGGATCAGGGTAGTACCAGGCATGAAATTGTAAGAGGTCTATAGCGTCAACTTGCATTCTGTCTCGTGCTTTTTGTATCGCTGTTCGAACATCTTCACGATTTATTTTACCGGGTTTAGGTACCCATTTTGTAAAAAGTTGCACACTGCTATTACCCTTAAGTGTTTTCTTAAAAGTACCTGCAATGATTTCACTCGAGCCATAATGATCAGCCATATCAAATGTTGAGAAACCATTGTCCAGATAGGGTAGCATGTGTTGAGAGGCTTTAAGAGGATCAAGCGTTTTTCCTTCTCGCTCCATATCGGCTATTTGCCAAAGCCCTGTGACGATGGGTGAAATGTCTAGTCCGGGAGCCAATGTATTTTTTAGTTTCATAGGTTATTCTTCAGGAAGTTTTAAAAATTGTATGGAAAGATCAACTTTGCTTTTCGTCAATTTTCTCCATTTATAAACAAATATAAGACTAGCCAACCCCATGACTATAAGCCAAATGGGAGTGGAATGAAAATACCATGCTTCGGTTTCAGAAGTCAGGTCCTTATAGAGATGAATCGATAGAAATCCGATCAAGGTGATGACCCCCAGCCAGCCGATTGTTACTTGTAGTTTTCTGTTTTTGAGCACTGCTATGTTTTGTGCCAATTCGGGATTAACTTTGTGAATCCTTAGCAGGGTGATGCACATCAACAAAAAATTCACCATCATTGAAGTCACCATAATGTCGATACCCAAAAAGAAGTCTCCTGCAAAATGAGAGCCTAAAACACCTATACTGGCGATCATTCCAGCCACCATAAGCGCCATATAAGGCGTGTGATTTTTGGTGTGAATTTTAGCGATTGATGATGGGAAAATACCATCTTTAGCCCAGGCAAACATTAATCTGGATACCGATAATAGCATGGCTGGCAAGTCGTTGATCAAAGCGATGGCTGCCCCGACTAAAATAGCAATACCCAAGCCTGAAGGAAGTACATAGCTTAACAGCCCAGGGGCGGTGATGTCATGTTCCATGGCTTCGGAAGCGACAAAACTCCAAGGTACGGTATGGTAAACAGCCGCCGCGAATAAAAAATAAAAGACGCCTACACCAAGTATGGCCAGCAAGATAGCCGTAGGAATTGACTTTGTAGGATTTTTGGCTTCCCCACCTGCTTGAGCAATAGAATCAAAACCTATAAAACTGGAAAAAAGTAAGGCAGCAGCCGAGAAAAATATGCGCCAATCAAATTCAATATCAGGAATGATTTTAAAATCACGCCCTTCTTTTTCTTTTAGGGCAATCAGGAAATCATTGGTATCATAACTGAAACCCGCTAGGATAACTATGCCACCCAAAGCAAACATTAAAAACATCATGGGTAACAAAATGCGCTCATAAGATTTTACTCCGCGGATATTGATCCAGACAAAGGTCCAAATGAGCCCTAAAGCAAGACCAACACGTATCCAGCCAATCTCAAGTGCGGCAGATAGTGCTTCCCATCCTAAATTCAGGGTCACATCACGGATAAAAGGGATGGTAATATAGGCTATAACGCCTATTACTATGCTGAGACCGAACCACTGAGAAAAACTGGCGACAAAACCAAGGTATGGATTTAGTCCACGACTCGCGTAGATATAACTTCCTCCGGCGCGTGGCATAGCAGAAGCCAAAATGCTATAAGCCAGGGCAGCCAAAATGGCTGGAATTGCCGCAAAGGCAAAAGCAGCTAACACATAAGGCCCTATGCCTGGTACGTTGCGCTGGATCATAAAAGGAACTACGTTTATTGAAGCTCCCAGCATAGAACATACTCCTGTTGCTGTAAGGGCTAGCAAACCCATTCGGCGTGTCAGTTTTTCCTTTTTTGTTTGGGTCATCTACTAGGTGGTTTCAATCTGGATTTTTGTTGATTATAAAGGCTAACGCACAAATGCTCTTATTTTTTTTATGGTTGCCCCAGTGAAGATTTTTCCCCGGTCATTTCCCATCGACCCAGCGAAATCGGAATGTTTCCAATACTGTTCAAGGTATCGAAAAATTCTTTTAGCTGAAAAGGTTCTTGATTTGACTCTTTAATTCTTGCAAATTCGGCTAAAGCATTTTCAACCAGATATTTTCCTGTAATGTAACTTGTACCATACCCGGGTTGTCGAAGGTAGAGGTGCTGTTCAAACAGCAGTAGTTCTTTTTCGGTTTTCATCCATCCTCTTGGCGTATAGGTTGCATGTATACCTCCGGCTTCTTCCATGGTCATTTCATTGGCATGCGCATATAAAGATCCTAAGCCTCTTGCAGCGCGCTGGGCGATCATGATATACACGATTTCTCTGGAACGGGGTTGCTCGTCATAGAGCCCGGCATCCATAAATATTTCTTCTACTGCAGTGGCCATACCCTCGCTTCTTGAATCAAAAATATTATACAAGAGAGGTCCTTTTCTGATCTCACTTTTGTTGGGTTCAGTATCCATTCGCGCCAACTCGAACCAATGGTAAAAATGTGAATAAAGAGGTCGTTGGTCATAGTGGGCGGTGATCCAAAAAAAGTTACGCTTGTCTTTGGGTACGAAGCCACCAAGATGTTCACGCAGGGCAGGTTCAAAATAATCTTTGACGGTTACGATCTCGTTTTTATCCAGAAAATCGATCAGACTCCTTACTGAGGCTTCTGCACGTTGATCATATTCTTCAGGGCTGCCGGCATCAGACAATTCTGGTAAGTTTCTATTACGATGTTCCTCTAATTTTAAGGAGGTCCAGGCCCTGGTGAGTTCGCTTTTTAAAAGCATGACTTCATCTTCCCAGGTCATTGGAACCAGGTGCACGTTTTGAAGGTACCAGGTATATTGTTCTTTTCCGATCCCAGACGGACCTGTTTTGGAAGCAGACTTTATGTGAAGCCACTCTGCAAAATCATCTGTAGATTTTATAGCCTCTTTTATAACAGCGAGCATTTCATTATCGGTGGCTATTCCGGGAAGGCTTTCTATGTTTTGCAGATCTTCACTTTGACGCGTTATGTCGCGTATTCCAGCGATCCATAGATCTTTTGCATTGCCTGTCAAATTGATTTTTGCCTGTTCATTTAAGGGTGGAATCACTTTAAGGTCAGACAGCAGTCTTTTTCTTTCGTCTTTGCTCAGCGGAAACTCATAGGTCCATAATTCGGTGGTCATATGATGGGTAGGGCCTTCGTGGGCCGGTACATCGCTTCGGTCTGTCCATAGTGTTTTGTAATAAGCAGGATCACGTACCCAAGGCTTAAGCACTCGATGGTTAAAATCATAGCCGTTCATTTCAGCATTTACAATATGCCAGTCTACTTGATATGGAACGGGCCAACCCGTTGTGTCCATGGCCTGTAGTTTTTGTTGTAGGAGCTTGAAACCAGGTCCTCTTTTATCAAACGTTTCTTTGGTATAATCCGGTGCGCCTTCTCGTACAGGAGGTTTTTCAAAAGTTCTCCATTCTTTAAACAAGGATACCAGTTCTGTATATCCATTATCATGAGCTTGCGCGTAAGTCTGATATGAATTGAGTCCAATGACAAGAAAGGACCAAAGAAAAATAGAAAGTGAAAGTGGGTGGGGTTTCATAGGTAAATAGGATTGAGGTTTTCTTTAAAAATGGGTGTCTATATAATCATATATTTTAGAAACTGACCTTCTGTACCTTTCGACGGATGGTCATCTGTTATTTTTTCGAATTTTTCTAAAATAGGTGGTCATTGCTTAGTTACTAAGGTGAAAAGATAAGAATTTTAGTCGTATGATTTGATAAGAAGATCTGAACAAGCAGCAGTATAATTTTAAATAAATAAAAATGTTATAGGATGGCAGGAAAAGTAAACAAGAGCGCTATCGTTTGCATCAGGAGTCTAAACGTTAGCTCAAATAAAACCACAACTTTCTTTGTATTTTTTCAAAGCGTTTAATCGAGTAGTTTAGACACAAAAAACAGCAACATTTTCTCCACTTCTTCCTTTTGATCTGCCTTATCATCGATATCAGTTAATCGTGGAAGATGATCAGCAAAATAAAAATGACTATTGGTCATTTCAAATAAATTACTGGCCAGGGCATGAGGGTAGGGAAAATCTGGCTTGATCTCAAGAATCACCTGAGCTACAGAAGATACCATTTCTTTATAATTAATAAAAAAACCTTTGTTATTCTCTTCATCAACCCCTTTGGTATGGTAAACCTTCGTGCTTTCTGAAATAACTACATTATGAAGTGAAGATTCATTGACATATTCAATGGCAGGGTTTTCCTCACTGATCGAGACAAAGGTATGTATGATGATCTCCAGTTTCTTCTTTGGATCTTCAATATTAAAGGTCTTGATCTCTATCATATAATTGAGCCATTCCCAATACCATGACACGAGATAAGTTAAAAGCAAATGTTTGTTTTCGAAATAGCGGTAAATGGAAGCTTCAGTAGACTTCATTTCCTCTGCAAGTTTCTTAAAATTGAACTGCTCAAAACCGATTTCATCGATTAATAAAATACTATGCTTGATGATACGTTTACCCAAATCCGATTGCTGTGGGTCTTTCAGATAGAGTCCTGAATTTAATGAAATACTAATGTTTACAGCCATTTAAAGACGATTTAACATATTTTGGAAGTCAAAGTTAAACAATTATAATTAATACCATTACAATATTCAGTAATACTTTCACTTATATCTGTAATAGTAAAGCTATTATTCATAATTATTTGGTTATATTTGTTATCTTTAGAACAGAAAAAAACAACGAATAAACATGGAAAAAACAGGATTTATAGGCAATTTAAAAAATGATTTTCCGGCAAGTATTGTCGTGTTTTTCGTAGCGCTACCCTTATGTCTGGGTATTGCCCTTGCTAGTGGGGCGCCACTCTTTTCGGGAGTGATTGCAGGTATCATCGGAGGTATAGTGGTTGGCGCATTAAGTGGTTCCAAAATTGGAGTGAGTGGTCCAGCTGCAGGTCTTGCAGCGATTGTACTGACCTCGATAGGTACCCTCGGTGGTTTTGAAAACTTTTTGGTGGCTGTTGTTTTAGGAGGTGTAATTCAATTGATCTTTGGTCTTTTAAGAGCTGGGATAATTGGTTATTACTTTCCTTCTTCAGTAATTAAAGGGATGCTGACGGGGATCGGGATCATTATTATTTTAAAGCAGATCCCTCATTTTATTGGATATGATGCTGATCCTGAGGGGGATTTTGCATTTTTTCAGATGGATGGGCAAAATACTTTTTCTGAAATCTTTAATTCCTTGAATTTTATACAACCCGGTTCAGCCTTGATCGGTTTAATCGGTCTGGCTATTTTAGTACTTTGGGAGAATGTACTGGCCAAAAAAGCCAAGATATTTCAGGTAATCCAAGGGCCTCTGGTAGCGGTTATTGCGGGTATCATCTTTTATATAGCAACCGGTTCAAGTAGCTCGCTCGCTATTTCAACAACACATTTGGTAAGCGTACCCGTGCCTGATGACTTTTCGTCATTTCTGTCGCAGTTCAGTTTTCCTAATTTCGCTGCCATTTCGAATCCTGAGGTATGGGTGGTCGGTTTTACGATTGCTTTGGTAGCCAGTTTGGAGACTTTGTTGTGTGTGGAGGCTACGGATAAGCTAGATCCACATAAAAATGTAACACCAACTAACAGAGAGCTTCTGGCCCAAGGAACTGGAAATGTTATTTCAGGTTTGATCGGCGGACTGCCAATCACACAGGTAATCGTAAGAAGTTCTGCGAATATTCAATCGGGAGGAAGAACTAAAATGTCAGCGATCATCCATGGCTTCTTTTTACTGATATCTGTGATACTGATTCCAAATTTACTGAACATGATCCCATTGTCGGTTCTGGCCGCTATTCTATTGGTGGTTGGTTTTAAATTGGCCAAACCCGGTTTGTTTAAAACCATGTATAAGCTCGGTTGGAAACAGTTCGTGCCCTTTATAGTGACTGTGGTAGGTATCATCTTTACGGATTTACTCGTTGGTATTGGTCTGGGCTTATTGGTAGGAATCATTGTGATCCTCTTTAAGAGTTACCAAAACTCTCACTTTTTGCACAAAGAAGGGGAAGAAATGCATGAAGGAATGGTGAAAATGACCCTGGCAGAAGAGGTGACCTTCTTTAACAAAGGTGCTATTTTAAAGGAACTTGATAGGCTACCTAATGACTCAACTTTAGAGCTTGACGTGAGCAATACCAAATACCTTGACAATGATGTGGTTGAGATTTTGGATGATTTTATTATCAAAGCCCAGGAAAGAAATATAACGATCAAATTAATCTCGAAAAAGGGTATCTTGGTAAATCCGGAAAGCTATTTTAAGTTTTTTAACGACACACGTAAAGCAAGTTAATCTTAGAAAATAACAGATGAAAGCACACACAAAGGAAACACAAGCGTCAATGACACCTGAAAAGGCAATACAATATTTAAAAGAAGGAAATACCAGGTTCCAAAATAATTTAAGAGCGAATAGAAATTTATTAGAGCAAGTTAGGGATACCAGGATAGGACAATTTCCATTTGCGACTATTTTGAGTTGTATAGATTCACGTATTCCTGCCGAAATGGTATTTGATCAAGGGATTGGTGATTTATTCAGTATCAGAATTGCAGGAAATTTTATCAATGATGATATTCTTGGAAGTATGGAGTTTGCTTGTAAATTGGCTGGTTCAAGAGTATTAGTGGTCTTGGGTCACACTTCTTGTGGGGCTATCAAAGGGGCCTGTGACGGAGCGGAATTGGGCAAATTGACAGGGATGTTGAATAAAATAAAGCCCGCTGTAAAAGCTGTTACCAGCCCTAGCGAAGCATCTGAACGGACTTCACAAAACCTGGACTTTGTCAACGAGGTGGCCGCGAAAAATGTAGACTTCTCTTTAGAAGGTATCAGATCAGGCAGTGAGGTGCTGGCTGAGATGGAAATCAATGAGGAAATCATGATCGTAGGAGCCATGTATGATGTTGCTACCGGTAAAGTAACTTTTTCATAAAAAAATAGAATGATTTTAATCAAAATCAATGCTGAGATTGATTAAAATCATTGTCTGTTTCCTATATGATGTATAATTTCAAATTGTGAAACTATACATCATTTATTATGAAATTAAAGGAAAAGAAATCAGAGATTTTGGCCCAGGATGCTAAAAAAATATTCAGAAAATTAGGTACCTGTTCACGTACCTTCTTCTATCTTATCAATCGTGAATTCGGAACTTCGATGGAAACCGAGGAACGTGCTGCGGATCCGCTTGCAGGTGGTATCATGAAGCAAGGCTATCAATGTGGCATGCTTTGGGGTGCTTCAATGGCGGCAGGAGCAGAAGCTTTTAAAGAATGTGCTCATAGTTCACAGGCTATAGCGGTATCCATAGAAGCGACCAGAATCCTTATGCATTCATTTGAAACTCATGAAAGCACCACCCAATGCCGGGAAATTACCCAATGCGATTTTGAGAATAAGCTAAGCTTTGCCAAATACATGGTAAGCGGTCAGTTTTTGCATTGTTTTCAACTGGCGGAAGACTGGGCACCGGAAGCAGTTGTTGCAGCTAAGAAAGCCTTGCAAGACAAACCTCATGATTTTGAGAAGTCCATGAGTTGCGCGACGGAAGTGGCTCGAAAAATGGGTGCCTCTGAAAAAGAAAGGGTCATAGTAGCCGGATTTGCCGGAGGTCTTGGTCTTAGCGGCAGTGGTTGCGGAGCATTAAGTGCAGCCATTTGGATGAATGCTTTGAAATGGTGCCGTGAACATGAAGCAGGATCAGCTATTAAAGATCCAAAGGCCAAAGAGCTTATGCATGCTTTCAGCATATTCACGGATAAAAAAATACTTTGTGAAGACATTAGTGAAACTCATTTTAATTCGGTAAAAGAACATACAGCTTATCTCAAAAATGGTGGTTGCCGTGAATTGATCGAGGAATTGAGCGAGGTTTGATGATCGATAGATGGATGGAAATCTGAGTTTATAGAAATCCTCCTAGACACCCTTATCAAACAAATGATACCTCCCCAAAACAAAAATAATAACCCGTCGCTATCACAGAATAATTTCTGATATATTATATTAGCGAAATAGATATAACCAGTTGTGCGTCATTATAACCGATCATTAACTTATGATTAAATTCTTTCGTAAAAATAAGGAAAGTACAACAAGATGTATAATGCATATGCACCCTGCGGGATACAGACGCGCGATACATGAGACCTTGTGCACAAGTTGAAAAACACTCTTAATAGAAAACAATGAAAAAAGTAAAATTTATAAAGATCCAATTATTAACGTTTTTAATAGCGTCGATTTTCATTTCAAGCTGTAACCAAAAAGCAAGTGAAAAGAATTTGGAATCGAATCAAGCTGATTTAACCAAACTTGAAAAAGAAATTGAATTGCGATTACGTGAATATGAAAAGCACTTACAAAATGGAGACTCAATTTCATTGGGAGAAATGTATATGATTGATGCTGAAATAATACCATCTACGATCGGTAGGGAAAATATTATTAAGGTTTTTGGAAGTATGATTCGAGATAGTATTACAGGTTCAAACTTTGAAACGATAAACTTATGGGGAAATGATCAGTTACTTGTGGAGGAAGGAAAAGGTAGTTGGTCTCATGCAAACGGACAAGTTGTTGGACGTGGTAAATATTTATTGGTTTGGAAAAAAGAAAATGGTAAATGGAAAATTTTAAGAGACACTTGGTTTCCTGACAAAAAGAAATAACGTAAAAGCTTATGCACAATAACGCTTATAAAATATAGCTAAGATGTTAAGAGTATTATAAGTCCTCACATATTTGTCACTCCAAAGAACGATTTCCAAAATTAATGGAGCTAAATCGATTCCTTTTTCTGTAAGTAAATAAATATTTTCTTTTTTATTTTCGGGTAGCTTTCCTCTTTTTGATTTTAACCAAATTAACTACAACGCAAGTTCAAGGCGTAAATGCTTGGTATAAGCCTTTCAAATTTGCTTTTTCCGTATTTTTATTTTCGTGGGCAATGGGCTGGTATTGTTACTACTTAGCTGATTTCAACATCAAGCCATTCAATTGGGCGTTAATCATATTATTAGGTTTTGAAGTCCTTTACATTACTTTTCAAGCAGCAAAAGGGCAACTATCTCATTTCAATGTCAGCACACCGGTTTATTCAACATTATATAAACTTATGGGATTAGCGGCAGCTCTTGTTACGATTTATACGGCCTATGTGGGTTTGTTATTTTTCACTCAATCCTTTCCCAATTTGCCTAACTATTATGTTTGGGCAATTCGTTTGGGTATTCTGATTTTTGTAATTTTTTCTTTTGAAGGAGCTTTAATGGGTTCGCGAATGAATCACAGCGTGGGTGCGCTCAATGATAATTCGAATTGGTTTATTGTAGGTTGGAGCAAAACCATAGGAGATTTGAGAGTTTCGCACTTTATAGGAATGCACGCCTTACAAATAGTACCATTAGTTTCTTTTTATTTTTTTAAAAACACAAAAGCAACCATTATTATTTCCGTGCTTTACGGAATTCTTGCCACTTTTACGCTTGTACAAGCCTTACAAGGCAAACCTATTTTTGATTCAAAACGAGTACAAAATGAAATTATCATATAAAGAAAATGAGTTGTAACGGAATTTTGTGAATTAGTTTGATTTTACTTATTTTTAGAAAGAACCTAACGCTTACTTTTTTTTACTAGTGCTTTAATCTCTGGGGTTAAAGCCATCATAAAAACTACTAAAGAAATTAGTATGACAACCATACCAATACTGCTAAAATTAGAGGTAAATCCTAATATATGACTAATACTTCCTACCATTAACATGACCATATAATCTACAATGAATAGAACAGGAATAATAAACAACGATTTTAAAGCTAAGTATACCATTTTTCAGTTTTTTAAATTCTTAACTATCACTAGGATAAAAGTAGCTGTAAATCAACTGTTCTTGAAGAAAATATCATCAATATATCTTTTGATAATTCATGGTATTTTTCATTGATTATGGTGTAATTTTACCTTAAGGCCAATGAAAAACTAAATTGTTGAAGTAAATCTATTATCATGCCTAATTTTTTGATGAATAAAAGTGCTAATAATCATCATTATTTAAGTGC
>CAZPHF010000030.1:0-28976 GCA_964586115.1 uncultured Flavobacteriaceae bacterium | reverse complement strand
TGTCATTTTTAAAAATTAATCATATGAAAATAAATTACTTTACTTTCAATAGCGGTAATTCAAAAGGAACATCCATTAAGCAATTATTACTTGGTTTGGTGATGATGCTTTCGGTGTCTTTTGGTTATAGCCAGGAAACGATAACAATCACTACCACGTCAGACGACCTGAACTGGGTGATTAATTTTACCAACTCCGGGGGAGCTGCTTTGTCATGGCTGGCTACAGGTGCAGCCTTGCCGCCAGGCGGTATTACAGGAACGGGAAACAACCCTAGTTTCAATTTTAGTGCGAACGCAGGAAATGCTCCCATAACGATTACGATAACTAGTACTGATGATTTTGACTTTGTAACTAGTTTGTTGGCTCCAGGTAGAAATATTACCGATGTGGATTTTGCTAATATGGAAAATATTTTAACGCTCGAAATGCCAAGTAATGACTTGTCAAGTATCCTTTTGACGAATAATACGGCTTTGACTCGTTTAGAATTGGACAATAACCTTTTGACAGGTCTAGATTTATTGACAAATGTAAATCTAGAGGAGTTTGATGCAAGTTTTAATGATCTTACTTCAGTTAGTCTAGCAGGTATACCAAATTTAGAATTTTTAGATCTTTCAAATAATGAGTTGACCATGATTGATCTCAGTGGTAACATTAATTTGAGTCAGATAAATCTTGATTTTAATCTACTCATTACCTCATCAATAGGTCAGGTTATAACGGATGTTGATGCATATGGTACGGGAGGATTTGGTTATATTTTGAGCTTGACAGGAAATCCTGGTGATATTCCAGCAAGCGCTATTGCCGGGGTAAACAATTTGTTATCTAGAGGTTGGATTGTAAGACCTCCGGTAATTTATGACTTTGGAGATGCTCCGAATTCCTATGGAACTGATATTGCAAGTAATGGTCCACAGCATATCATCGGACTCGGTGATTTGAATCTTGGAGCTGTTTATGATGATGAAATTGATGCTATAAACCCAGGGCTTGCTGCTGATGGTGATGATACAGATAAAGTAGCAGATGAAGATGGTGTTGACCCTAATGACTTGTTGGGAATAGCGACTTCTACAGACACATTTAGTGTTGATGTTGATTTTACAAATAATACAGCTTCTGCATCTAATGTTTACGCATGGATTGATTTTGACGGATCAGGAACTTTTGATGCTGATGAATTTGCCACTGCTCCAATACCCAATGGAGGAGCAGGCACGGTGACTATAAGCTGGACAAATTTAATATTGAACGGGGTGGATATAGTAGAGGGAGATAGTAATGCCAGGTTTAGAACTACCTCAGATATTTTAACAGGAAGCGATACTGGAGGAATTGTTAATAATGGTGAAGTTGAAGATTACTTTTTAGTGATTCAATTGGATACCGATAGAGACGGTGTTCCAGATGTTTCAGACCTAGATGCCGATAATGATGGTATTTTAAACACAGATGAAGTTGGGGATTCTAATAGCAATGGTGTGGATGATAGTCTTGAGTTAGATGCAGATGGAGATGGATGTTTTGATACTTTAGAGGCAGGTGTTTTAGATGGTGATGCTGACGGTTATGTTGGTACGGGGATTTTAACTGCGGCTAATGTGGACACAGATGGTTTAGTGATAAGCGATGACAACGGGGCTATTGTTCCAGGTATTGGAAATGATGCTTATGGCCCATTGAATGATTTGAATGTAAATACTATTCTTGATTCTCAGGAAGCGGGAGCTGCAGCAAATATTACGACACAGCCAACTGATCAGGACTTGATCATTGGAGATGTAACCTTTACTGTAGTAACAGATTTAGCTGTTGGTGATGAGGATTATCAATGGGAAGAAAGCACTGATGGCGGAGCTACCTGGAATTTAATTATAGATACACCTGGTGCCTATGCTGGCGCAATGACAGCAAGTTTGGTAGTAACTAATGTTGATGCGAGTAGGGTTTTAGATAGATATAGAATAGTGGTAAGTAATATTGCTTATGCCTGTGACCCAATAACAACTTCTGATGAAGTAACCTATATTACTCCTTTGGATTTTGATCTTGATACTATATTTGACATCGTTGATGTTGATGATGATAATGATGGTATTTTGGATGTTGATGAGGCTGGGAATACTGATCCGGGAACGAATGAGGACCGAATTAATTTAGATTCAGATAGTGACGGATGTTTTGATGTTACGGAAGCTGGATTTACAGACGATAACGGAGATGGATACTTAGGAAATGCCCCATTAACTGTTGATGCTAATGGTCAAGTTACCAGTGGTTCAGACGGGTATACGGTTCCAAATGACTTAAACGGAAATACTATTCCAGACTTTCAAGAAGCTGGAGCAGCTGCTAATATCACGACTCAGCCTGTTGATCAGGATTTGATTATAGGTGATGTTACCTTTACTGTAGTTACAGACTTAGTTGCGGGAGATGAATCATATCAGTGGGAAGAAAGCACTGATGGCGGAGCTACCTGGAATTTAATTATAGATACACCTGGTGCGTATGCTGGCGCAATGACAGCAAGCTTGGTAGTAACTAATGTTGATGTAAGCAGACTTACAGATAGGTATAGAATTTTAGTTAGTAATATAGCTTATGCCTGTGATCCTGTGACGACTTCAGATGAAGTTACGTATATCACTCCAGAAGATTTTGATCTTGATACGGTATTTGACATCGTTGATGTTGATGATGATAATGATGGTATTTTGGATGTTGATGAAGCAGGAAACACAGACCCTGGAACAAATGAGGACCGAATTAATTTAGATTCAGACAGTGACGGATGTTTTGATGTCACAGAAGCTGGGTTTACAGATAATGGAATGGGTATGTTAGGTACTTCAAATCCAGCTGTTGTTGATGCAACAGGATTGGTAACAAGTGCCACAGATGGTTATACCGTTCCAAATGACTTAAATGCATCAGGTACTCCTGATTTCCAGGAAGCCGGAGCGGCAGCGAATATTACAACACAACCTTCCGATCAAATTTATGTTCTTGCAGGATCTTCAACTTTCTCAGTTGTAACTGATTTAGTAGTAGGCGATGAGTCATACCAATGGGAAGAAAGTATAGATAATGGTACGACATGGAGTACTTTGGCAGATGCAGGAGATTATAGTGGAACAACAACTGCTGATCTTGTAGTTTCAACCCCTGATTTCAGTAAAGTCAATAATAGATATAGAGTATTGGTTAACAATATTGCCTATGCCTGTGATCCGGTAACAACATCTGCGGGTGCTACATTTATTACGCCTGGTGATTTTGACAAGGATTTGATTTTTGATGTAGTAGATGTTGATGATGATAATGATGGGATTTTAGATGTTGATGAAGCAGGTAATACAGATCCTGCAACCAATCCTGATGCAACCAATCTTGATTCAGATAGTGACGGATGTTTTGATGTAACTGAAGCAGGTTTTACTGATGTTAATGGAGATGGTCAATTGGGTAATTTCCCTATAACGGTTGATGCTAATGGTCAAGTAACCAGTGGAACAGATGGATATACGGTTCCAAATGACTTGAACTTGTCAGGCACACCTGATTTCCAGGAAGCCGGAGCTGCTGCAGCGATAACAACGCAACCAGTCGATCAAAATTTGGTTATTGGGGTGACTACATTTAGTGTGGTGGCTACAGCCGACACCTATCAGTGGCAAGAAAGCATCGATGGTGGTGCAACCTGGACGCCATTGGTTGATGGTGGAGATTATGCAGGAACAACTACTGCTGACTTAGCAATTACCAATAGCGATGTTAGTAAGTTCACTTACAGGTATAGAGTCTTAGTGAGCAATTTGGGCTATGCTTGTGATCCTACAACACTTTCTGCTGAAGCAAGATATGTGGCTCCAAGCGATTTTGACAATGACGGAATATTTGACATTGTAGATGTTGATGATGACAATGATGGTATTTTAGATACAGTAGAACCAGGAAATACAGAAGCAGGAACGAATCCTGATGCGACCAATTTGGATGCCGATGGAGATGGTTGTTTTGATGTGACCGAAGCTGGCTTTACAGATAATGGAATGGGTATGTTAGGTACTGTGAATCCGCCGGTTGTTGATGCAACGGGTCTTGTGACAAGTGCTACAGACGGTTATACCATTCCAAACGATTTAGATAGTAACGGTACCCCTGATTTTCAGGAAGCTGGTGCCGCTGCAGCGATTACAACACAACCTGTGGATCAAAACTTTATTCCTGGAGGAGCAGTAACCTTTGATGTGGTTGCTACAGCTGATACTTTTCAGTGGGAAGAAAGTACGGATGGATCAACCTGGACTGCAATTGCTGATGGAGGTGACTATTCAGGAGCCACTACAACAAGTTTGACAGTTTCCAATGTGGGTATTGGAATGCTTGGATATAGATATAGGGTGATGGTAAATAATATTGCTTATGCCTGTGACCCAGTTACAACGTCTGATATTGCTGCGCTGGTAAGTTTACCAGACAATGACAATGACCTTGTTCCTGATATTGTTGATGTTGATGATGATAATGATGGAATATTTGATACAGTAGAGGATGCAGGTCCTAATGGAGGTGATTCTAACAATAACTCAATTCCAGACAGATTCGAGCTTGATTCTGATTCTGACGGTTGTGACGATGTTGTTGAAGCTGGCTTTACTGATAATGACGGTGACGGACTTTTAGGGAACTCTCCCGTAACTGTAGACCCATTAACTGGTCAGGTAACTAGCGGTACAGATGGCTATACTACTCCAAACGATTTAGATAGTAATGGAACTTTTGATTTCCAGGAAGCGGGTATAGCTGCAAATATTACAGGAGATCCTGTTGACCAGGACTTTGTTCTAAGTGGTAGTGCAATTTTCACTTCCTCTTCTGATGGAGACACCTATCAATGGGAAATTAGTGCAGATGGGGTGAATTTCACGCCTCTTAGCGATGATGGAAAATATAGTGGTACAACAACAGCAATATTAACGGTTTCAGGACTTGTAATTCCTGATTATTTCAATGAGTACCGGGTAGTGGCAACTAATATTGCTTTTGTATGCGATCCGGGAGACGCTTCAGGATCTGCAAGCTATAATATATTGCTCGATACTGATAATGACGGCGTCTTTGATATTGTAGATGTTGATGATGACAATGACGGGATTTTTGATACCGTTGAAGGCGATGTTACTGATTCAAATTTAGATGGGAAACCTGATAGAATTAGTCTTGACGCTGATAGCGATTTCTGTGCGGATGCCATAGAAGCAGGTTTCACAGACCCTGATGGAGATGGTATATTGGGAACTTCTCCGGTAGCCGTCGACGCAGATGGACAAGTAACTGGGCAAGGAGGTTATACAACGCCAAATGATTTGAATAATAATGGTGTTTTTGACTTCCAGGAAGCTGGCGAGGCATCTTCAATAGAGAATCAGCCCGAAGAAATTGAGATCGCCCTTGGTGATGATGCCATATTTGAAATTTCTGCCACTGCTACTTTCTATCAATGGCAACAAAGTAGAGACGAAGGAACTACTTGGGTGGATTTGGTAAATGACATTAAATACGGTGGCGTTACCACTGATAGGTTGGTGATTTCTGATGCCAGAGGAAGGTTAGAAGGTAGTAGATACAGAGTGGTGCTTACTTCTCCTGATTATGCTTGTGATCCGGTAGCAGAATTGATCTCAGATGGAGTTAGACTTGTTTTCAATACACAATTGATACCAAGTGGTTTCTCACCAAATGGTGATGGTGAAAATGATTTGTTCAGTATTCCTGGGCTTATTGAAACACCTGACTTTACCATGGAGGTATTTGACAGATGGGGTAACAGCGTTTACCAATATGCAAATAATGGTGATTTGAATCCTGACTGGTGGGATGGAAGATCCACAGGAAACATGACCTTGAGCAAAGGTCAATTGGTCCCTGCAGGAACTTATTTCTATCTCATCCAATACAATGATGGAAATAAATCTCCTGATAAGGGTTGGGTATATGTAAACTATTAATAGAAAGCTTACGGGTAGGATATCCTATTAGATATGCTACCCTTACAATATAAAAAAGGGGGTAAGGAGTTTTTGGATAATATTTCTTGAATGACTCAGTACTATTTAAATGACAATTTGATTGTCAAATGAATAAAATTTAACAAATGAAAAAAATAACAATTTTCTTAGCTTTTGGTTTTTTATTATTCTTTAACGAGACCAATGCGCAACAAGATCCTCAGTATACACAATATATGTACAACATGAACGTTGTAAATCCAGCATACGCTGGCTCTAGAGGAACCTTAAGTTTAGGTTTGTTGGGGCGTAGCCAGTGGACGAGTGTGGATGGAGCACCAAAAACGTTAACTTTTGATGTTCATGCGCCATTAGGAAAAAAAGTAGGGGTTGGACTATCTGTAATTGCAGATGAAATCGGTCCTGCTAAAGAGACGAATATTTACGCTGATTTTTCCTATACGCTGACCACCTCGGAAGAAGGAAGATTGGCCTTTGGTTTAAAAGGAGGTGTGACTATGTTAAATGTGAATCTGTTGGATGTAGTATTACCACAGACGTCAAGTGCAGGTGATCCCGTGTTTGATGAAAATATAAACGATACGTTTCCAAATTTTGGGGCAGGAGTTTACTACTATACCAACAAATGGTATGCTGGTTTCTCAGTTCCGAATATTTTGACATCAGAACATTTAGACAAAGATAATATCAACACCAAGGCTTCCGAAGAAGTTCATTATTTTTTAACAGGTGGATACGTTTTCGATCTGTCAAGTACATTGAAGTTTAAACCATCATTAATGTTTAAAGGAGTTGCCGGAGCGCCGGTATCCATAGATATCAATGCAAATTTCCTCATGTATGACAGATTTGAAGTAGGAGCGAGTTACAGAATAGAAGATGCCGTTAGTTTGTTATTCAATTTCGGAGTTACCCCTGACTTTAGAATTGGTTATGCTTACGATTATACGATCTCAGAATTCTCTAATTCCCAAACCGGCGGATCGCATGAGATCATATTATTGTATGACATTGACTTCTCAAAGAAGAATTTGAAGTCACCTAGATTTTTCTAGGGTTATATAGAAAAACATAAAAAAAGGGGAATTTATGAAAAATTATATTTTGGCAGTACTGCTACTGACAGTAGGAGCATTCTATGCCCAAACTGAAGGCTCAGGAAAGTATACAATCAACGCACTTACCGTAAACTCAAAGAATTCTGATTTTGGAACCGCCTTTTATGGGGAGGATAAATTGGTTTTTGCCTCACCTAAAAAAGGAATTACCTTGGTCAATGATGTTTGGGTTGACAACAATCAAAGATTTTTGGAACTGTATGTTGGTGATATACTGCCCAATGGCGATTTAGATAATGTTTCGCTTATGAAGGGTGAAGTCAACACAAGATATCACGAAGCCGATGTAGTTTTTACTAGAGATTTAAAAACAGTTTATTTTACTAGAAATAATTTTTACAACAAAAAGCTAGCAAGAAGCGAAAAAGAGATGTCTAACTTGGCCATGTTTAAGGCTTCTGTTAATGATAAAGGAGAATGGGTAAATATTATTCCTATGCCTTTTAACAATGTAGAATACTCAGTTGGGCATCCTGCTTTAAGCCCTGATGAAAAAACATTATTTTTTATATCTGACATGCCTGGTGGATATGGGCAAACTGATATTTTTAAAGTAGCTATCAACCAGAGTGGTTTTGGAAATCCTGTAAATTTAGGATGGAAGATCAATTCTTCTGCAAAGGAATTTTCACCTTTTGTTGATGGTGAAGTGTTGTATTTTTCTTCTGACAAAGATGGCGGTATGGGAGGATTCGATGTATACGCAACAAGATTAGTTGATTATACTCCGGAACCGATATTGCTAAATGCTCCGATTAATTCCAGTGCTGATGATGTGACTTTTATTATTAATACCAAAACAAGAAAAGGTTATGTCTCTTCGAACAGAAGTGGAGGAGAAGGAGATGATGACCTTTATTCATTTATTGAAGAAGAGCCAGTAGTATTCAAATGTCGTCAATTGATTACTGGGGAAGTTAGAGACCAGAATACCACAGAAATCATTAGAGGTGCGGTTGTTGCGATAAAAGATACAGACGGAAATGTTGTTGAAGAAGTGGTTGTTGATGAAGAAGGCGTTTTTGAACTTTCTGCATATTGCGATACCAGTTATAAGTTGGAAGGAAGTAAGGAAGGTTATACGACACAGAGTAAATCGCTTACCACTTCTATGGAGGCTGATAAAAAATTAAAATTACTCATTTTATTGGGGACCGGAGAAATATTAGAGCAAGAGGAACCTGTTGCGATCGTAGAAGAAAAGCCCGAAGGTATGCCAGAGGAACTGCCTGAGGAGATCGTAAAAGTCAGACCGAGTACTTATGTGGTGAATATTGAACCGATCTATTTTGAATTGAATTCCTCATTTTTGAATAAGGACGCAAAAACTGAACTCGATAAGGTGGTTGATTTGATGAATAAATATCCTGATATGATTATTGAATCAGGTTCACATACAGACTCGAGAGGGATTATTGGATACAACACTTGGTTGTCAACCCGTAGAGCATCATCTACCGTAAATTATATCCTTGAAAAAGGAGTCGATTCAAGCAGGATCACTGGAAAAGGATATGGTGAAAGTCAGTTGATCAATGGTTGTTCTGATGGTGTTGAATGCACAGAAGCTCAACATGCAATGAATAGGCGTACAGAATTTGTGATCATAAAAATGTAATCGAATCAAATACTAAAAGCCAGCGAATTTCGTTGGCTTTTTTATAAAGTATTATCGCGTATGAAAAGTTTATTTTCCATTATTTTTCTATTATTATCTGTGGCTGCATATTCGCAGCTGACAGCTGCCCAATACAAAGTGAAAAGCCTGGAAGCAAATTCTGAGAATGGTGACTTTGGTACTACATTTTATGGAAAGGACAAAATTGTATTTTCTTCCTCCAGAAAAAATGGGATTTCCAATAAAACCTGGGAAGGAAATGACCAACCTTTTCTTGACCTATATATCGGCAACGTGGAAGCAGATGGAGAGATTACAAGAGTAAGACCTTTCTCAAGTGCTGTAAATTCCAAATATCATGATGCGATGGTTGCCTTTTCACCTGACATGAAAGAGATATATTTTACATCGAATAATTACATGGGAGGAAAGGTGAAATCCAGTAACCTTAAAATATTCAGGGCGAACATAGGAGATTCGGGTAACCGAACGAACATTATGACCCTAACGATCAATAATGACAAGTACAGCACAGGCCATCCTTTTGTGTCAAAGGACGGAAAAAAACTGTATTATATTTCTGATATGCCTGGGGGTTATGGAGGTACAGATATTTATGAAGTAACTGTTAATAATGGTCATTACGGAGCACCTAAGAATCTAGGCCCCTTGGTGAATTCAAAGTATAAGGAGTATACACCTTATGTTGATGGAGACATTCTATATTTTTCTTCAAATAAACCCGGTGGTGAAGGAGGCTATGATATTTATATGACCAAACTCGATGGATCCATTGAGGAGCCGATTAACCTTGGAAAACCCATGAATAGTAAGGGAGATGATATTTCTTTTATCATCGACAGAGAAACCCAAAAAGGTTATTTTTCTTCTAACAGAAGAGGCGGGAAAGGAGATGATGATATTTATCACTTCGAAGAATTAACAGTAAATCCGATTTGTGATCAAGTTGTTCAAGGGGTTATTCGAGATAAAATGACGGGGCAACCTTTGGCAAATGCTTTTGCTACCATTTATGATAGCAAAGGAGATAAATTGAGAAAGATAGAGACATTGAATAATGGTGAATTCTTTTTCAAAGTCAAGTGTGGAGAGAACTATAAAATTAATGGAGACAAATTTGGATTTTTTGAGACTGATACGACTTTGGTTACCAACAGGGAGAACGCTTTTCAGAATATTGTTACGTTAGAACTTGACGAGAAAGAATTTATCCATGTAAACGGTAAGGAATTACTCAATGTAAGATCCATCGAATTTGAACTTAATGAAGCAAATATTTTGGAGAGTTCTTATGATGAGTTAGCTAAAATTGCTCGATTGATGGAGAAATTTCCTGATATGATTATACAGTTTGGTTCACATACTGATTCAAGAGGTGGAGACGGTTACAACATGTGGCTCTCTCAGAAAAGAGCCTCAGAAACAGTAAGGTATCTGATTGGTGTTGGTGTTGATTCTAGAAGGATTACAGGAAAAGGATTTGGAGAATCCAAACTGATCAATGGCTGTTCAAATGGTGTAAAATGTACTGAAATAGAGCACCGAAAGAATAAAAGGACTGAATTTGTAGTGATTAGGAAATAATCTTCTGAAAATCGTAAAAAAAAGAAAAGCATCACGCCATGGCGTGATGCTTTTTTTCTAGTATTGAATGAAAATTTTCAGAAAATATGTACTTTTGCGGCTTTAATGGAATTCGCAAGAAAATATGAGGCAGACTTTTAAAGAATATAAGGGATTGGACCTCCCGGCCATAGCCGAAAAAACACTCGAATTTTGGGAAGAGAACGATATATTCCAAAAAAGTATTAGCTCAAGAGAAGGAAAGGAAAGTTTTGTTTTTTTTGAAGGGCCTCCATCTGCAAATGGACTTCCTGGAATTCACCATGTAATGGGAAGAGCCATCAAGGATCTTTTTTGCAGATACAAAACACTTCAAGGATTTCAAGTTCAAAGAAAGGCAGGTTGGGATACCCATGGATTACCCATTGAATTGGGAGTAGAGAAAGAGCTCGGTATTACTAAAGAAGATATTGGGAAAAAAGTAAGTGTTGAGGAGTACAATCAGGCTTGTAAAAAGGCGGTACTTCGATATACAGATATTTGGGAAGATCTTACCAAGAAAATGGGACACTGGGTTGATATGAATGATCCTTATGTGACCTATAAACCTAAATATATGGAAACCCTTTGGTGGTTGCTAAAGGAACTATATCAAAAAAAACTCCTTTATAAGGGATATACCATACAACCTTATTCTCCAAAGGCAGGAACAGGACTAAGTTCTCATGAGCTGAATCAGCCGGGAACCTATCAGGATGTAACTGACACCACTGTAGTTGCTCAATTTAAAGTAATAGCATCAACATTACCTGAAAGTCTTAAAAGTATTCAGGGAGGCCTTTATATATTAGCATGGACTACTACACCTTGGACACTTCCTTCAAATACAGCCCTGACTGTAGGAAAGAAAATAGACTATGTTGTAATAAGTACCTATAACCAATACACCTTTAAACCCGTAAATGTGGTTTTAGCCAAACAATTGGTTGGCTATCAAATGGGTAAAAAGTTTCAAGAGGTTGGAGATGAAGAAACCTTAGAAGCATACAAGGAAGGAGATAAAGTGATTCCATACAGAGTAATCGCTGAATGTAAAGGAGCCGACTTATTGGAAATCCGATACGAACAATTGCTACCATATAGCTTGCCTTATCAGAATGCTGAAAACGCCTTTAGGGTGATTGCCGGTGATTTTGTTACTACAGAAGACGGAACTGGTATTGTGCATACGGCGCCAACATTTGGGGCAGACGATGCCTTGGTTGCCAAACAGGCGAAACCGGAAGTTCCTCCTATGCTGGTTTTGGATGATCGTAATAATCCTGTACCCTTGGTGAATCTTCAAGGAAAGTTTACTTCTCATATGGGAGAGTATGCAGGGAAATACGTTAAAAACGAATATTACGATGATGGCCAACAACCTGAAAGATCAGTTGATGTTGAACTTGCTATCAAACTAAAAGAAGAAAACAAGGCTTTCAAAGTTGAAAAATATAAACACAGTTACCCCAATTGCTGGAGAACTGACAAACCTATTCTCTATTATCCATTGGATTCCTGGTTCATTAAGGTGACAGATAAAAGAGACAGGATGTATGAGTTGAATCAAACCATTAACTGGAAACCTAAGTCTACCGGAGATGGAAGATTTGGTAACTGGCTTCAAAACGCCAATGATTGGAACCTTTCCAGATCGAGATTCTGGGGTACTCCACTACCTATCTGGAGAACCAAGGATGGATCAGAAGAACTCATCATTGGATCTGTGGAGGAGTTAAAAGCCGAAATGCGAAAATCTATCGATAAAGGTTTTATGGATAAAGATATTTTCGAGGATTTCGTAGTAGGAGATATGAGTGAGGAGAACTATGATAAGATAGATCTTCATAAGAATATAGTAGATCAGATTGTCTTGGTTTCAGATAAAGGGCAAGCTATGAAAAGGGAATCTGACCTTATCGATGTTTGGTTTGACTCCGGGGCCATGCCTTATGCCCAATGGCATTATCCTTTTGAGAATAAGGAAAAAATTGATGCCAATGATTTCTATCCCGCTGATTTTATAGCAGAAGGAGTTGATCAAACCAGAGGATGGTTCTATACCTTACATGCCATAGCAACGATGAATTTTGACAGTGTTGCCTATAAAAATGTTGTTTCAAACGGGCTTGTTCTTGACAAGAATGGTAAGAAAATGTCAAAAAGGCTGGGTAATGCAGTAGACCCTTTTGAAACAATGAAAAAATATGGCCCGGACGCTACCAGATGGTATATGATTTCAAACGCAAATCCATGGGATAACCTAAAGTTTGATCTTGCTGGCATAGAAGAAGTAAAAAGAAAGTTCTTTGGAACACTTTATAATACCTACTCCTTCTTTTCACTATATGCAAATATTGATAAATTTTCATATAAGGAAAATGAGATTGAGAATCAGGAAAGGCCAGAGATAGATCGTTGGATTCTGTCAGAACTTAATTCTCTGATTAAGAAAGTGGAAAGTTCTTATGATGATTACGAGCCTACCAAAGTCGCAAGAGCCATTCAGGATTTTGTGGGTGAGAATTTGAGTAATTGGTATGTAAGATTATGTAGAAGAAGATTTTGGAAAGGAGATTATAAAAAAGATAAGATTTCTGCTTATCAGACTTTGTATACATGTTTGTTGACAATTACAAAAATAGCCTCCCCAATTGCACCATTTTTTATGGATAATTTGTACATAGATTTAACAAAAAACGTTTTTGAGAATAAATTAAGTTCTGTACATTTGGCTGAATTTCCAAAAGCTGATGAAGCATTGATCGATCCGTCTCTGGAAAGAAAGATGCGAAAGGCACAGTCAATCTCCTCTATGGTTTTGTCGCTCAGAAAAAGGGAAATGATCAAAGTTCGCCAGCCTTTGCAAAAAATAATGATTCCTGTTATGGATGAACAGGATAAATTGGACATTGAGGCAGTTTCCGATTTGATAATTTCGGAAGTAAATGTAAAGGAAGTCGAGTTGTTGCAGGATGCTTCAGGGATTCTCATCAAGAATATCAAGCCCAATTTTAAGGTGCTTGGACCAAAATATGGTAAGGAAATGAGATTTGTGGGTCAGGCCATCAACGGCTTGACAAATGAGGATATAGAAATCATTGAAAGAGAAGGGTCATTGACGTTTGAAGTAAATGGGAAATTGGAAAGTCTGCTACTAGAGGAAGTAGAGATCACCACTCAGGATATAGAAGGTTGGCTAGTTGCTAATCAGGGCAATTTAACAGTGGCCTTGGACGTTTCTATATCAGAGGAGTTAAAGAATGAAGGAATCGCCAGAGAGTTGGTGAATAGAATTCAGAATTTAAGGAAAGAAAGTGGTTTGGCGGTGACTGACAAAATCATTCTTTATGTTAAAAAGGATGGTTTTATAGATGAAGCTGTGGCACGCAATGCTGAATATATTAAAAATGAAACATTAACTAAAGAATTAATATTAAAAGAAGAAGTTGAAAATGGGATTGATATTGTATTTGATCAGGTGAATACGGTATTGTTCTTAGAAAAAGCAAAATGATGAGCGAGAATAAAATTAGATACTCAGATCAAGATTTAACGGAGTTTAAGTCGATCATAGAAGAAAAGATCAATCAGGCCAGTGAAGATTTGGGATTGATTGAAAGCACTTTTAAAAATGACAGTAATAATGGAACGGATGATACTTCTCCAACCTTTAAGGCTTTTGAAGAAGGATCTGAAACCATGTCAAAGGAAGCAAATGTTCAATTAGCTATTCGTCAGGAAAAATTCATCAGAGATTTGAAGAATGCGTTGTTAAGAATAGAAAACAAAACTTATGGAGTTTGTCGTGTTACCGGTAAATTGATTCAAAAGGAACGGTTAAAATTAGTTCCTCATGCTACTTTAAGTATAGAAGCAAAGAACCAGCAGTATTAGAAAAACGGTTAGATACAGCCGCTTAAGAAGGTCATGCACATGGATCCTTTTTCTAGTTGTTGTAAATACTTATAGTCAGGAAGTTGTCGAAAAAAGTATAAACTCCAAAGCTGAAGATATTCTTATTGAGTTTGATCTGATAGATCATATTGAATTGTTTAACTCTAAGGATGACGCCACTATTACTGTTCGTGCCGAAGGATCTGTACAATCACCAAGTTTCCAGTTGGAAGACATTGATGGGCATGTTTTGTTAAAGGATAACAAGATGCTTGTTTCGGAAGAGTTGCTTGTGGATGGTAAAGTATGCATCGTTGAACCCAACTATACTTCTTATCAAATATATATTCCTAAACACAGAACCCTCTATATTTCCATTATAGAGGGAAATTTTTATTCAGATAATTTTGAAGGAGATTTGAACTTAAAGGTAGAGGATGGAATTATAAAATTGAAGGATATGCATGACCCTGTAAAGCTAAGGTTGAATGCAGGGAGTGTATTTGTAAAGGGAATAAGAAATACAAAAATTGATGCAGCAACAAATCTGGGTATTTTGGTGAACAATATAGCAGAGGAAGATACGGTCATACCAAATAAAAAACTAATTCAGACCATTGGAAACCCCAATAGTTCAATACTTATCAGGACAATTTTAGCTAATATTTATTTGTATGGATCAAAAGACTAATTTTTAGTAATATTGTAGCGCACTAAAAAGCGTTCATTTAGTTTGAACAAAGACAAGAAATTCGTGAAAAAAGCAGTTTTTATAATCATCATCATCCTTTTAATTGATCAGGTTTCTAAAATCTATATCAAGACACATTTTGTATTAAGTGAGGAGATTAAAGTTTTGGGTCTTGATTGGTTCAGAATCCATTTTTTAGAAAACAACGGAATGGCCTGGGGTAAGGAATTTGGAGGTAAATCAGGGAAACTGTTTTTGACTTTGTTCAGGTTAGTGGCGATTGGAGGAATAGGCTATTGGTTGTATGATGCCGTCAAAAATAATTCACATCGAATATTGATAACCGCAATTGCCCTTATTTTTGCAGGTGCTTTAGGTAATATCATCGATTCTGTTTTTTATGGGATTTTCTTTAGCGACAGTTATCGCCAGGTGGCTATCTTTCTTCCGCCGGAAGGGGGATACAATTCTCTATTCTATGGTAAGGTGGTAGACATGTTGTACTTTCCAATTGTAGATACCATGTTACCTGATTGGGTGCCTAGTATCAGTTTTGATTTACCAACCTGGTTACCGCTGGTGGGCGGGGATCATTTTTCTCTTTTTGAGAACCGAAATTTAACTTTTTTTGATCCGGTTTTTAATGTAGCTGATACAGCTATCAGCACAGGGGTAGGTCTGTTGATCGTTTTCAACAAAACAATTTTTCCTAAAAAGAAACCTGATGCTTCTGAGGTTATAGCAGAAGAACACAACTTGAATTAGGCTAATTTCATTCTGTCTTTGAGGGCATCAATCAATTCTAACAGACTGTCGATTTCAACATGATCCATGATCACGACTTTATACCATTTGTTATTTTCATTGTGTTGTTCGGGAACTAAATCAAATTTTTCTGCAAGATCTTGTGGAATATGAGAGGAATATAGTGTAACGATGTTCATATGTTCATTTCTGAAATAAGGAATACTTAACTGGTCCAGTTGTTTGCAAAACCAATTAGTTCTCATAAGCAGCACACTTATTTTCTCATACCAACCATAGGGGCCGTAGGTGAACAAAATCATAAATACCGCAATAGCGTTTGCACCTGATCTGCTTCCGCAAAGGGTAAGGTCCATTCCTTCAACGTATTCTGCCTCCTTAGTCAACACATTTTCTATAAGTCCTTTTCTACATAAATATACCCCGGTTCCATAAGGAGCCTGAAGCATTTTATGGGCATCTATAGTTATTGAAGAAATTTTTGGATTGGAAAAATTTACTTTTGTTTTCAGGTTACTAAAGGGATAAACAAAACCACCATAAGCTCCGTCAATATGCAATTTATAATCCAGTCCCATTCCTTCAAGAAGATCTGTATATACATCAGGATCATCTATTGATCCGAACATCGTGGTAGCCATATTTGCGATGACAATAAAGTATTTTTTACCATTGGCGACGGCTTCTTTAACCAGGCTTTCTAAGGCTAAAGGGTCAATCTCCCTTGTTTTAAATTTGACTGGGACTTGAAGAAGGTCAAGACTTAAAATATTGGATGCTTTTGGGATCGAATAGTGCGTGTCCTCAGAAGCCAATATGGCAATCTCATGGTTTTTGGCATCAAAATGATGGTTATAAAAATTTCTAAACACCCAGATGGCCTGTATATTCGCTTCGGTTCCTCCGGGTGCTATATAGCCATCAAATTGTTCATCCTCCATTTTGAAAATATCAACAGCGAGAACTCTTAGTACTTCGCGTTCAATTTCCTGTGTTCCTTTAAATGCGCTTTCCGATGATCCGAAAGTATGACAGCCAATATGATTTGGGTTGGCTACATAGGTTTTTAAAGTGGGCGCATCTTTGAGAAATGGAGCATCACTATAAAAAACCTTATCGTCGAGTTTGGAGGCCGGATAGCCCAGAGAAGTGTCATTTTCAAAATCTACATTTTCTTTCAGTGCATTCTCAATTCTTGTCTGTAAACTGTGATGAGGAATTTTTTTCCAATATTTCATTTCCTTGTATTTTAAAAACGTATTTTTATGACATCATTTGAAGCTGTAAAAATACAAATATTGATTGGATAAAGACGTGATAAACAGGGCTTGCCGATTGAATTAAATGAAATTATTAAAATGGCAAAAAATTTATTTTAAATTGTTCAATCGTTGTTTTTTAAATACTGAAACTGTCATTAACCAATGTTTTTGATAGAATTAATAAAGAAACTCAAATCGACTGAGGATGAGTTTTGAAACAAAATGAGTTCATTTACAGAAAAATAGACTGTTTTACCGTTTCATCTCTCTAGATTGAGGGTCTGAATAATCATATGAAAATCTTACTTTGGTGTTAGAAGTTCAAATAAAATCGCTTCCCGATTCTCCTGGGGTATATCAATACTATGACCGGTTGGATAAACTATTATATATTGGTAAAGCCAAAAATCTCAAGAAAAGAGTGGCTTCTTATTTTACAAAGCATCATGAGAATGGTAAAACAAGGGTCCTGGTTAAAAAAATTGCCAGCATCAAGCATATCGTGGTGGAAACGGAAACTGACGCCCTACTTCTAGAGAACAATCTAATAAAAAAATACCAGCCACGGTATAATGTGCTGTTAAAGGATGATAAAACCTATCCTTGGATCTGCATCAAAAAAGAAGCTTTTCCAAGAGTTTTCCTCACCAGAAATTTATGGAAGGATGGATCCGAATATTTTGGACCCTATACCTCTGTAAAAACTGTCAGAGCCCTGCTTTCGCTAATTAAAGAATTATATCCTTTGCGAAGTTGTGCCTACAATCTGTCATCCGAGAACATAGCCAATGAGAAATATAAAGTTTGTCTTGAATACCATATTAAGAATTGTAAAGGAGCTTGTGAAGGACTCCAGTTAGAAGAAGATTACGACCAAGATGTCAAGGAGATCAGGAATATAATCAAAGGCCATTTTGGATCTTCCTTAAAACGTTTCGAGAAATTAATGTTTGATTTTGCCGAAAGGGCAGAATTTGAGGAAGCACATAAAATAAAAGAAAAGATCGAGTTGTTGTCTAATTATCAAGCAAGATCAACTGTAGTTCATCCATCAATCACTAATGTAGACATATTCAGTATCGTTTCTGATGAATCTTTTGCTTATGTGAATTTTCTTAAGATCATAAATGGAGCCATTATACAGTCACATACGGTAGAGATCAAAAAAAAATTGGATGAAGATGACAAGTCTTTACTTGAATTAGCCATTGTAGAGATCAGAAATCGCTTTCAGTCTACATCAGCTGAGATTTTTACCCCCTTTAAAGTGAATATAGGAGATATAGTAAAAGTGACAGTTCCCAAACAAGGAGATAAAAAACGTATCGTGGAATTATCCATTCGAAACGCTAAATATTTTAGGCAGGAACGATTTAAACAAATTCAAATTGTTGATCCAGACAGGCATACAAAAAGAATTATGGCCCAGATGCAGAAGGATCTGCGACTTAACGAAGAGCCCAGACACATAGAATGTTTTGACAACTCGAATATTCAAGGAAGTCATCCGGTGGCCGCTTGCGTAGTTTTTAAGAACGGTAAGCCCGATAAAAAAGAGTACCGCCATTTTAATATTAAAACCGTTGAAGGCCCTGATGATTACGCCTCTATGGAAGAGGTTGTTCACCGAAGGTATAAAAGGTTGTTGGAAGAAGAAAGAGACCTGCCTCAGCTTATTGTGATTGACGGAGGTAAAGGACAGTTGTCATCTGCCTTAAAAAGCCTTGAGCTACTTGGTTTAAGAGGTAAAATAGCTATTATAGGCATTGCAAAAAGGTTGGAGGAGATCTATTATCCGGGTGATGCAATTCCATTATACCTAGATAAGAAATCCGAATCCCTTAAGATCATTCAGCAATTGAGAAATGAGGCCCACAGATTTGGAATAACACACCACAGAAATAAAAGGAGTAAAGGAGCTATAAACAGTGATCTGTCGAATATTCATGGTATTGGTGAGAAGACAGTTTTAGCGTTATTGAAAAAATTTAAATCGATAAAAAGACTTAAAACTGCAACGTTTGACGATTTAGAGCAACTTATAGGTAAGGATAAGGCTTTAAAAGTGAGTCATCATTTTAAAATCGAACAGCCCCCAAAACCGACTGCATGAAATATTTCCTATTGTTTTTTTACTTTCTGGCTATTCCTGTGCTACATGCCCAGGAAAATCCACCTGAAAATAAAGATATAAAAGTAGGCTTGGTATTAAGTGGTGGCGGCGCTAAAGGCTTAGCTCATGTGGCCGTCTTAAAAAAACTGGAAGAAGAAGGGGTGAGGATCGATTATATTGCAGGTACGAGTATGGGTGCTATTATTGGAGGCCTTTATGCCTCTGGTTATAATGCAAGCGAATTGGATTCGGTTTTAAAACTTTACGACCTCGATGCTCTTGTTAGCGATGATTTACCAAGAGAGGTATCTTCATTTTATCAAAAGGAGAATGATGGAAAATATGCTATTTCTCTGCCATTGGTAAAAAGAAGGATAGAATTACCGTCTGCCGTTTCTAAAGGACAAAATGCTTTCAATATATTTTCTCAACTTACAGAGCATGTGCATGAAGTGGATGATTTTAGTGAATTAAGTATTCCATTCTTTTGCATAGCGACCGATTTGGAAACTGGAGAAGAAGTAATTATGGATAAAGGTTTTCTTCCCGAAGCCATTAGAGCAAGTGGATCTTTTCCGGGTCTATTAACTCCTGTTCAGGTTGACGGAAGGGTCTTGGTTGATGGAGGTATCGTTGATAATTTTCCGATTCAAAAAATGAAGGAAAAAGGGGTGGATTATATTATTGGAGTCAATGTTTCAGCAGGCCTGAAGGATATAGAAAATCTAAATACATTACCGGAAATTTTGATGCAAATAGCAGGTTTTCAGATGTATAATAAATGGGAAGATAAAATTGAGCAGTCAGACCTATATATTAGGCCAGAACTTGAGGAGTTTAGCACCTTTTCCTTTGACCAAAGCGAGGAGATCATGAGAATAGGCGAGCTTGCAGCCAATAAGGTTGAAGATCAACTGAAAGCTCTAGCCACTCAACAAAGTGGTGAGTTCAAAAGAAGGTCTATTACATCATTTACGTACAAAGATGAATTTTTTATCAAGCAAATCGAAATTAAAGGAAATCGAAATTATACGGATAAATATTGTGTTAAAAAATTAGGTCTAAAAAAGAATGAAAATATCAGTCGAAAGGATTTTATGCGAGGAATTGATGTTTTGACGGCTACAGGAAATTTTGAAAGTATCTTTTATAAATTTATTCCAGTCGAAGGAGGCACCAAAGTTGAGTTTGAAATTATTGAAAATAAGGAATCAACATTAATTCAATTTGGAGCGCACTATGATGATTTGTATAAAACGGGAATCTTGGTCAATTTGACCAACAAGCATCTGTTTTTTAAGAATGATTTTATATCGGCAGATTTTATAGTTGGTGACAATATTCGATACAATATTGATTACTTCTATGACAATGGTTTTAACTGGAGTTTTGGAGTAAACACCAGGTATAATACATTTAAAGCAGATGTTGCAACGAGCACGCTCCCAATTGTCGGAAATAATGACCCTGTAGATTCAGGGTTAAAGGTTCCCTTGAGGTACATTGATTTTACAACCAGACTTTTCCTTCAATCAACTGTTAAAGATCGCTGGGCTTTTACGGTGGGAATTGAACATAAATTTTTAAACGCCTATACTGATGAAATCGTAGATAATAATACCAATAGGATCTATTTTGAAAGAAGTCACTTTTTAAATGCCTTTGGTAAGATTATGTTGGATACCTATGACAGTAAATATTTTCCTAAGAAAGGAGTCTTTTTAGACACTGAGTACCTTCTTTACGGGGTGTCAAGTAATTATAATGATAATTTCAACCCTTTCTCACAATTATCCGGAAGGGTAGGTCTGGCCTATACTTTTTTTGATAAACTGACATTTCAAGTGCTTTCAGAAGCCGGTATTACTTTAGGGAACAATGAGAACGAGGTATTAGATTATCATCTTGGAGGCTTTAATGAAAACTACATCAACACTTTCGTTCCTTTTTATGGCTATGGCTTCGCCGAATTAAACGAATCTGCCTATCTTAGAACAGCGCTCACTGCAAGAGTTGAAATATTCAGAAAAAACTTTGTGTCTTTCACTGGTAATTTTGGAAGGATAAACGATGATATTTGGAATGATGGCAGAATCTTTGAGGAGACCAGATCTGGATATGCGGCAGGTTATGGCATCGATACCATCATAGGCCCCATCGAGTTACTTTATTCATGGAATCCAGATAACAATCAGAATTATTGGTATATCAATGTAGGGTTCTGGTTCTAAAAATATAAGTACTAAGTGTTAAGGGTTAAGTCTTAAGTGTTAAAAAGGAGAACGCCATATCAACTTGATTTTACTCTGTTCATTTCGCATTCTCCTCATTACATCAATAAATCATTACAACATTATACTACCGATGCTTGTGTTTTTGTTCTCAACCACATCTTAAATCTAGTAATTAAATAGAAGAGAATAGGAACAACGACCAATGTTAAAAAAGTAGCTACCAATAAACCATATATAACAGTCTTGGCCAAAGGCCCCCAAAATACGACATTGTCTCCACCAATATAGATCTGGGGATCGAACTCTGTAAACAGGGTATAGAAATTTATATTGAACCCTATAGCTAGAGGTATTAATCCTAATATTGTAGTAATAGCTGTAAGTAGTACAGGTCTCAATCTTGCTTTTCCAGCTTTAATTATACTATCGAGCAACCTTTCGTTATCGAGATAAGCATGTTCATCGAGTCCCAGTTCCGCTTTTTTTCTATCGATCAGTAACTGTGTATAATCGAGCAGTACTACCCCATTGTTGACCACAATACCTGCTAGGGAAATGATCCCCACCATGGTCATCATGATTACAAATGAATTTCCTGTAATGATCAGTCCACCAAATACACCAATCAAACTTAGGAAAATTGCCAACATGATGATTCCTGGTTTTGTAACTGAGTTGAACTGTAAGATCAGGATCAGAAAGATGAGTCCGAGCCCTGAGAAGAAGGCTCCTACGAGAAAGGCCATTTGCTTATTTTGTTCTTCAATCTGTCCTGTAAAGTCAATCTTAACTCCTACTGGGAGATCTGAGAAACCTTCCATTTCAGCCTGAATTCTATTAACGATGGCTCCGGCATCTGTAAATCCTGGTGAAAGCGCAGAGTATAAAGTGACCACCCTTTTCACATCTTTGTGTTTGATCGCACTGAATCCAGAATTATTTTTTTGATTCGTTACAGCTGAAACCGGTATCTCTTTAATTTTACCCGTTGCAGGGTCCCTAAAGGTAATCTTCTGGTTAAAAATAGCACTTTTATTATACTTGTCTCTTTCATTGAATCTTACATAGATATCATAATCTTCACCGTCTTCCTTGTATATACCAGCCTTTGAGCCAAAGATTGAATTTCTCAATTGCTGACCAACCTGTCCGGCACTTACGCCAAGTTCGCCCGCTTTTCTCCTATCAATACTCACATACATAGAAGGTTTTGAGCGATTCACGTCAATTTTTAATTCATCAATACCCTGAATACTTTGAATATTGATGAAATCTTTCATTTTTTCAGCCGTGTGAATGAGTTCAGCGTAGTCATCGCCTTCAATTTCAATATTGATCGGGTAACCGGCAGGCGGTCCGTTCGCATCTTTTTCAACACTGATGGCTACACCAGGATAAATTCCGACAAGGGCTTCCTGTAATTGTTGTCTTAGCCTTTCACTATCCATGCCTTTTCGAAACTTGAATTCTCGCATAGATGCTGTAATTTTTGATTTATGAGGCATCTCAGCAGCTGATCCCGAATCAGTTTGCGGGTTTCCCGCTCCTTCTCCGACCTGAGCAACAGTACTTTCCACCATGAAATTATAATCATTATCACGGTATTCATCTGCATTAAGAAATAAATAGACACGTTCTTCAATTTCTTTGGTAATCTTATTTGTCTTTTCAATATCTGTTCCTTGCGGATATTCTATATAAACAATGATCTGGTTTGGAACATTGTCTGGAAAAAATTCAACTTTGGTTCTTTGAGTTGCCACTGAAGCTCCAAAACCAGCAAAGGCCAACAAGAGCAGGATTACAGTTCCTATGGCAATTCCATATGGTTTCCAACCGCTAAGTGCTGATTTCAATGTATTTTCATACAGTATTTCCGATTTGGTTAAAATATTGGTCTGAAAATAATTCGCCATTTTTCTAAGTACTAGCCTATAGATCCAAAGTAAAATAGCCGTAGTGATCAGAATAGAGCCAAAAATTTTATACGCTCCTCCAATAATCATAATTAGGATCCCAAAAAGGAATAATATGCCAGTGATGGTGAAAATACTTTTAAGAGACATATCATTGTCTTCAATACTCATAAATTGTGAAACCAACACAGAATTGAAAAAGATAGCTACAAAAAGTGATGATCCCAGTACCACTGATAATGTAATGGGAAGATAGATCATGAAATCTCCCATGATACCTGGCCAGAGC
Organism: uncultured Flavobacteriaceae bacterium; assembly: GCA_964586115.1. Classification (GTDB taxonomy): domain Bacteria; phylum Bacteroidota; class Bacteroidia; order Flavobacteriales; family Flavobacteriaceae; genus Lutimonas. The sequence continues at coordinate 5,406 of CAZPHF010000030.1, read as the reverse complement.
CCAAGAGGTATAAAGGCGGCTATTGTGGTAGCTGTTGAAATGATGATGGGGAAAGCAATTTCGCTAATCCCTTTTTTTGCAGCTTCTTTCCTGCTCATACCTTCTTCATCCATAAGTCTGTAAACATTCTCCACTACAACGATACCATTATCCACCAGCATACCAAGTCCCATGATCAATCCAAAAAGCACCATGGTGTTCATGGAATAGCCTAAAGCATCTAGTATCATTAACGACATAAGCATTGACATAGGAATTGCAAAGCCCACAAAGAGGGCATTTCTAAATCCTAAAAAGAACATCAAAACGGTGACCACCAGAATTATTCCGAAAACAATATTATTTACAAGATCATCTACCTGACCTATGGTTTTGGGAGATTGATCGTTGGTAATAGTGATCTTTAGGTCACTGGGAAATGCGTTAATTCTTGCATCGTCAACAATGGTTTGTATTTTTTCGGCTGCAGCCACCATATTTTTACCTGACCGCTTTTTAACATCAAGCATCACAACAACATCGCCAAATTCTCTGGCATAAGTTGTTCTTTCTTTTTCTTTAAAGGAAACTTCAGCAACGTCTTTTAAATATATGGGGCTGTTGTTTTCAGATTTCACAACGAAATTGTCAAGATCTGACGGATCATCAATTTCTCCGATGATTCTAATGGTGCGACGCTGACCACTAGAAACAAGATTTCCTGCAGACATGGTTATATTCCCATTATTAACAGCAGTGATCACATCATCAAAACTCACCTTAGCAGCCATCATTTTATAAATGTCAACCGCGATTTGAACTTCTTTATCTTGTGCACCTCTGATATCAACCTGCTTGATCTCCTGAAGGCTTTCAATTTCATCCTCCAGATACTCTCCATATTTCTTAAGTTGTTCAACCGGATAATCACCCGAAATATTAATGTTCAATATGGGCATTTCTTCAGAAAGGGTTAACTCAAAAACATTAGGCTCTACTTTGGCACCATTGAAGGTTGGCCAATCTTCTCCTGCTGTTTCCGAATCGATTTCGTCCTTTACTTTTTGCTTAGCCGCATCCACTGAAATATTTTCGTCAAACTCCACAATGACCATAGAATAATCTTCCTGTGACGTTGACGTGATCTCAACAACGTTTGAAACTGTTTTGAGCTTCTCTTCAATCGGATCTGTCAACAGTTTTTCAACATCTTCTGCTGTATTTCCAGGATAGATAGAACTCACATAGATTTTGGTTTCCTTAACTTCAGGAAAACTTTCTCTTGGCATACTATTATAGGAAGATAATCCGGAAAACAGGATGATCAATATCACCACATAAATAGTAGTTTTATTATTGATAGCCCATGAGGATAAACCAAACTCCTTATCGAGTACTTTTTTCTGTTTCACCATAATTAGGAATCTTGGTTGATTATTTTTACTTCTTGTCCGTCATTGACGCTACGAGCGCCCTCCATGATGATTTCGTCACCTGCTTCCAACCCATTGGTCACCTCTATAAAATCACCCTGCGTAAGTCCTGTTTCTATAACTGTTTTTTGAGCTTTTGCTTCATTGTTTTCAACCTTTTCCTTTATGATATATATATATTGTTCACCACTGGCGTTTTCAGATATAATTCCCTGAGGGATCAACAAGGCGCTTTCATTTGAATAATCATTTATTTTTAACTTTGCAGTAAGATTAGGTTTGATAGATTTTTCTTTATTGGGAATAGATATTTCTACTTTAAAGGTCCTGTTGTTGGGATTTATAAAATTACCTACCTGCCTTACCTTGGAATCAATCTTTTTTCCTAAGATTGGAAATTCTACTTCCACTTTTTTATTCCGGGTAATATTGGCTATATATTTTTCCGGGACCTCAGTAACAATGTACATATTATCTAAGTTCACTATTCGCATCAATTGGGATTGTCCGGGCATAACAACACTGCCTTGTTCTGTTATTACGTCATCAATGGTTCCTGAGAAAGGAGCTCTTATAATAGTTTTAGCTACTTGTTGTTCCAGTTGTGCAATGGCTTGGTCTTGGGCCTCGTAATTCGATTTGGCCTGCAAATATTGCATTTCACTTCCGATTTTCTGATCCCATAATCTTTGCTGTCTTTCAAAAGTGGTTTTGGCCAGATCTGCCTGTATTTTTAACTGAGCTAATTGTTGACTCAATCCACCATCATCGATTTTAGCAAGAATTTCTCCCTTTTTTACTTTTTGGCCATCCACGACATAAACATTGGTGAGCACGCCTGAAAATTCGGGATAGATTATCAAAAGATTTTTAGTGGTGACGTTTCCTTGTAATTCAAGATAATGCTTGAAATTTGATGGTGCCAAGTTAAAAGTGGTGATTAAGGGAATTTTTTTTCCGGCATCAAGTTCTGAAATTACGATATCGAGTTTTTTAATTTCGTCTTTAATCAAATTTTGCTCGCCAACCAACTCAGTCTTTTTAGCTCGAATTGATTCAAGATTTTGGGATGCTATGACAGCCTCGACGCTTTTTTTATCCCCACTTCCACAGGAAGCGAGAATAAGTGCTATTATTAATAGGGGTAATATATTTTTCATATTAAAATAAGTTAAGTGCATTTTCTAATTCTACTTTAGATTGAATAATTTCAAGAATCGATTGAATATAATCTTGTTGGGATCCAAATAATTGATTTTGAACATTAGTTAAATTAATACTCGTACTAAGGCCTTCAAAAAATTTTATTTGTTCTTTTTTGGCAATACTTTCCGCTAATACAAGATTCTGACTTGAAGTTTGAAATTGATCCAGAGCAAATTGGTATTTATTTTTAGCTGTGGAAACCTGTAATTTTAATTCTTCTGACTTCTCATTGAGATCGATCTCCGATTGCATTAAATTTATTTTGGCTTGCTGCGTTCGAGAACTTCTTTGTAAACTACTAAAAATGGGAACTTTTAAACTCACACCAATCAAGGAGGAATCGAACCAATCGTCTTGGCTTTCGAAGAAGACAAAATTATTATTATTAGCGAATTGGGAATAATTCACAAAAGCATTCAAAGATGGCATTCCTTTCGTTTTTTCATATTTCACCAGCAAGGCATCTGATTCAACTTTGTTGTCTGCGATTTTAAAATCAATATGGTTCTCAAGGTCAAATTCAGTTGCGATCATATTCATATCAGTACTTCTTAGAGCAAGCGTTTCAAGGTTTTCAGAAAGTATTACATTTTGATTAATGGGGATACCCAAAGTCAAGTTGAACATTTGCTTAAATATAAATTCCTCTCTTCTCGCTCTGTTTAACGCATTATTGATATTGGATAAGGTAATTTGCTGCTGTTCGTAATCCTGTTCTTCTGCAAAACCATTTTCTAATAATATCTTTGTTTCTTGAAGATTATTATCTAAGATCTCTTTGTTTTTGATAAGAATTTCAATGGTTTCCTGAGACACTAAGACGGTTCCATAGGCATTTATGACGGCTTCTCTAATACTTTGATCTGTCTTTTCTTTAGCTAAATTGGATATTTTTAGAAAGGTTTTAGCGGATTGTAAACCAACCAAGTAAGATCCATCAAAAAGTATTTGATTCAATGTTACAGTGGCATTCATGTTTTGCTTAGCGCCAAAAATGACTTCCTCAAACTCACCAGGAGTCCCTCCAATAATTTCTGCCGGGAGGAAAGTTACAGCCTGTTTGAGCCAATTTTGATAATCTATGGTTCCATCAATCTGAGGTAAGCCAAAAGAAGTTGCTTCCCATTTTTGTTTTTCAGCCGCTTCTATATCCAAGGCAGCATTTCTAACGGTATAATTATGTTCCATGGCATATTGAACAGCCTCATCAAGATCAAATGAATAAGACTCTTGTGCCTTTAAGCTGGTAAAACTCAGGGCGAAAATTATTATAGTTATTATTTTGTTCATTTTTTGAGTATATTAAGTAATGTATTCATTCCTTTTTCAGTAGCAATTGCACGTATATGATATTCAAGGAAAGCATCTTTTAGTGTCGATATACCATAAACATCAAGTGGAAATAATTCGTAATTTGTAAGACTCATGTTGCCACTAAAGTAGAATCTTGTAATTAAATCTATATCAATATCTTTCCTATAGGAGCCATCTTTTATGCCTCTTTTTAAATTTTCTACAATACAAACATTTACCGAGTCAAATTGTTTGTCCTTCACTTGTTTGAAAATTCTGGGATAGTATTTCTGTAGTTGATAGGCTGGTGAAGATTTTTCGTTTTTCAATTGGTCATGCACCATAGATTTAATGGTAAAGATTTCTTCAATTGGATCAAGGTTTCCTGAGCATACCTTACAGATTGTCTCGTTTATACCGTCCAGTACATAAAAAGTAGCCGCTTGAACCAATTTCAATTTGGTTGAAAAATGAGCGTAAATGGTTTTTTTTGACATGCCAAGCTCTGCGGCAATATCATCCATAGTAACACTTTTGAACCCTAAATTCAAAAACATGTCAGCAGCTTTCCGTAAAATTTTTTCTTTCATAAGCCCGCAAAGATACGTAGGGAAACTATAAACACCAAAAAAGTTTCCAAAGTATACTATTTGTTAACATTCCCTTTATTTGTCGCTAAATAATGCCGGCTGTTACAAGTAGGATGTTTTAAAATTTAAAGAATTTTAGCCGATGTAAACACTGCTATTCAGGGAGATTAATTATTTTTACAAAAAACAAAACAGTGAATATAGAAAATTATAGAGAGGCCTTTTTGAAATATATGACTCAGAATTTAATAAAAAGTGAGCCTAAAAATTTGTATGATCCTATAGACTATATCATGTCTTTAGGAGGAAAGAGAATGAGGCCCATACTTGTTTTGATGAGTTGTGATTTATTTGGCGGTGATGTCTTAGAGGCTATGGAGGCGGCTTTATCCGTAGAAATGTTTCACAATTTTACATTGATTCATGATGATATTATGGATAGTGCCGATCTCAGAAGAGGAAACGAAACCGTGCATAAAAAATGGGACCTTAATACGGGTATTCTTTCTGGGGATGCTTTGATGATTCAGTCAAATCAGCGCCTGGAGTACTATAATGGAACAACTTTTAAGGGCTTGATCTCTTTGTATAATAAGACGGCACTGGAGGTCTGCGAAGGACAGCAACTGGATATTGATTTTGAAACCATGACCAGGGTGGATCTTGATGAATATCTTAAAATGATTAGTTATAAAACGGCTGTACTTGTGGGTGCTTCATTAAAAATGGGTGCGATCATTAGTGAGGCTTCCATCGAAGATCAAAGCCGCATCTATAATTTTGGACTGAATCTTGGTATAGCCTTTCAATTACAGGATGACTATCTGGACACCTATGGATCAGAAGATTTTGGAAAGAAAATAGGGGGTGACATCATCGAAGGGAAAAAGACCTTTCTTTATATA
>CAZPHF010000029.1:0-29868 GCA_964586115.1 uncultured Flavobacteriaceae bacterium | reverse complement strand
ATATACCGATTTGGGCTTTTCATGGTAAAATTGATAAAGTAGTACAATTTGAGGAGACTGAAAGAGTTATTCGAAGATTAGAAGGGAAAAATAAGAATTTGAAATTTACAGCAGCACCTGATGTAGGGCATTGGATGGAATGGTTGGTTTACCCAGAAGAGGAATTATATGATTGGTTTTTAAAACATGATAAAAGAATGAAAGACAAGAATTAATTTTATCAAGTTTAGTTCATCTTTGCAAACCACACGACTTCCAAAAAGTCACTCACAAACTCATTTAGGTTCGATATTTCGATGCTTCCCGCTACTAGGAAAACCAAGGGTTAAAGCAGTTTTTTTAACTTCAACCCATGGCAGGTAAGTGGTTAAAATCCGAATCCAATTCGGACTGCCGGGTACGTCAGATCTTCAGAAAAGTACAATTGAGGAGAAATAGAGATATATTTTCCTATTTCCCAGTTTACACCGAGCTTGAATGTATTGTCGTTAAACATGTCACCTTGTTTCGATACCAGATATCCCAATTCTACGCCTAGCCAATTAGTGTCCGGTTTCTTTTTTGATAAGTTATATCGGTAGCCCAAATTGACAAAGTGGTTCAAATTAACTTTTGAATCGTCGACAAAATCAAACAATAGATTATAGGAAAGGTAATATTGATTTTTTATAATACCTTTCTTCCCAAAACCCAAACCTATCTCGGCAGCAACATCTATAACAGGTTGGTTTTTAATCAGACTGGCTCCTACACCGCCTTTAAGAAACAACATATCCATATTTCCAACTTGTTCATCGAGTTGCCTATTATGCACCAAGCTTCCCTCTATAAATGAGTAATTGTAGCTTTTTGACAATCTGCCTTGAATTGCGCTTGTGGTATCAATTACTTCTTCCAATTTACTAATCAAATTAGTAGAAACTAGGCTCTCCAGTTCGTTGTATTCAATGTATAAATGGTACTTGCCTGAAAGTATTTCGCATTTATTATTAAATTGGTACCTCGTTTGTTTACCATTTTCCCAAAGTATTCTTTCAGTTGGTCCCAGCGGACTGATAGACAGTTTTTTATTGGGTTTATAGAAAATAGAATAGGACGTTTTCTCAGGAATATCCTTATTTACTTTAAGAATTTCATGCAGACTTTTTAGGTCACTTTCAACACTTTCGGCTAAATCAGCATATTCATAAATACTCATTCTTAGTTCTAATTTATCCTCTATGTCCACGTATATTGAATCTAGAAAGGGTCTTTGAGCATAACAACTGATACTGCTTAATAAAATTATGGATGTGATGTATATTGTTTTCAAATATTTCATTTCGTTATATGTTAATTTATTAATAATTGATAGATATCGTTAGGCGCCAAGATGTCTATTTCTTAGGGTTTGTTCTAAAAGCTAATGTTCCCTCTTTAATTTGGGATCTATTTCCTCCAAATTTTATTTTGATTTTTTTCGATTTCTTATTTTCAACAACCTCATTACTATTAATGATTATATCTGATTGATAGTTGCTTTCAATTGAATTACTGCTGGACTCTGTAGAAGATGCGTTTTCATTGACTGCTACTAAATTCGTATCTCGTTCTTTTTCAACGTATACTATTTGTTTAACATAAACAGTGTCAGTAATATGATGGGTAGTAATAAGGGGTTTGTATTCAACGATCTTTTTTTCTATATACATAGTGTCCGTTTTTTGCCTATAGGCTGTGGCCACAGTTTGCTTCTTAATTAACAAGTTTTGCTTGCTTTTAGAAAGATCATTTTTTAACAAAGTATTTGATTCAACAAGTGAGTTTATAGTAGACTTATACTTTATATTATAGAATGTTACAACAGATAAACCAACAAAAAGTAATATACTGGCTGCGGCCAGCAACCAAGGGAAAAGTGGCTTTACTTGCTTTTGAGGCTGAATATGATTCCATATTCTTTCCTTAGCATTTATCGCTTCTGAATCATAGAAATTATCGGATTCATTTAATGCATTCTTAATAAGAGAATCTAATTTATTTTTTTCCATTTTTCTTTATTTTATTAATTTTCTCAATAATATTCATCCTTCCCTTTCTCAACTGCGATTTTGATGTATTTTCCGATATTTGTAGTAATTCTGATATCTCCTTATGCGAATAACCTTCTATGGCAAAAAGATTAAAAACCATTCTATAACCTGGTGGCAATGTTTCAATTATAGAATAAATCTGCTCAATATCAACCCCACTTAGATCAGAATCAAATTCTCCACTTATTTCATAATCAGGGATATTATCATCATATTTAATTTTATCCCTTGCCTTTACGAATCTTATTGATTCATTGATAATAATTGTTTTAATCCATTTTACTAAGCTATGGTCTCCTCGGTATTCAAACTTTTTAATATTCCCAAATACCTTGGTAAAAGAAACAATTAATACATCTTCCACATCATTATGATTTGCTAATATGCGCATCGATATGTTGTACATAAGCTTATAGTGCGCATTAAACAGGACGCTCTGAGCAAATTGATTTCCAGATTTACATCCCTTTAATACCTCTTTAACTTCCAAATTTCTTTTTTTTTGGTCTTCTAATTATAATAACACCATTTAACAGCTTGAAGTTGCCTGAAGAAAAAAAATAGATAGATTTAATAGAATTTAAATCCCTAGGCTATATTAATGATACCACTACAGCCAACAATTTATGAAATTTATACTTTCATTTAAACAACAAAAATTCAAATTATTTATCCGAAAAATTAAAAGAATTATTACCTAAAAAGGCTTAGAAGTCGGCGGCAAATCTATACCTGTTAATTAATGAAACTAATATTGATCAGCTATGCAATCAGATAGGACAATACTAAAATATATTTGAAGATACTAAGGACGGACAAAGCACGATTTTCTTAAAAAACTAGATAACCAAACAAAGGGTTTCCTCCAAAGGCAGACAGGTTAATAGTAAAGCATCCCCCTTTTGGCCCGACGACTGAAAGGAGTCAATCCAGCTCCCGCTACTAAGAAAAAATTTATTTGCTCCTTCATAAACCAATACATTTTAAGATGATTTTACCCATCTAAACATAGTTTTCCTATATTTACGCAAAACTCTTTTTAGATATGACTGACTACGGTTTCTTATCCGTTCTTCCCCCAGTAATTGCAATCATTTTAGCATTAAAGACCAAACAAGTCTATATAGCCCTAGTCTTTGGAATATGGTTTTCCTGGCTCATCATGAGTGACTGGAACGTTCTAGACGGAACGCTGGCCACCATTGAAGGAATGGTAAATGTTTTTAAATCAGAAGGCAATACAAGGACGATCATGTTCAGTGCTTTAGTAGGAGCCTTACTCCTATTTATTCAATATTCGAGAGGTGTGGAAGGTTTTGTAAACCAACTTAATAAACTCATTCAATATTTTGAAAATAAACATACCGGATACAGTAGAGTGATTATCCAATTATTAGCCATGCTTACAGGAATTGTGCTTTTTGTTGAAACCAGCATTAGTTCACTAACCGTTGGAACTCTTTACCGGCCTGTTTTTGACAAACTAAAGATTCCAAGAGAGAAACTGGCTTATATTGCCGATTCAAGTTCAGCACCAACTTCTATCCTCATTCCCTTTAATGCATGGGGTGCCTTTATCATGGGACTTTTGATCACTCAGAATATAGAAAACCCATTTAGCGTCATGCTCTCATCAATTGCCTATAATTTTTATCCAATTCTGGCGCTGATCATCCTTTTTGTGGTCATTGTCTCAAAAAAAGACCTAGGATCAATGGCAAAAGCGGAAAAACGAACACTTAGTACCGGCAAATTGATGAATGAAGGTTCTAAACCCATGATTTCTGATACGATTACATCATTTGAGCCTAAAAAAGGTATAAAAGCCAAATCCTTTAATATGATCATTCCACTTTTGACTATGGTGGTCATGATGCCGATAAATCTTACCTATACAGGATGGGCAAAAGTTGATAAAGCCGATTCTTTTTGGAATCATGTCTCCCAGGCCATTGGTAATGGATCTGGATCATCTTCAGTGTTATATGCGGTAATCACTTCTATACTGGTTGCCATGATATTGTATCGCGCTCAAGGAATTATGAAATTAAAAGAAATGGTAGATCTTATTCTAAAAGGGATAAGTGAATTAATGCCTCTGGCATTGTTGATGTTGCTTGCCTTTGCTATTGGTGATGCCTGCAACCAATTAGGAACCGGACATTTTGTGGCAAACTGGTCAAAAGATTGGCTCTCCCCCCAATTTTTACCTGCCTTAGTATTTGTAATCAGCTCTTTTATTGCCTTTTCAACAGGAACTTCCTGGGGTACTTTCGCCATAATGCTGGCCATATCTATTCCTATGGCTAGTATTCACGGTACCGAACTTACGCTAGTTATAGCAGCAACGCTGGGAGGTGGTGTATTTGGCGACCACTGCTCTCCTATTTCAGATACCAGTATCATCTCGTCCATGGCTTCAGCATCCGACCATATTGATCACGTAAGAACACAGCTTCCCTATGCCCTTATTGGAGGACTTATCACAACTATTCTTTATTTGATTTTAGGTTTTGCCATGTACTGATCATAGCACAGAAAAAATACATTCTTTAACAAAAAAAGCTGAAAACCTAGTACCTTTGCATACTAATTGAAAGGATACATGAAACATAAAGCCGGATTTGTTAATATCATCGGAAACCCAAATGTTGGAAAATCTACCCTGATGAACGCTTTGGTGGGTGAACGATTGTCAATCATCACGTCAAAGGCCCAAACAACCAGACACAGAATTCTGGGTATAGTCAATACGGAAGATTATCAGGTTGTATTTTCAGATACTCCGGGAATTATTAAACCCGCATACGAGTTACAAGAATCGATGATGGACTTTGTGAAAACTGCCTTCGAAGATGCAGATGTGTTGGTTTATATGGTTGAAACAGGCGAAAAAGAATTAAAGAATGAAGCCTTTTTCGATAAAATTAAAAATTTAAAGGTCCCAGTAATGTTACTTTTGAATAAAATTGACCAATCGTCACAAGCAGACTTAGAGAAACAAGTAAGCTATTGGAAAGAGACCTTGCCTAATGCTGAAATTCATCCCATTTCAGCCCTTGAAAACTTTAATATAGAGACCGTAATGAAGCGAATTGTAGCATTACTACCCGTTTCACCACCTTTCTATCCTAAAGACCAGCTTACTGACAAACCCGAGCGATTCTTTGTAAATGAAACCATTAGAGAAAAGATCCTTATGCATTATAAAAAGGAAATTCCCTATTCGGTTGAGATTGTGACAGAAGAGTTTAAGGAAGAGCCCAAAATAATCCGAATCAGATCGATAATCATGGTTGAAAGGGAGACTCAAAAAGGAATCATTATTGGCCATAAAGGTGCGGCACTTAAACGCGTTGGTACGGAGGCAAGAAAGGACCTTGAAAAATTCTTTGGAAAGAAAATATTTATGGACCTTTATGTGAAAGTCAATAAAAATTGGAGGAGTAGCAACAGCCAACTAAAACGGTTCGGTTATAAAGATTAATTTACAACAGGTTTTTGACCTCATCAAAATCAAGACCACCATAATTACCTGAACTCATTAGAAGTAGGGCTGTATTTGCAAGATCTCGGCTAAACAAAAATTCTTTAAAAGCTTTAGGATCTGTATAAATGATCAGGTCATCTCTCTTAAACGCCTTTGCAATTTGCTGTTCACTGACTTCCTTTAGTCTTTTGATCTTTACGGCATGAGGAGAATAGAATACGACAGCCTCATCGGCTTTATCCAGGGTTCCGACATATTCCTTAAGAAAATCTTCATTCAGGCTGCTATAGGTGTGTAATTCAAGGCATGCCAGTAATGTTCGCTCAGCATATTGCTCTTTAACGGCCTTTGTCGTTGCTTCTACTTTAGAAGGAGAATGAGCAAAATCCTTATAAACAACGGTCTGCTTATTCTCTGCTATTTTTTCCAGTCGCTTACTCGCCCCTTTAAAATCTGCGATGGCCTCATAAAACTCCTCTTCACTTACACCTAAATGGAAACAAATACTTCTTGCTCCTTCTAGGTTTTCCAAATTATGCTTCCCAAAAATCTCTAAGGGAATTTCTCCTTCGGCAGTGTCTAAAAGAGTGGCTCCGTTTACAATGGTATAATCGGGCGTTTTATAGGGATAGGTTTTTATCTGATTACTTGTTTGCTCCACAACTTCCTTCACCACCTCATCTTCTATATTGTAGACCATCATTCCTCCTTTGACCATTGTATCGACAAAAATGCGAAACTGATCTACATAATTGTCAAAAGTCGGAAAGACATTGATATGGTCCCAGGCAATACCGCTAAGCAAAGCAATATTTGCCTTGTACAGATGGAATTTTGGCCGAAGATCTATAGGTGATGACAAATATTCATCTCCTTCAAGTACAATGATCTCATTTTCATCTGTGAGATGCACCATTCTGTCAAAACCATCCAACTGTGCGCCTACCATAAAATCGACAGCAATTCCATGGTATTTCAAAACGTGCAGAATCATTGATGTGATCGTGGTCTTGCCATGAGATCCCCCGATCACCACCCTGGTTTTGTTTTTAGCGTGTTCATATAAGAATTCAGGATAGGAATAAATAGTGATTCCCAATTCCTGTGCCTTGATCAATTCAGGGTTGTCAGCCTTGGCATGCATCCCTAAGATAATAACATCCAATTTGGAATGAACTTTTTCTGGAAACCAGCCTAAGGATTCAGGCAACAATCCTTTTTCTGCAAGCCTTGACTTGGATGGTTCAAATATGGCATCATCACTTCCGGTGATATGATCTCCCTTTTCATGAAGTGCCAAAGCCAGATTATGCATAGCACTACCCCCAATTGATATAAAGTGTATGTTCATTCTATAGAATTAATTGCAGTAAAAATACAAATTTAATGCGGTGGATGTAAGGAATTTCTATCGAATTTAAGAGTCATATTCACAATCCAATTACAAAAAATAAAGTCTTAAACGATCCTCTTTAAAAGGTTCTTTTTAGTGGTCTTGTCAAACAGGTTGGGCCTCCACCACCCATCACGCTTATATGCGCTCCTTCATAGGTATAGACTTCGCAGCCATGATCGAGCAAACCTTTTTCAGTAACAGGATTTCCTTTGAGCATGACGCATTTTTTTGGACCAATAGCCAAAACGTTACAACCCATCGAGTCAAATTCCTCCTCAGGAACTTCAACAAAATCATAGCCTCTTATCAACAACTCATTTCTAAAATATATTGGCATCAATGGCGAATAGACCACAGCAATCTTTTCGGCCACAGGGCTAAAAATTGACATCAGATGAAATACATCAGATGAACCTTTATAATGTGGCAATTCAACTACGAGAATCCTTAGCCCATGAGGTTCTAAAAGCTGCTTCAATTGCTGTATTCCAGCTTCATTTGTTCTATAGGTATGTCCAACTGCCAGTGTTGTTTGGTCAAGCCAGGCAACATCGCCTCCCTCTAAGGTTCCTGGAAACATAATTTCTCCTAAAACCGGAATATTATTCTTTTTAAAAAAAGTTTTTTGAGCATCCGGTTCCTTGCTGCGATCCTTTTTTCCCATGTTACAAATAATCATACCAAAATCGGTAGCAATAGAAGCATCCCTACAATAAACTGAATCCATGCTCAAGTCCTGATGTTCCGGTAAATGCAATACTTCTGTATCCTGACTTTTCAAGATAGATTCAAATTCTTTATATTCTATGATGGCAGTCTGAAGATCTGGTTGTTCAAGGTAATTCAATTGCTGCCACTGCTCTGAGATCATTCGATCAGAACGAAAGGCTGCAGACACCGGCTTTATTAAAACCGATTCCAGATTCAAATATTCGGTATGAGCTGTTTTATTCATTTCTTTTCTTTTTATTATACGCCATCAATACATAAAATGGAATTCCCAGCAATAATAATAAAAATCCATAGAATACGGAGGGTTCACCAGAGCCAATAATACCCCAAAATGAAAAAGAAAAACCCAGTGCGGCCAAAACCATATTTTTAACTCGTTTATCTAAATTGAATTTATTTTCAACGAGAACCAAGGCATAAGAAGCCGTTGTAAATAAATATGGAACAAGCGCTGTTAAAGTAGTTAGCAGAACCAAAAATTCAAATTGATCCGCAAGCTTTTCTGAGAAATTTAATAGCATAACAATTGACGTAAGGACACTCCCAATAAAAATACCAATTCCTGGTGCACCTCTTTTATTCTCCTTTCGAAAAACTCTAGGGAAAAGCTGATCCCTGGCCGATGCCATGGGGATCTGGCCGGAAATCAAAATCCAACCATTAAGTGCACCTATTGCGGCAATTGCAGCTCCGGCAGCAACAAAATATCCGGAGTATTCACCACCAATTTGTTCTGCAGCAGTTGCAAAAGGTGCAGTAGAGTTTTGTATCTCATCTACAGGTAAAACACCAAATAAAACAATTGTACTCAGAATATATACTATGGTTGTGATAATAGTTCCTAACATGGTAGCTTTGGGAACTATCTTTTCAGGATTCTTTATGTCCTCTGCCGGAATAGTAGCACTTTCCACACCTAAAAAAGCGTATAAGGTTAGTGTCGCTACCATAGGTATGGTAACCATATTGCTATTCTCTGTTAAATTAAAGGCAGGGAAGTTTTCAATTTTGAAGAAAAAACAACCTATTAAAATAATTAAAACTAAGGGGAGGAGCTTGAAAATAGTGGTAAAAACTTGTATTCTACCAGAAGACTTTACCCCTCTTGAGTTGATCCATGACAATACCCAAATAAATGCCAATCCGACCAAAACAGCATAGATCTTATTTTCTCCCAATACAGGAAAGAAAAAATTAAGTGCACTTAGAATCGCAATCACCAGACCCGCATTTCCAACCCATATACATATCCAATATCCCCAAGCCACTAAAAAAGCTATAAAATCACCAAACCCTTCTTTCGTGTATACATAAGGGCCTCCACTTTTATTCACTATGATCTTACTAAAATTTCCGAATATTTTAGCCAAAACAAAAGCTCCTAAAGCGGATAGAACCCAGCCTACTAGACTTACACTTCCATAACTTGCTAAAGTTACCGGCAGTACATATATTCCAGCTCCTATCATATTACCCACCACTAAGGAGGTTGCTGTTATCAATCCTACTTTTTGGCTGGTATCTTTCATTAAATGGCTAGTTTGGAATTATGAATTAATTACTACATTAGAACAATAATACAACAATTTAAAGAAGAAGTCTATGGCCTATAAATTCTCTATTGATCCTGACATAAGGAAGGCGAGCACTTTACCGTCCTCCTTTTATAAAGACCCAACTGTTTTCGAGAATCTCAAAGAAAATGTATTTTTAAAATCGTGGCAGTTCATAGGAGATGAACATCTGGTCAAAGTACCTAAATATGCGCACCCTTTTGTCTTGTTGGATGGATTCTTGACAGAACCACTATTACTTACCAGAGATGAAGAAGGAGAAATTCATTGTATGAGTAATGTTTGTACTCATAGAGCTAATCTTGTGGTTCTGGGAAGTGGAAAACTTAAAAAACTAAGCTGTATGTATCACGGTAGACGTTTTGATTTAACAGGCCAGTTTGAACATATGCCTGAGTTTAAGGAGGCTGAGAATTTTCCGCGCAAGTGCGATGATTTAAAGCGATTTTCTTTGGAGCAATGGGGAAGTCTATTATTCGCGAGCCTTGATCCTGTCTTTGATTTTAGAGAAGTGATCAAGACAATGGAAGAAAGAATTGGTTTTTTACCCCTGAAACAGTTCAGATATGATGCTTCTTTATCAAAGGATTATTTGGTTCAGGCGCACTGGGCTTTATATTGTGATAATTACCTGGAAGGTTTTCATGTGCCTTTTGTACATGAAGAATTGAACAAAGTGCTAGACTATGGAAGTTATACAACGGAAATTTATGATCACTGCAATCTCCAGATTGGTTATGCGGATGATGCAACCGAAACATTTGATCTTCCTGATGGGCATAAGGATAAGGGTAAAAATGTGGCTGCCTATTACTATTGGGTGTTCCCTAATATGATGTTCAATTTTTACCCTTGGGGGCTTTCTATAAACATCGTAAAACCATTAAGTACAAATAGAACCAAGGTATCGTTTTTGACCTATGTTTTTGATCCTGACAAATTGGAAAAAGGAGCAGGAAACGCCTTAGATAAGGTAGAGCGAGAGGATGAGTTTGTTGTAGAAAATGTACAGAAAGGTATCCTTTCATCCTTTTACAAGGCAGGAAGGTTCTCTCCTGAAAGAGAAAAGGGCGTTCATCATTTCCATAGATTACTGGCAGATTTTATGAACCGTTAATTAAGTTTAAAACTCCACTCATTTTCGTTGAGTTCATCGAGAAGCTCTTTGGTTATATTGATCTTAGCACTTCTACTGGGCATATTTAGCTTGAGCTTTTCTTC
The DNA here is from genome assembly GCA_964586115.1 of uncultured Flavobacteriaceae bacterium. Taxonomy (GTDB): domain Bacteria; phylum Bacteroidota; class Bacteroidia; order Flavobacteriales; family Flavobacteriaceae; genus Lutimonas. The sequence goes on along the minus strand of CAZPHF010000029.1, from coordinate 19,383 downwards.
CCGATCAATGATCATAAAATTGAGGTGTTGACTTCCCTGATGTTTCTTAAAGAGACTATCGAATTGTTGTACAGATGTTTCATTGATATTTTCTATTGGCAAATGTAAGGTGACTTTTTTCGCCATGTTTGGCAAAACATCCTGTAACTGTTGTATCGTAGTAATTTGAACTCTGACATCACCATTCTGCCAGGCGCGTCGCATGACAGTTTTGAGGTACAAAAAAGTATTTGGGATCAGAAAATGCCTGAATTTCAGATAGTCTTCATTAAATAATCTAAATTCATAGGCATCGCTATAATCTTCAAAAGTAAACATACCCCAAGGTTTCCCGTTCTTACTGACACGATGCTGAACATCAGTAATGATTCCTGCAAATGACAATTCCTTTCCTTCTAATTGATCGATATTTTGCAAACTGTCTACCCGGGCATTACAAAAATATTGGATTTCCGTTTTGAAATCGTCTAGCGGATGACCAGAAATATAAATTCCGATCATTTCCTTTTCCTTTGAAAGCTTCTCCATCACATTCCAGGGCTCACAAGGTGGGATGATCGGCTCTTCAAATTGTACTTCGGAAGCCTCTCCAAACAAAGATACTTGAGCAGAATTCTTACTTTCCTGAAACTTATTACCATACCTGATGGCCTTTTCTATAAAAGTCGCACCTTTTTCATCCAAGGCATAATATTGTGACCTGTTGGCTGTTCCAAACGAATCAAACCCTCCGGCAAGCACCAATCCATCAAAGGATTTTTTATTCGCTGCTCTCAGATCTACTCTTTTTGTCACATCGAAAATGGAACGGAAATTTCCATTTTTCTTTCGCTCATCAACAATTGCCCGAACAGCGCCTTCACCTACTCCACGGATAGCTCCCATTCCAAATCTGATTGCTCCTTTCTGGTTTACTGAGAATTTATAATAGGATTCATTGATATCAGGTCCGAGAACCTCTATTCCTGATCTTTTGCATTCCTCCATAAAGAAGGAAACCTGCTTGATATCATTCATATTATTACTTAACACAGAGGCCATATATTCGGCGGGATAATGTGCTTTTAAATAAGCGGTCTGATAGGCTATAAATGCATAACAAGTAGAATGTGATTTATTAAAAGCATAAGCTGCAAAGGCCTCCCAATCCTTCCAGATCTTTTCCAAGACCTCCTCCGGATGATTATTTTTCTTGCCGCCTTCAATAAATAAAGGTTTTAATTTTTCAAGTAGGGCAAAAATCTTTTTACCCATTGCCTTACGTAGCATATCCGCTTGACCTTTGGTAAAATCAGCTAATTTTTGAGACAATAACATCACCTGTTCCTGATATACGGTAATCCCATAAGTTTCCTTGAGATAACCTTCCATATCCGGCAGGTCATATTCGATTTCTTCACGTCCGTGCTTACGGTCAATAAATGATGGGATATATTCCATCGGGCCAGGTCGATACAAGGCATTCATGGCGATAAGATCCGCAAATTCAGTCGGTTTTAGCGACTTCATATGCTTTTGCATACCCGGAGATTCATATTGAAAAATCCCAATAGTTTCACCCCTTTGGAACAAGGCATAAGTTTTTTCATCATCCAGAGGAAATTCATCAGGATCCAAATCAATTCCGTGTAAGGCCTTTACAATCTTAACCGTATCCTTGATCAGAGTTAGTGTTTTTAAACCCAGGAAATCCATTTTTAAAAGCCCGGCATCCTCCACTACCCCATTATCAAACTGGGTAACGTACATATCAGTTCCTTTAGCCTTGGCTACTGGAATCAAGTTGGTGATATCCTCTGGAGTTATGATCACACCACAGGCATGAGTTCCTGTATTTCTTAACGATCCTTCAAGCATTCTCGCCTGATTAATCGTTTCAGCTTCAATACCATTCCCCTCAGCCATACTTTTTAATTCATCTACATTGGCCTTTTCCTCACTTCTTAAAGCTTTTACTTTAGAGACACTTTTTTCATCAGTTCCAAAGATATTGTTCAGTTTCAGGCCAGGAATCAATTTTGCGATCCTGTCAGCGTCTGGAAGCGGAAGATCGAGTACTCTCGCTGTATCTCGAATGGAAGATTTGGCAGCCATAGTTCCATAAGTAATGATCTGAGCCACCTGATTGGAACCGTATTTGTTAATTACATAATCAATAACACTTTGTCTGCCCTCATCATCAAAATCAATATCAATATCAGGAAGCGATACCCTGTCAGGGTTTAGAAAACGCTCAAAAAGTAAATCGTATTTAATAGGATCAATGTTGGTGATACTAAGGCAATAGGCCACTGCAGAACCTGCTGCAGATCCTCTTCCCGGACCAACTGATACCCCCATCCTGCGCGCCTCTTTTATAAAGTCTTCCACAATAAGAAAATAACCTGGATAACCCGTTTTTTCAATGATCATCAATTCAAAATCAAGTCGTTCCCTTATGTCTTTTTTTAAGTCTTTATATCTTATTTTGGCTCCTTCATAAGTTAAATATTTCAAATAAGCATTTTCTCCTCTTTTGCCTCCATCCGCCTCATCTTTAGGATCATAAAACTGCTCAGGCATATCAAACTTCGGCAATAAGACGTCTCTGGCAAGGTCATACACTTCTATCTTATCAACCACTTCCTGTATATTGATAATGGCTTCAGGCACATGCTGAAATATGGCTTTCATTTCATCCTGCCCTTTGAAATAATACTCATCGTTTGGCAGGCCATATCTGAATCCTCGACCTCTCCCCTTTGGGGTGGCAATTTTCTCTCCATCTTTTACACAGAGTAAAATATCATGGGCAGTAGAATCTGATTTTTCCAGATAAAATGTATTATTGGTAGCAATAAGCTTTACTTCGTGCTTTTTAGAAAACCCGATCAGCACATCATTGATATGCTTTTCATTCTCTTGCTGATGGTCGCTGATTTCAAGGTAAAAATCATCCTTAAAATTTTGTTTCCACCATAAGAGTGCTTCCTCAGCCTGATGCTCTCCTATATTAAGTATCTTATTAGGTATTTCACCATTAACTCCGCCACTTAATACTATAATATCTTCTTTATATTTTTGAATCAACTTCTTATCTATCCTCGGCACATAATAAAAGCCATCAATAAATGCAATAGAGGCAAGCTTAGCCATATTGTGATAGCCCTTCTTATTTTTGGCCAGCAGCACGACCTGATATCCGTTGTCTTTATGCGATTTATCTAAATGATTCTCACAAACATTGAATTCACAACCAACAATAGGTTTAAGAGGAGTTTCAGTGTTTTTATTGTGATTCAAAATTGCCTTCACAAACACGAAGGCTCCCATCATATTCCCTGTATCTGTAATGGCCACAGCTGGCATGTCATTATTTACGGCAGCTTTTACTAACTCCGCTACACTTGATGTTGATTGCAATATAGAATATTGGGAATGATTATGAAGATGAGCAAAAGATGCTTTTTGCAGTGCTTCCTGCTCTTCTGAACTTAAAGTTATACCACTCTCAGCTGCTTTATTAACCTTCTTCCTTATTTTTTCACTCTCTTTTTTCAGGTTAAGATGTGATAAGCCAACTGAGGAAATTACCTCTGTATTTTGATTTGTAAAATCAACAAAATAAGAACTATCTACCTGTAATTCATCTTGTGTGTAATTACCATTTCTGAGTAACTCCAAAAAACATCTGGTTGTTGCTTCAACATCGGCCGTTGCATTATGCGCTTCACCAAAAGGTTGGTTAAAGAGTTTTTCATGTAATTCTGTAAGCGTAGGTAGCTTAAATTTTCCATACCTTCCTCCGGGGATCTCACATAAAAGAGCTGTTTTTTCAGTACAGGTGTCAAGCACCGGAAGTTGATTCAATTCTGTACTAAGATTTAACCTGTGAAACTCACAGCCCATGATATTCAAATCAAAATTCAGATTCTGACCTACTACAAACTTCGTTTTTGACAAGGCTTCATTAAATAAATCGAGTACCTCTCTCAACGGCTTACCCTGTTCAAGGGCCAGATCAGTAGAAATTCCATGAATTTGTTCGGCATCATAGGGAATCTTATACTCTTCAGGAATGATAAGATAATCCTGGTGGGAGATCATTCGTCCCATATCATCATGCAATTGCCATGCAATTTGAACACAACGAGGCCAATTATTCACATCTGTGAATGGCGCATTCCATTTCTTTGGTAAACCTGTGGTTTCTGTGTCAAAAATTAAATACATGAATCAATTCTTAAAATGAGGATTTCGAAGGGATAAAAATAGTTATTTAGATGTATCATTTAAGGGGGTAGTACCGGAATTTTATCAACAACAAAAAGGATTGGTTTCACACATAATACTATTTACTATTCCTTGATAGTTAGTAAGATAATAAATTGTTTTTTTAAACTTAGATTCAATATATTTTAGTAATTTTGCGCCCTACTTCGAGAAAGTAGCAATATGTATATTAATAACTTAGGTCGTGAACCTAAAAATTTAAACAATTATGTCAGTAAAAATTAGACTTCAAAGACACGGTAGAAAAGGTAAACCATTTTTCTGGATAGTAGCAGCAGATGCACGTTCAAAAAGAGACGGTAGGTCTTTGGAAAAACTAGGAACTTACAACCCTAACACAAATCCAGCAACTATTGATTTAGATATCGATGGAGCTGTTAAATGGCTTCAGAATGGTGCACAACCAACTGATACTGCAAGAGCAATTTTATCTTATAAAGGTGCTTTATTAAAGAATCATCTTGTCGGAGGTGTTAGAAAAGGTGCTTTAACTGAAGAGCAAGCTGAAGTGAAATTTCAAGCTTGGTTAGATGAAAAGGCTTCAAAAGTTTCCGATAAAGAAGGAAAGCTTGCAAAAGCTCAGGAAGATGCGAAAAAAGCGATACTTGAAGCTGAGATGGCTGTAAATGCTAGTCGTAAAGCCGCAGCTGACGAGATTGAAAACGAAGCAATTAAAGCGAAAGCTGATGCAAAAGCAGCAGCAGAAGCGGCAGCTAAAGCTAAAGAAGCAGTAGTAGATGATGCGCCACAAACAATTGATGAGGCTGCACAGGAAGCTAAGGAAGAAGAAAAATAAGACATCGAACAGATACTTATAAAAAAACCTGATATTGATTTATCAGGTTTTTTTATTTTAAATTTGTTATCATTCAATTTTATTACATGAAAAAAGAGGATTGTTTTTATCTTGGAAAGATCGTTAAGAAATATAGTTTCAAGGGAGAACTTATCTTAAGACTCGAAACGGATCAACCTGAGATCTACGAAAATATCAGTGCCATCTTTCTGGATATGGGCAAAACACTGGTTCCCTATTTTATAGAGGATAGCCTTTTTCAAAAAGGAAATCATATGCGCATACAATTTGAAGATGTTTATTCGGAAGCAGCAGCAGAGGTATTGTTAAAGAGAGATGCCTATCTACCGCTTAATCTGCTCCCTAAACTAGAGGGCAATCAATTTTATTTTCATGAAGTTACCGGATTTATTTTGGAGGATGTCAATTATGGTAAGATTGGCGTGATCAATTCTGTCAACGATGATTCTGCTCAGCCTTTATTCGTGGTTAAAACAGAAAACGACGAAATCTTAGTACCAATGGTTGATGATTTTATCGAGAAAATTGATAGAGTGAACAAGAAAATTCTTGTCAGGACTCCCAAGGGTCTTATCGATATGAACAGGTCTTAATTTTATTCCATGTCATACAAACCTTTTTACTTTAAGGAATTTAGTGTATTACAGGACCAATGCGCCATGAAAGTAGGCACTGACGGGGTATTACTCGGAGCCTGGGTTAAGATTGCTAAAGACACTACATCCATTCTGGATATTGGCACCGGAACCGGACTGATTGCCTTGCAAATGGCACAAAGAAGTGAGGCTGAAGTGATCGATGCACTAGAAATTGAAAACAAAGCATTTGAACAGGCAGTAGAGAATTTTGAAAGCAGTTCATGGGCCGACAGGCTTTTTTGTTACCATGCCTCCCTACAGGAATTTAAGGAGGAAATGGAAGAACCATACGATCTGATCATCAGCAATCCCCCTTTTTTTAACGATACTTTTAAAGAACTGAAACAGGAGCGTGCCCTCGCCAGACATACCCATGAATTAACTTACACTTCGCTACTATCGGCAACTGCCAAGCTATTATCAACTGAAGGTAGTTGTGCCTTTATCATCCCTTTTAAGGAAGAGTCTCATTTTATTTCAAACGCATCTATAGAAAAACTTTTCCCTTTTCGGATCACAAGAGTGAGGGGTAATGAACAAAGTGAACTTAAAAGAAGTCTTCTTCAATTCTCAAGGCATTCTCGTGAAGTCATACCAAAAGAATTGGTTATTGAGAAGACCAGACACGTATACACTGATGATTATATCGAGCTGGTCAAGAATTTTTACCTGAACATGTGATTGAATCAGATCCCTATTTCTCTGCTACTATTTAACCTCTTCCTAAATATGGAAGCTTGCGCTCAAAGATTATAGGGGTTATAACCAAGATAAGGCACCTCTTTTTCATTGAATCTTACACCGTAATTTTTAAGCTCCTTAAGGATAGGGTCATATACTTCTTTTGAAATTGGTATTTGAACACCCGGGCTCTTGATTTTACCATTTAAAATATCCAAAGTTGCCATGGCAACCGGCAAACCTACAGTCTTTGCCATAGCGGTGTACGTTTGATCTTCACCAATAACTACCATATTTGATTCAATCTGTTTTTTGATACCATTCAATTCAAAACCAAAAACATGGTACATTACAATCATATCCTTATCATCTTTTGTCAGGGTCCAACTATCCATTAAAATTCGCTGCAGAATTTGGGCTGGAGTGGCATTTTTTACGCCAACAATTTTAGAGGCATTGAAAATATCCAATTCTAGCAATTTCTCCCAGATGACATCATCCTGATCAATCTTTAAATAATGCCTCAATTTGAGTTCTACAGAATCATGTGGTTTGTAGGGTAAAAAGGAATTGGTGAAATCCCTGTAACTCATTTGTTCAGAACCTTCCATTACATAGCTGTCATCTGTCATTCCCAGTTGCACAAAGATATTCCAGGCCCTTGAAAAACCTACTCTTCTTATGGTGCCCCTATACAGGGTCAAACTATCTTGCAGGCCATAAATTTTACGATAGTTTAAAGAATCTCTGTTAGCAAGAGCTTCAAATTTCCCATAGCCTTCAATTGATAAAAACTCGGTTCTTCTGAACAGCTTATGGTAGGGAATATATTTGTATTTCCCTTCTTGAATAAATTTAGCGACCCCTCCCTGACCTGCAACCACTACGTTTCTGGGATTCCAGGTAAATTTGTAATTCCAGAGATTATTGTCACTCTCAGGTGCCACCAAACCACCGGTAAAAGATTCGAAAAGGATTATTTTACCACCTTGACCTTTGATCCTGTCAATCACCTGCATGGCACTCATATGATCTATCCCCGGATCTACTCCGATTTCGTTCATAAATATCAAACCCTTCTCCTCCACCTCTTCATTCATCGCCATTAGTTCTTCTGAAACATAGGAAGCTGTCACCAGATTCTTTTTAAACTCAAGGCAATCTTTGGCGATTTCCAAATGAAATCTGGCCGGTAGCATAGAAATGACTATATCTGCGGTTTTGACAATTTCTCTTCGCCTGGTCAGATCAAATATATCCAATTCAACTACTTCACTATTCTCATGACCCTTTACCAATTTCTTGGCGTTATCAATGGAAATATCAGCAATAACCAATTTCAACTTTTCGTGGTAAGATTTTTCCAAAAGATACCTTACCAAGGCCGCAGAAGATCTGCCAGCACCAACGATTAAAATGCGTCTCATATTTCTTAAATGTTTAGTCAAAAGTAACCAAATTGGAGAGAATCCTAGTGCCAAATACCTTAATCTTTCAACTAGTATTTTTTTGAATTCAATATTTAAAAATACAACTCCTTTAGACAACTATTATGTTTTTATCTTATTTTAGCCATTCTTAATATGTGATTAAATGATGAGAATATATCCAGCTATCGCTGCCTTTTTGGGACTGCTAACAATTATCATAGGTGCATTTGGAGCCCATGCATTAAAAGAACAACTGGATATTGAATCATTGCAAAGTTTTGAAACAGGAGTCAGGTACATGATGTATCATGTATTAGGCATTCTTCTTATCAACAATAGCACCTTACTCAGTCAACAGTCAAAAATCAGAATTTCTCAATTGTTTCTTGCCGGTATACTGTTCTTTTCAGGCTCAATCTTTGTTATTGCCCTGGGTATAATTTCGGCTAAAACAATTTGGTTTATCACACCTCTAGGCGGGCTGTTATTTATTTTAGGCTGGTTCATAGTCGCTATATCATTTCTAAAATCAAATGATAAAAATTAAATCAAAGACTGGTTTTCACTTTTAAAATTGACTACTTATTAATTTTGCGTTTAAATTATTCAAGCTTTTTGCAAAAATGCTGAAGCCCTCGTAATAAAGATAATTTCTTAATAACTATTATTGATAAAGTTTTGAACTCCCTTTAAATCTTATTATTTTTAGAAGATTATTTTTCAACCTTACAAGCGAAAACGTTATCGTAAATAAGGGTGTGAACCCTGACAAATGTCATAAAAACGAGGTAACATTAATCCGTAAATTTGTTGAAGAAATCAAAAACAATTAACACTTAAATTTTGACTTATGGAAGTTCTAACAAAATCAGTAATTAGCTCATTAAATGAGTTAGGAATTAAAAACCCAAAAGAGATTATTTACAACCCATCATATGACGAATTATATGAATATGAATTATCTCCATCTTTAGAGGGATATGAAAGAGGTTTTAAAACAGAGTTGGGTGCTATTAATGTAATGACAGGGAAATTTACAGGTCGTTCTCCTAAAGATAAATACATCGTAAAAGATGACGTTACCAAAGATACGATTTGGTGGACTTCTGAAAAAGCCAAAAATGATAATAAACCAATCACCCAAGAAGTTTATAATGATTTGAAAGAATTGGTTCTTAAAGAACTTTCCGGTAAAAAATTATACGTTGTAGATACATTTTGCGGTGCCAACGAAGACTCTCGTTTAAAAGTAAGATTCGTAGTAGAAGTTCCATGGCAGGCTCATTTTGTAAAAAATATGTTTATCAGACCAACTGCTGCGGAATTAGAAGTATATGGAGATCCTGATTTTGTAGTATTGAACGGTTCGGAAACCGTAAACAATAAATGGAAAGAGCATGGACTAAATTCAGAAGTATTTACAGTATTCAACCTTACTGAAAAAATGCAGGTAATCGGTGGAACCTGGTATGGCGGAGAAATGAAAAAAGGTATATTCGCAATGATGAACTACTACCTTCCAAAAAGAGGAATGGCAGCTATGCACTGTTCAGCAAACGTAGGCGAAGATGGAGATACTTCAATTTTCTTTGGTCTTTCAGGAACTGGTAAAACAACTTTATCTACAGACCCAAAAAGGAAATTGATAGGTGATGATGAGCATGGATGGGATAATGAAGGTGTTTTCAACTTTGAAGGCGGATGTTATGCCAAAACCATTGATCTTGATCATGAAGCAGAACCAGACATTTACGGTGCCATTAAAAAAGATGCTTTACTAGAAAATGTAACAGTTGATGAAAATGGTAAAATTGATTTTACAGACGGTTCTGTAACTCAGAACACCAGAGTTTCTTATCCTATTTACCATATTGAAAACATCGTAAAACCAGTTTCTAAAGCAGGTCACGCAGATAAAGTGATCTTCTTAACAGCAGATGCTTTTGGTGTAATGCCTCCTGTATCGAAACTGACTCCTGAGCAAACCAAATATCACTTCCTTTCTGGTTTCACTGCGAAACTTGCAGGAACTGAAAGAGGGGTAACTGAACCAACACCAACCTTCTCTGCATGTTTTGGTGAAGCATTCTTAACTTTACACCCAACCAAATACGGTGAGGAACTGGTTAAGAAAATGGAAGAACACAAAGCTGAGGCTTACTTGGTAAACACAGGTTGGAACGGAACAGGGAAACGTATCTCTATTCAAGACACAAGAGGTATCATTGACAGAATTTTAGATGGTTCAATTGAAAGAGCCGAGACTAAGATCATTCCTGTATTTAACCTTGAAGTTCCTACTTCTCTTAAAGAAGTACATGATGATATTCTTGACCCAAGAGACACTTACGAAGATGTTGCTGATTGGAACAAAAAAGCACAAAAATTAGCTGGATTGTTTATCAAAAACTTCGAGAAGTATACAGATAATGAAGAAGGAAAATCATTAGTTGCCGCTGGACCACAGCAAGACTAAACATTTGCTTTTCAATAAAAGTGTGTGTCAAAATTTTTTGATACACACTTTTTTTTGTTTAAAATTTAAACTTCAACTGAACATCCATCACCTTTTCATTGACTTTTGGAGTATTGTTTAAATTTGAAACTGAAATACCCAAAAGCCTTACAGATTCTTTCACTTTTTCCTGAAAAAGTAACTCTTTAACAGTTGAGAGTAAAATATTTTTATCTTTCACAAAAACAGCCAAGGTCTTGCTTCTGGTTTGTATCGAAAAATCACTGTATTTGATCTTCAGTGTAATGGTTTTTCCGGCCACTTTAGAACGCATCAATCTGTTCTGCAATTCCTCTGCTATGGTTTCGAGTCGCTCCATCATAAATATTTCAGATGTCAAATTTTTACTGAAAGTATGTTCAGCCGCAACTGATTTTTGAATCCGATTGGGTTTTACTTCACTGAAATGCTTACCTCTAACAATCTTATAATAATGACTTCCTGAATTCTTAAAATGAATAGTCAGAAAATCCAGGGATTTACTTTTTAAATCAGCGCCTGTAAAAATCCCCAATTCATACATTTTTGATGCTGTTACCTTACCAATTCCGAAAAATTTCTCAATAGGAAGCGCTTCTAAAAATGCTTCCACTTCTTCTGGAGGAATCGTTTTTTGACCATTAGGTTTATTGACATCTGAGGCAATCTTGGCAACAAACTTACTATTCGAGATACCTGCGGATGCGTGTAACCCAACTTCTTCAAAGATTCGCTTACGAATCTCACTTGCCATTAGCGTTGCTGAGGGATGAGACTTCTTATTCTGGGTTACATCTAAATACGCTTCATCAAGAGACAAAGGTTCCACCAGATGGGTATACTCGTGAAAAATGCTTCTGATTTGCTTAGAAATTTCTTTATAACGAGCAAATCTAGGCTTGACAAAGATAAGATCAGGACAGTTCCTTCTCGCTTGAAAACCGCTCATAGCTGACCTTACTCCAAACTTCCTCGCTTCATAACTGGCTGCTGCCACAACACCTCTTTCGCTTCCGCCTCCAACGGCAACCGGCTTTCCTTTTAACTCAGGATGATCCATTTGCTCAACGGAAGCATAAAATGCATCCATGTCAATATGTATGATCTTTTTATTTTCCTGCGTATCCACAGGAGTAAAACTACAAAGTTAAGTTAAAACAGCCCTTTAAACATCTAAGAATCTCAATTGAGAAATCATAAAAATGCCTTACTTTTGCTGCATGTCGAGAAAAAAGAAATTTCATTTATTTGAAAATATTGAAGTGGTAGATACGGCTGCCAAAGGTAAAACTGTGGCCAAATCACCTGATGGAAGAGTTGTTTTTCTGAGCAATGCGGTACCGGGTGATATTGTTGATATTAGGACCGGGAGAAAAAGAAAATCATATTATGAGGGAAAGGCTGTAAAATTTCATCATTTATCCGATAAAAGGGTAGATCCGGTATGCGAACATTTTGGTCTTTGCGGAGGATGTAAATGGCAGCATATGAATTATCAGGACCAACTCGCTTATAAACAGAAAGAAGTCACAAATAACCTTATCAGAATAGGGCATTTAGAGCTTCCTGAGATCACGCCAATTGCAGGCTGTGATAAAATTTACTTCTACAGAAACAAAATGGAATTCTCTTTTTCTGATTCAAGGTGGCTTACGGAAGAAGAATTAAAAAGCGACATCGAATTTGAAGATAAAAATGCTTGTGGTTTTCACATACCTGGGATGTGGGATAAAATTCTCGATGTCAATAAATGTCATTTACAAGAGGATCCTTCTAATACCATTAGAAATTCAATCAAAAAATTTGCCATTGATAATGGTATTTCATTTTTCAATCCAAGGCAAAGAACAGGAATGCTCAGGACGCTAATGATAAGAATCAGCTCAACCGGAGAGATCATGCTGGTTATTCAGTTCTTTAAGGAAGATGTTGAAAAACGTGAATTATTATTGAATCATATCGCTGAAAATTTTAAAGAAATAACTTCTTTGCAATATATCATCAACGAGAAAGGAAATGATTCGATCTATGATCAGGATATTATCCTGTTTCAAGGCAGAGATCATATTTTTGAAGAAATGGAAGGGCTGAAGTTTAAAATAAATGCCAAATCCTTTTACCAAACAAATTCTACCCAGGCCTATGAACTGTATAAAATAGCAAGAGATTTTGCTGATTTGCAAGGAGATGAAATCGTATATGACTTATACACTGGAACTGGTACCATCGCTCAGTTTGTAGCCTCTAAAGCAAAAAAAGTGATTGGGGTTGAAGCAGTCCCTCAAGCCATTATAGATGCTAAAGAAAATGCAAGATTGAACGGTATAGACAATACAGTTTTTTATGACGGTGACATGGCTAAGGTATTTACCCAGGATTTTATAGAACAAAATGGACATCCGGATCTGATCATTACTGATCCGCCAAGAGATGGTATGCATCAAAAAGTAGTGATGCAAATTTTAAATATCTTACCCGAAAAAGTTGTTTATATTAGCTGTAATTCTGCCACTCAAGCGAGAGATCTGGCCCTTATGAAGGAGCAGTATGTTATAGAAAAATCTCAAGCAGTTGACATGTTTCCTCAGACGCATCATGTAGAAAATGTGGTTCTTTTAAAACGTAGAAAATAGAAATGAGAAAATATTTGACCTTCCTTCTAGTTCTATTAACTCTAATGAGTTGTGAAAGAGATGACATTTGTCTCGAGGATATTACACCAAAATTAATCATTAGGTTTTATAATGATGATATCCCAAGTGAAATTAAATCAGTTATTAATTTAAAAGTAACTATTGAAGGTGTCGATGGGGATTATAGTAACGAAACCATAACAATATTGACAGATTCTATTGCAATTCCATTGCAAGTGGCAGAAAATAAAACTAGTTTCATTCTCACTTTGCAAGGTGATGAAACAGAAGGTATTGAAGACAATCTCGACACAATCACTATTGTTTATAGCCAAGAAGATATATATATTTCCAGGTCCTGCGGTTACAAGACTGTTTTTAACGAAACTAATGGATCTTTGGTTGATGATGGTGACAATTGGATAAAGGATATAGAAACCGCAAATGATTCTCAAGAAATTATTGACGAAAATGCAGCCCATGTCAAAATATACCATTAGCATCGTCCTGTTTTTTATCTGTGGCACATTATTGGCTCAACTGGGTGAAAGTCCAAAGGATACTGCCACATATAAAGATAGATATGGACTCAGGGTGGGGATTGACGTAGTGCGACCCATTTACTCTATCTTCTCTGAAGATATGCAAGGTTTTGAAATTGTTGGCGATTACCGGGTTACCAAAAGATTGTATCTGGCAACAGAACTTGGTTATAGAGACCAGACGCGTCAGGAAGATTTTTATAACTTTTCAACCAAAGGGCAGTATATAAAAGTAGGTGTTGACTACAACGCTTATAAAAACTGGATTGGGATGGAAAACATGATCGTTGTTGGCATCCGCTATGGATTCAGCACCTTCAATCAATCAGTCAATGAATATACCATAAACGCTGACCCTTTTGTACCTGTAAGAACGGAAACTGACGGGATAACCTATGATGGGTTGAATGCTCAATGGGTTGAACTTGTGCTGGGATTAAAAGTGGAAGTACTCCATAATGTGTTCTTAGGTGTTTCATTTAGAGGAAATACCATGATCTCAGCTAAACAACCCGAAGGTTTCAAAAATCTATATGTACCGGGATTTGAAAAAGTTTTTGTAAATAATAATGGCTTTAGTTTTAATTATACGGTATCCTATTTGATCCCACTCTATAGAAAATAAGGAAATCAAAATGGATAAAAAATTAATCTCTTTTTTTACTTTCGGTTTGTTATTGATTACCATTGGTGGAATTGGTTCCTTTTTCGATTGGGATAAATCCATGATTTTTATTGGACTTGGTCTTACCTTTGAATCCTTAGCACTACTCATTTTTGCCTGGAAACGCTTGAACAAAAGATGAATTATTCCAACCCGGTTTCTATATTAGTTGCCTCTATCATGGTAACTGTTTTGTCTTTAAAGATGAAGAGTGACTGCTTTTATTGTTTCTTGGGAATGTTTTTTATCGGGCTTATTTTATTTATATTTGGGATTGTCAAATACTGGAAACGATACAATGGCTAAGAAAAAATTAAACAATTTGTCAGACCTCGGTGGATTTGTTTTTTCTACCAATGAACAGGAGGATTTTTCGGCCTATTCAAAGGAATCATCATTAGGAATGAACCCAAAGGATCAGCAATTGGAAGCTCATTTTTCCAATAAAGGAAGGGGTGGGAAAACGGTAACCGTCATCACTGGATTTCAAGGAAAAGAAGAAGACTTAAAATCTCTTGGGAAACTTTTAAAAACCAAATGTGGTGTAGGAGGCAGCGTTAAAGACGCAGAGATCATTATTCAGGGTAATTTTCGTGACAAAATCATGTCTATTCTGCAGCAAGAAGGCTACCAGGTTAAAAGAGTTGGTGGCTAATTTCTCGAGTTTTTCTTTTATTATCAATTTTACAATTTTCTATTCCTATGAGAATAATTGGTCCTTCTGAACTTATCCTGAATCCTGACGGTAGTATTTATCATATCAATTTAAAACCTGAACATATAGCGCCAACTGTTATTTTCGTTGGTGACCAGGATCGTGTGGAAAAGGTTGCCAATCATTTTGACAACATAGAATTCACTACCCAGAAAAGAGAGTTCAAAACCATTGTCGGAAGTTTAAAGGGTAAACGGTTTACGGTGATTTCAACAGGAATCGGGCCTGATAATATTGATATTGTGCTGAATGAAGTTGATGCTTTGGTCAATATCGACTTAAGCACAAGGACCGTCAAAAAAGAATTGACCAGCCTTCAAATTGTCCGTATGGGTACTTCCGGTTCCTTACATGAAAATATTCCTGTGGATTCCATTGTTCTTGGTAAATACGGTCTGGGTTTTGACGGTGTTATGCATTCTTATCGTAATAAAGGGATATTTGAATCTGAATTGGAAGATGCTTTTATTGCGCATTGTGACTATTCAGTTAACAAATCCAGACCCTATATTATAAGAAATAGCACTCTTCTGGAGAAAAAACTACAATCTGATCAAATATTTTCTGGTATCACTGCAACAGCAGGAGGATTCTATGGCCCTCAGGGGAGGGTTCTTAGATTGGCTTTACAGGATGATGACTTGAATAAAAAAATTGAAAGCTTTTCATACAAGCAACTACGAGTCACAAATTTAGAAATGGAAACTTCAGTAATTTACGGGCTTTCAAAACTATTAGGACATCATGCTGTTTCTATGAACGCGATCATCGCCAACAGATCGAACCTCACCTTTAGCAAAGATCCTTATGCAGCTATTGAAAACATGATAGCGTACTCCTTGAATAAACTAACAGAGTGAAATTTTCCAATTTTCATATACTAAAGACATTTTTTATGCGTTTATAGATGTAATCTCCCTTGATTAATATTTACCTTAAATTAAACCTATGAAAAAGTTAGCCTATTTATTAGTTTTTATTTTCGCTTCAGCGAGTTTAGCTTCCTGTGGTGGATCAAGTGCGAGTTGTGTTGATTCTGACAAGTACATTATCAAAAATATGAAATTCGAGAACCAGGAAATGGTTCTTTCAAAGAAATTCAAAACAAGTGATGAGATCATCAACTAGATTGAATCCATAAATCATAAAGAAAACCGTCAATGTAAATTGACGGTTTTTTTATGCCCAAAAAATAAAAAAAGAAAAGGCTTGTCAAAATTACCAGACTTTGTAATTTTGCACAAACCTAAACACCATGCCAAATACCAAGTATATTTTTGTTACAGGAGGAGTTACTTCATCTCTTGGCAAAGGAATCATTGCTGCCTCTTTAGCAAAATTATTACAATCAAGTGGATTTTCCGTGACCATACAAAAATTGGATCCCTATATAAATGTTGATCCAGGCACCTTGAATCCTTATGAACATGGAGAATGTTATGTGACTAATGATGGTGCAGAAACTGATTTGGACCTCGGACATTACGAAAGGTTTTTAAATATACCGACTTCCCAGGCAAATAATGTCACTACTGGAAGGATCTACCAAACTGTGATCAACAAGGAAAGAAAAGGAGATTATCTTGGAAAAACAGTGCAGATCATTCCTCATATTACTAATGAGATCAAGAGACGTATCAAGATTCTTGGCCAAACAGGTGAATATGACATTGTGATTACCGAAATTGGTGGAACCGTTGGCGATATTGAATCTTTGCCATATATCGAAGCTGTTCGACAATTGAAATGGGATCTCGGCAAACACAACGCCATTGTAATTCATTTGACTTTGATTCCATATTTGGCCGCAGCGAAAGAATTAAAGACCAAACCTACCCAACATTCTGTCAAAGAACTGATGCAAAGTGGCATCAGCCCTGACGTACTTGTTTGCAGAACTGAGCACCATATTGGGGAAGATATCAAAAGAAAACTAGCCTTGTTCTGCAATGTAGACAAGGAGTCAATTATAGAATCGATAGATGCGAAAACCATTTATGACGTTCCCAACCTAATGCTCAGTGAAGGTTTGCACGAAGTAGTGCTGAATAAGCTCGATCTCAAAGCGTCTAAAAAACCGGTACTAACGCGCTGGAATCAATTCCTAGATAATTATAAACATCCTGAAGGCTCAGTTGAAATAGGCTTGGTTGGCAAATATATTGAATTACAGGATGCTTATAAATCGATCCTTGAGGCTTTGGATCATGCTGGAGCTCAAAACAAACTTAAGGTAAACATCCATCCAATTCATTCTGAAGATATAACTGAGCAAAACGCATCTGAGAAATTAAAAGGTCTGCAAGGTTTGATTGTCGCTCCTGGTTTTGGTGACCGAGGAATAGAAGGAAAAATTGCTGCGGTTCAATACGTAAGAGAAAATAACATTCCATTTCTCGGAATTTGTTTAGGCATGCAAATGGCCGTCATTGAGTTTGCAAGAAATGTACTACACCTTAAGAATGCCAATTCCACTGAAATGAGTAGAAATACACCCTATCCGGTTATAGATATCATGGAAGACCAGAAAATGGTTACGGAAAAAGGCGGCACAATGAGGCTTGGAGCATGGGATTGTAAATTGGAAAAAGGTTCCAAAGCGATAAAGATATATGGCAAGGAATTGATCAGTGAAAGACACAGGCATCGTTATGAGTATAACAATGACTATCTTAAAAAATTGGCTGATGCAGGTATGATCCCTACAGGATTAAATCCTAAAACTGGATTGGTAGAAATAATTGAAATCCCTTCACATAAGTGGTTTATTGGGGTTCAATACCATCCTGAATACAAAAGCACCGTGTTAAATCCACATCCTTTGTTCGCTGCTTTTGTTTTGGCCTGTTCAGAGAACTAAATAAAAAAGGCGGCCCAGTGGGCCGCCCTATATTTTTTTAAACGACGTTAGTCTTATTCTATACCTTCTTCCTTTATTGTTTCATCAGTTGAAGCAACTTCAACCTTTTTAAGATCCATCTTACATTGAGGACAACTTCCTTGTTCTTCATAAGTTTTCTCTCCCTCGCATTTCATAGGGCACTGATAGGTAGCCATGGCCATTTCATAACCATGATCATGCTCCTCAGTTTTATCATCATGCGCGGGCTGTTCTTTTTGCTCCGTTACCGGATCAGTCGTATCAAGCTCTTTTTTGTTGGTATTACAAGCTGTCAAAACAAATCCAATTGCGAGCGACAACATCAAAACTTTAGATATTATTTTCATTTTTTTATTTTTAATTATCCCTCACAAATATAAACCAATTTACACAAACCTTTGATTATTTTCTTGTTATGAGGTTATTAGTGGCAGTTTTATTCTAAAAAATCAATGATTTCCTATTGACTCTTTACAAAATAACTATATTCAAAAAATGTAGAATTATATCAAAAAAATGACATTGCTGTAATGAATATGGCTATGGCTATAATGAAGGCTATTATTTTATCTAGTACTTGTAACATATGCTCAAAAGTAATACATATATCGTAGTGGTAACTTTAAATTTTTGTTAAATTATCTCTTTAACTGTTAACTGTTTGTAATAAAATGCAGGTAACAATAATAAAACAAATAGAGGGTGAATAAGAAACCTCCTAACATAAAATGCGAACAGATATCCATCAGTCAATTCACCTTTTAGAATGATAAAAAAGGTAATACTAAACAAGACGAATGCAATTAAATAGAACTTGATTGAAAATTTCAAAAAATCCTTATTTTGAAAAGCCATATAGATGATGAGGAGAGAAATAAGTGTATTCAAACCATATCTAAAGATCAAATGCAACAATAATTTAGAACCGCTAAACACCGGGATAGAATCTTTAAGATACCCATTTTTAAAATAGGCAATAAAAGGATCATAAAATAATTGATTTTGAAAGGCTCTTACCAGTACCAAAGCAAAAAACAGGGCTACAATAATTAAAATTCGAGCTTTCCTATCCATTTGTTTTCTTGTTCAAATTAGAAAAAAACTTGACCCAGGTAATCCATAAAACAAAAGTCAAGCCATAGATTATTGCAGGAAATAGAAGATCATGCAGGATCATTTGATATTCCGGAAATCTCTCATCCAAAACACTTATCGCAATGATTCTAAGAATATTCACAATATAAATAAGCAAACTTCCAAATAAACCAAACCAAATAGTGTTTAGAACACTGCCAGAAAACGCAATGATAAAAGAAAGAAAAAGAATAATGATACTTACTGAGGTGCAGCCCTCCACAATGCGGGCAACATAATTGCCATTTAGCATGTACTTAATCGACAACTCCTTTGAATGTTGCTCAATTTCAGCATCATAGCCGAGCATTTCCGAAACCTTATACACATGATTTGCTACTGTACCTGTAATTGGAGAACATACAAATACATCTCTTTTTTGTTGTGTTTTATTCAGATAAAAAGAATAAGCCCCGAAAAGAATAAAGTAAGTAGCAAAAAATTTTATTAAAAAAACAATTATCGCTTTATTTTTCTTCAAA
>CAZPHF010000028.1:0-30518 GCA_964586115.1 uncultured Flavobacteriaceae bacterium | reverse complement strand
CGCTGACCATCTTACTCTTTTACTGCTGTTAAATATTGTATTTCTCATACTATTGTTTTTATATACTTGTGTTTATCTTTATTCTTGATTTAGATTTGATTACATAATTTTTCTGCTCAAACCATCTTATTCTTTTACTGTTGTTAAAAATTTATAGTTGTTTATTTCCGCAATACATTTTTTCTTTAATAATCAGTCCCTGTTTCCAATCTTGAACAGCTACCTGTGTATAATTTCTTTCGCCATATACCCTGTGTTGATCATTAAACTCCCACTCTACCATGGTTGTTTGTTCCCCGATAGTTACTTTTAAAGGTTTTGCACTCTTAAACTCAATGATGTCGTTTAATTCAGTTTCCTTTAATTTTCTGATGGCTTCTTTACCTTTTACAGGCTTCTCATCGTTAAATTGCATCACAACATCTTCGTGATAGAATTTCTCAAAAGCTTCCTGTGCTTCTCCCTGCATGATCAGATCGTTAAGATCGCTTACCTTCTCAATCAACAATTTCATTTTTCTTTCTTTGAATGAACACTGCAAAGATGGGGTAGGTAGGTATGATAGAAAATAAGACAGTTTATTAAATGATATTAATCTAGATTAACATTTATTCAAAAAAAGCGGAGATAATTAATGTCTCCGCTTTTTTTAGTTTTTAAAATAATCTAGGTCAATCTTCTTCAATTAAGACACCAAATTTACCCATCTGGTAATCACGCATGGCTTGTAGTATTTCGGTTTGTGTATTCATTACATATGGACCGCTTTGCGTAACAACCTCATCTATGGGTTTGCCACAAAGCAATAGAAACTGACCCTTTGTTCTAAAAGACATGTCAATAACTTCACCATCATGATCAAAAATCGCTAGATGTTCTTTTTCTACCAATCCATATCCTTTGAGTGTAATATCTCCTTTAATAAGGTAAAGCATGCTGCTGAATCCTTTAGGAACATTAAGTTGTTGCCTTCCGCCTTGCTCTCCTTTTCCCCAGATTACCAACAGTTCAGATTGTGGGATGACCTTCCCTGAAAACTTACCATAGTTTCCGGCAATTAGTTTATTGGTAATTTTTTTATCCGCTGAAAAAAATAAGGTCATTACTTTATCGGGTACATAAGAATAGGTAGGAGGAATCATTTTTTTAGTTGCCGGACTGTTGATCCATAATTGCACGATTTCCTGGCTTCCTTCTTTCTCGATCAATGCCTCTGAGGGTCTTTCGCTGTGGACAATGCCAGCACCAGCATGCATCCATTGTACTTCTCCTTTTTTTGCTATTTGATTGTTTCCCCAGCTATCGCGATGGTGGACTTCTCCTTCAATCACAAAAGTCACAGGAGAAAACCCCCTGTGCGGATGAGGACCAACTCCCTGATGCTTTGCCAATCTGTTATTACTGAATTTAACTTTGGCATGATGCAGCAACAAGTAAGGATCCCATTGCTGAACCTTTTGGGTAGGTAAGGCCTGTTTAACAGGAAACCCTCCCATATCTATTTCCGTTGCAGGCAATAAATATTTGACTTGTTTTAGATCTGTGTTCATTTTTGCATCGTTATTTTAATTCCTCGGTACCATCTGCATGCAGCGCAAAACGTCCTTTGGTTTTGTCATGCACTTGTTCCTGATCGGGCCAGGGCCAGCCACCAAATTGAGTCTGACGGTAATCTGAAAAAGCCTCTTGTATTTCAGCCTCGGTATTCATCACAAAGGGGCCGTATTGGGCAACGGGCTCATTAATTGGCTTTCCTTCCAGAATCAATAAATAAGC
Source organism: uncultured Flavobacteriaceae bacterium (assembly GCA_964586115.1). Classification (GTDB taxonomy): domain Bacteria; phylum Bacteroidota; class Bacteroidia; order Flavobacteriales; family Flavobacteriaceae; genus Lutimonas. Next base: position 28,742 of record CAZPHF010000028.1, on the reverse strand, counting down.
ATCTTTATTGCCATTTTTCAAGAAGATATCTTCATCCGATTTTAAGTAAACAAGATGGTTGTGGTCAACTGTTTTCCCTTCGATCATCAATCGATCACCGCTGTAAAAATACAAGGCCCTGTTGATCTCTTTATTATTAGTCGCCGGTAATTTCCAGCTGGCATCAGCCTCCATCTTTACAGTAAAAACAGACACGCCGTTGTCAGCATTTGCTGCCCAGGAGTCGGGTGTAGGCTTTGGAGCCTTTATATTATTTAGTTGTCCGGCTATTACATTGACGGTTGTTGTTTTATCATCCTCAGTATATGTTACTTCAGGAACCATATCATCCCAAAGCATTTTAAAATGGGGCTCAACAAATTTGCTGGCCTTTGGTAAATTCAACCATACCTGGAAAATTTCCAAAGTATTATCCTTGTTTTGATCAAGTAGCGGGAACATTTCAGAATGCTGGATTCCTTTTCCTGCAGTCATCCATTGTACGTCTCCTGCACCAAAACGACCGGCTGCTCCCAAAGAATCAGTATGATCAACAAATCCTTCTTTATTTATAGTAATGGTTTCAAACCCTCTGTGAGGATGGTAGGGGAACCCAGGAATATGACTTCCATGGTACATTCTAAAACCATCTTTTATCTGAAAGTCCTGCCCTATATTTCTTCCTTTTAAGTTTTCCGAAGCGATACCCATATGCGCGTCACCTTTTGGATATTCATCTTTATGGTAGGCGCAAAATAAGAATGGGTCTTGTGTCTCCCAGGGAAACCCCAAAGGCTTTATTTGTATTATTTTACCTGTATCCATTTTTTTGTTCTTTAAATTCTATACAAAGATGCAAAACATTGGGATGCTTTAAAATAAGGTAGTTTATCAATAGAAGTTAAACTAGATTAATAAGTTATTGCTCAAGTATGAGATGACTTTTGATCTTGCTTAAAAATTCTTTGGTGATACCCAGGTAAGATGCGATCAGGTATTGAGGTATACGTTGCTCAATTTTAGGGTATTCTTTTCGAAACAAGAGGTATCGGTCTTTTGCGCTCATACTCATATTTCTCACGATTCTTTTTTGAGAAGCTACAAAAGCCCTTTCGATAATGATCCTGAAAAATCGCTCTAGTTTTGGGATCTCCCGTAGCATTTGCTCCTGATTTTCATAGGAAAAATGAATAAGTTCGGTGTTTTCCAGGCATTGAACATTGAAATCAGCTGGCTTTTGGGTAATATAACTACCCATGTCGGAGGTCCACCAATCCTCAATTGAGAACATGACTACATGTTCCTGCCCTTCATCATCAACATAAAAAGTTTTGGTACAACCTTTAATTACAAATCCGCTGAACTTACAAACATCTCCCTGTTGCAAAAAATATTGACCTTTTAATAGTTTCCGATAAGAAAGTAGTGAGCTGAGTTGTTGCTCTTCTTCTTCCGTAAGCGTAACTATGCGGTTTATATAATCTATTAAAGGTCGAAATTTATCCATAAAAACAACAGTTAAAGCTAACTGCTGTCAAAAATAAGGTTTTTTGGCGATCTATTTTCTTGCTTGTTGCAAGTAACCGAATACATATACTGCAGGGGCATTCCAATTGATGCAAACTTCATTGGAGGCGAAACTTGCCTCAACATCCATATAAGCTTTTGCCGGAAACTCAGAAGTGTATTCCACTTCATGTGCATCTTGACGGTCATTATTCGGACCGCCTACAATAAAGCCAGGTACTGGATCTGCTATACTATCGGCACCACTTGGTCTGTGGTGCGGAAACATTACCCGTTTGGCACCAAAACCAGTTAAGAAAGTATATCCTGTGGCATTTTTACCGAAAATATAATCGGTGATTTGTTCTGCACCAAAGAGGTATTTTTCATCACCTGTCAATCTGTGTGCCACACATAAAATATACGCCTGGTTCAGAATGTCACTGTTTGATCCCCATTCATAATTGTCTAAAGCAATTCTATATGGGTTTTGGTCTATCTTATTAAGTATGTCATCAGCGAGAGCCGTATGACCCTTAACAAGTGAATTAGCCATTTCTTCATCCAGCTGATCCCTGTTCTCCAGTAAGGAATGAAAGCCCACGTTTCGTACAAAATTCTTCCAGCTATCGGCTAGTTGGTGTTTGTATTCCTGTTGATATGTTTTCATAGCGACTTTATACTGATCTTCCTTTGTTGCCAAGTATAATTCTGAAGCCGCCCAGAAAAAATCATCCGAAAAATCATCATCTCCGTATTGACCAGTACTGATGTCTTCAGGATTTTTAAAATCGATATTGTCATTTTGTTCTGCCCATACAAAAGCCTTTTTCGAAGCCTCCAATGCTGTGGCCGACCAATCTGGGTCTATTCCTTTGTATAATCTTGATGCCTGTGCCAATACTGCTGCAAAATCAAGCGTAGATGCGGTTCCTTTACCGATAATATAACGATCAAGGTCATAGTCTTCAGGCATGATAAAACCTCCAAATCCTTTGGCTGTTAGTTTGAAAAACACCCCACCATCGTCATCCTGCATGGTCAGGATCCAATCAAGTTCATATTTTAATTCGTCCCATAGATCAACTATTCCATTTCCGGATTCAGGAATGTTAAGAGCCATATTTTTCATCATGTCTGGATATTGTTCAAGTAACAACATCATTTGACCCGAGGAGAGGGATGCGTTTACGATATATTTTCCATAATCACCCGCATCATACCAGCCGCCAGGAGAATTCAAAGTTCCTTCAGTTCTTCCTGATGAGGTATGAAATAAGCATTTGTCATCCGGATGCCCTGCTTTTCTTTCATAAATGTCTCCGTATTCCTCTTCAATTGGCATGGAGGCTCTTTGAAAATAATAACTTTTAATAGCTGCTGCTAAAGCCGATCTATACAGATCTTTTTTAATTTTAAAAGGATAGGAAGCAATGGTGTCGTCAACGACAACATAATATGCCCCAGGAGCAGAAAAGGAAGAAAAATCTCCCAGTTTTACCTTTTCTCCCGAAGCTTCCCAAGTTCCCTGATCAACCAGTTTGCCTGAATACACTTTATTTTTATAGCCATCTACCAATTTAAATGAAGTAGCTTTCGAATCTACGATGGTGAATTGTTTTACTGAATTCGGATAAAATCCAATTTGATTAATTCTAATTTGATCAGAAATTTTCGCACCTTTTTTTGAATCGCAGGCATAAGCAAACAGTAGGACAAACGTGCTCAGGGCAATCAGCTTTTTCATTGTAAATACTTTTTGTGTTATTCTTTTAAATGTACATTCAAATGTAGAAGAATGTAGTTTATTAAATTAATATTAAATTGTCACAAATGTATTATAATTAACCAGAATCATTAATGATTTAGTTCATCATTGACTTGTGTTCAATCCATTTCAGGCGATACATTTGTTTATATATCCTTCCTTAGTAATGGTTGCCATTTCATATAAGTTCCACTTCGCCATAGCCATTCAAGAGGTCCATAAATAAAGGTTTTAAGCCAAAATTTACTGAGAACAGTTTGAATTACAATAAGTACAATAGCCATCATAAACAGAAAAGAAAATCTGATCTGACCTAAATAGCCCAAACCCCATCCAAAGAAGATAAACGTACCTATTACAGATTGCAGTAAATAATTTGTCAGCGCCATCCTGCCATAGGGCGCAAAGAAGGATAGTCTTTTTCCCCAAACATCTCTTTGATACAGTAGCAGGAACCCACATAAGATAATGGTGGTCATACAAATATTGACCCAGTCCAGAAAGTTCATACCCAGCGCGAACTGCCAAGATGCATTGTCAATGGGTTGAGAAATCATAGCAAAAGTGGCAAAGGTGATTACAATAGAAACGAGCATACCTGCAATGGCCCATAACATAAAATTTTTGATCGTTTTGGCATGGGATGCAATATTTTTAAAAACACCAGTTCTGCCCAACCATAAGCCAATTAAAAAGTAACCAAAAGTGTAATAAAACCGGCCAAATATTGACATTTGAAAATCTATTTTAGTAAGCATTCCGTAAACTGCGTTGGCTTTAAATACTTCCAGAAGGCTTCCATGTTGGATTGTTTCAAAATAGGCCAGTACCTGTTCATTATTGATATCCATCATGGGATGTATACCCGTGATGCTTTCCCCACCAAAAATAAAAAAGGCGATGAATCTTGGAATACCAAGAAAAATGAACCCGGCTGTGATCAGTATCCATTTGGTTGAAATTCTGTAGAAAGGAATAAGAAACGGTGCCAAAACTGCGTAAATGGTCAGAATATCCCCTCGGTAAAATAACTGATGTATATATCCTATCACAAAAAGAAGTACCGCTCTCCAAATAAACCGCCCTCCGAATGCAACATTTTTTTTCTCCGCTGATTGCATTTGGATAGTAAAACTCAGCCCGAATAGAATCGAAAAAAGAGCAAAAAATTTGCCAGAAAAAAAGAACTGCAACAGTCCTTGTATAATTTGATCAGGAAGACCGTTGACCCCTTCCATAAAACCTTCAGGCGATGGCCCAGCAATATATTGTTCAACCATATGCACGAGTACAACCCCGGCAAGCGCAAAACCTCTTAGCGCATCTATACTATTAATTCTTTTTGTTTTGATAAGTTCGGTCATGCTTGATCGGTTTGAATGATATAATAAGTACAATAACCTGACGCTTTTTAGACTGAAATGTTACATGACTCCGGCATGCAGGAACGAAGGCATGCAGGCTTAATAGTTAAAAAATTGAAGGAATCTTAGCTTAGGGAGTACGTCCTTAAAGAAATTAAAAATTTTCTCATTTGATCATAACATGTTTTAGTAGATGTACTGATCATAAGCGATAATTTTTTCTTCTAACCTTTTTTCGAGATAGGTATTTCCGCCTTTAAGTTCGCATAGAATGATTCTTGCCATTGATAAATAGCCCATCCTTTTATTATTGTCCCAATGCTTGGGAGGTGCTTGCATATTAGAGGTTCTATCGGCCAGTTTTACCGTCCATATTTCTTTAGGTAGCAATTTGATCCGTACCAGGCTATCAGGAATTTGAGCCTCAGTTTCCAGGGCTTCATTCTTTGAAAGGGCCAAAACCCCATCTGCGATTTTAATTCCAAAGGCTACCTGCAATTCTTCAAAGGTGCAGGGGGTATCTTCCAAAACATCGTGTAATAGAGCCACTTGTACTGCAAAGTTCAAATCAAAATCATTTGTATGCCCGGCGGCGATCATCGTTTCCATGGCCACATTTGATAAATGAACCATATAACTGCTTTCTGACCCAGGTATATACTGGTCTGTGTGTTTGTCTCCGGCAAAGGAGATGGCTTTTTGATAAGCGGTCTGAAAATCCATGTTGATAAAATTTGAAGGCGCAAAGGTACGGAATTGCTAAGACTGTTTAAATTCCAAAGTCGGTTTTGAACTGTGGCTTTTTACAAATATCTTTGCCGACTTATAAAATGACAGATAATGAAACTATTTAAAGAATTTAAAGATTTCGCAGTTAAAGGAAATATGATGGATATGGCCATTGGTATTATCATTGGAGCTGCATTTAACAAAGTGATCGATGTACTGGTAAAAAAGGTCATGTTACCGCCATTATCATTGCTTTCAGGTAATATAAATATGGCGGACCGAAGAATTGTGTTAAAAGATCCGATACTTGCTGTTGATGGTAGCGAACTAAAGGCCGAAGTCGCGATTGGCTATGGTGCTTTGTTTGAAGCCGCAATTGATTTTTTTATCATCGGTTTTACCATTTTTGTAGTCGTTAAATTTATGAACCGACTCATTAAAAAAGCAGAAGACACGAAAGATGTAACTGTCGAAACACCAAAGAATATTGAATTGCTGAGCAAACTTACGAACCTGATGGAAGAGCAGAATGCTTTGTTGAAAGCGAAAGGCTAAAGGTTAAGTTTTAAGGGTTAAGTCTTAAGTAAGGGTTAAAAGTGTGCCTGCCGGAGGTAGGGGTTGTCCATACTTCGAAATTCCGAGTTCCTTGTTCGATATTCGAAATTCAAATTGAATAACCCTATTTCAGGACAAGACATCCGAATTGTAGCATTGCAGCATTTATTCAATTACGATTGTCTTACCACGTTTCTTTTCCAATCAGTAGTCCAATCAAACTTTCTGTACTGTTCCATTACATTTTCAACACCATCCAGTCTGCAGAGATAGTCAACCCCGGCACAAAGACCTTTGAACATGATTTCTTTATCAATGACAGGGGCCGGTTTGAGCAATCTGTTTCTGGAAGTAAGGGTATAACCGCATGCTTTTAAAAATACTGCTTCTATTGAGAGTAATTCAAGAGGCGAATAGCCATTGATTCTTTTGCCTAAAGTTTCATGTAATCGGCCCAGGTAATTCAGTTTTACAGAGCCATGAATATCCGTAAAGTGTTTCCAGGCGTCAACATTATCACAAATATTACCAACCGCACAATGGCAACAATTCTCAGGATCCAATTGGTCATTATAAAACGCAGTGTATAGTTTTTGAAGGGCTATTTCCAGTCTGTAAGGTAGATGCATCCTATGGGCTTTTAAAGAAGCTATAAGATACTAAAAAAAACATAAAAGCAATTAAGGAATTTCTCTTCTTAGGAATTCTCTTTCTAAAACCTTTAATATTACTGCACTCTAATGGAAATTATATACAATTACCTTCTTCTTTTGACAGCTTTAACTTTTAAACGCTCGACCTACCAAAGTGACTTCAATGCCTCTTTTATTGAATCTTTTATCTGTGGAAGCTTCTTCGTCTATATAAAGAACTGAGTAGCCGTTTCTGGCTGCCTGCTTTTTTAATTGCTTCAGACAATTTTTCTTGACCTTTGATTTGGTACCAAAATTAAGACTGGTACGAATGGTTTCAGTCATTTTTTTACCATTCACATTATCAGCTACTTCGCTCAGGTCATAAACAACTACTACATCTTCCCATTTTGACTCAATCTCATTGGTAGTTGTCTGAGCCATAACGACTCCAAATGTCATTACGAGCATGAGAAATAAAACGATCTTTTTTAGCATCTTCTTATTTTTTTTTAATTAAAGCAATATACTTATTTGTAAACTTAATTAAATGAACTGTCATAAAAAAGAATATGGTAAAAAATTAACATTATTTTGAGAATATGAAAATATATGGTTGGAGGACATGGAATTTTGGATGAGGATTAACTTTTTTGGATGAACATGTGTTGGTAACTACATGAAATAGAATTAGGTACTGTTAGCCTTTCTATAAAGAGCTTTATTTATAAATGAAAAATCAGCCCCTCGCAACTGAGGGAATACCTTGTTTTATTCCAATTTTATTCACTTCTAATTTATTTTTTTTTACCATCTTGCATTGGCTGAACTTAATTATAGCAAGTTGATTAAGTATAGTGACCTTCGCTTTTAAAGTCTCTAAGATCAGCTAGATTGAAGACAAAGTTTATATTAATGAAGTACGTTTTTTTTATAATTCTTTTTATGACCTTTCACATTTCTTTTGCCCAGCAAAAAGAGGTGACCGTAAAATGGATCGAAGAAGAGATCAAGCTTGATGGAGCTTTGGATGAGAGCATATGGAGTTCAGCAGAAGTCGCCACTGATTTTTGGCAATATTTCCCTACAGATACTTTGTTGAGCAGTTCACAAACAGAGATCCAGATGCTGTTTGATGAGAAATATTTATATGTTGGTATAAAAGTCTTTATAGAAGGTGATGACTACGTGGTTCCTTCGTTAAAGCGTGATTATTCGGCAAGAGGAAATGACAATATAACTTTGATGTTCGATACGTATAGGGATGGAAACAACGCTTTTATGTTCGGAACTAATCCTGAAGGAGTTCAAAGAGAGGCATTGATTTCAGGGGGAGGAAACGAACGTAAGGATTTCAGATCAACCTGGGACGTCAAATGGGAAAATGTTTCAAAGGTCTATAAAGGGTATTATATAGCCGAAATGAAGATCCCTTTGGCATCATTCAAATTCAGAGATCAGGAAACAGAGTGGAGATTTACTTCTTATCGATTTGATACCCAATCCAATCAATGGAGTACCTGGGCAAATACACCTCAAAATCAGATCGTCATGAACCTCGCTTTTATGGGAAAAATGATCTTTGAAAAGCCATTGAACAAAGTGAAAACGCAGTTCGCAGTTATTCCCTATGTATCGGGAAATGTGTCACAAGAATTTGATCCGAGTAGTACAGGGACTGATTTTTCTGTGGGAGGAGATGCAAAGATTCCCATTGGTAATAGCTTGAATCTTGATTTAACGATAAACCCTGATTTTTCCCAAGTTGAGGTGGATGAATTGGTGATTAACCTGACTCGTTTCGAAGCATTTCTACCCGAGAAAAGACAATTTTTTATCGATAATGCAGATTTATTTTCAGATTTTGGAAATGGGAGTTCGGCAAATCCTTTTTTTTCAAGGCGGATCGGAATCGCAACAGATCTTAATGACGATAATATTGAGAACAGTATCATCGGAGGAGCCAGGTTGAGCGGAAAGATCAATAAAAATTTACGTATTGGTGTTTTGAATATCCAAACGGCAGAAGATAAAGCCAATGAGATTCCTACCAACAACAATACCGTAGTGGCCATTCAGCAAAAAGTATTCAGCCGATCGAATATCGGATTTATTTTTGTGAACAGACAGGTTACCAAAATGGCCGATTTTGTAGAAGATGCAGAAGAATTCAATAGGGTAGTTGGTTTGGATTTTAATTTGCGAAGTGAAGACAATAAATGGTCAGGAAAGTATTATTTACACAAATCCTTTACGCCGGAGTCTGGTGATAAAGATATGTCTTCAGGTGGTTTTTTATTGTATAACAGCAGAGATTGGAAATTCAATTTAGGAGGTACCTATGTTGGAGATGATTTTCAGTCTGATTTAGGATTCATCAGAAGAAACGATATTGTAACCATTGATCCTGCTGCAACCAGAATATTTTATCCGGCAAAATCAAAGATAAATACGCATACTATTGAACTAAGAGGTTCTTCTACCTGGAGTCCTGAGCTTGATTTTAAATATACGGATGGTATGGTTGACCTCGAATACCAAATTGCCTTCAGAAATCAAAGTAAAATAGAAATGGCGCTCAATCATCGCTATACTTATTTGTTAGAAGATTTTGACCCTACCGGTTCTGATAACGGAGAACCCTTACCTGCTTTTAGTGAATACAACTATAGCAAATTCGATTTCACTTTTGAATCTGACAACAGAAAGGATTTTTCTTTTGTTGCTAGAACAGATGTGGGTGAGTTTTTTAATGGGTATAAATATTCGTTGACCAGCGATTTCCGCTTCAGGATACAACCATTTTTTACCGCTTCCATCAGATCGAGTGTTAATTATATAGATCTTCCTGATCCGTACCCTACAGAATCGATTTGGTTTGTGGGCCCGAAGGTTGAATTTACTTTTACCAAGAATTTGTTTTGGTCTACGTTTGTCCAATTCAATAGTCAGGAAGAAGATTTCAGCATTAACTCGCGCTTACAATGGCGATTTAGACCACTTTCTGATCTCTATGTAGTCTATAACGATAATTATAAAACAACGCCTTTCTCACCGGGTTACAGAGCTTTGATTGTTAAGTTTACGTATTGGATTAATATTTGATAAGATTTTTAAGTCATTCATTTCCTTACACTTGTAGAATAAATGAACGTCTATTTCAAAAGATTATAGCAAGTGAATAATTATATTTACATTCATTCGTATTTAATTTGCAATACATGAAACAAGGATCAATCATGAAAAGATTTAGTAAGCTTATAAAACAAATTCTTTTAGCAATTGTCTTGCTTTCGTTACTGGTTGCTGTTCTATTTGGGTATCGGGATATTCCAATTGAACAATTAAAGTCAAAGTACGCACCTGCTCCCTCGTCTTTTATTGCTGTTGATGGTATGGATGTTCATTTTCGCGATGAGGGAAATATGACAGATTCAATTCCACTTGTATTCATTCATGGAACGGGCTCAAGTTTACACACTTTTGATGGATGGGCAGATACATTAAAGAAAGACTATCGGATCGTTAGAATGGACCTTCCGGGATACGGACTTACAGGACAATTTCCTGATCGGAATTATTCGATTGACAATTATGTAGAATTTCTTAAAAACTTTTTGTCATCCTTAGAAATTAAAAAATGTAGGCTGGCTGGAAATTCTTTAGGCGGAAATATTGCCTGGAATTTTACTTTACAACATCCTGAGATGGTCGATAAATTGATATTAATAGATGCGGCGGGTTATCCGATGACTTCAAAAAGCATTCCTATAGCCTTTGAAATTGCTCAGATACCCTTTTTAAACAATCTGTTTACTTTTATTTCACCCCGCTTTATAGTGGAAGCAAGTGTCAAGAATGTCTATGCTGACAAAACAAAAGTAACAGATGAGCTCGTTGACAGATATTTCGAACTCAGCCTGAGAAAAGGCAATAGGCAGGCTTTTATTGACAGGCTTGCCATGCCAAGATATAAGAATACCTATGTTGATATCAAACATATTGAACAGCCGACTCTGGTTCTTTGGGGAGAGGAAGATTTATTGATTCCTGTTGAAAAAGCATATCAGTTTCATAAAGATCTACCTAATGATACACTTGTTATTATCAAAGGCGCAGGGCATATCCCCATGGAGGAAAGCCCAAATAAAAGTTTAAAACCATTAATCTCATTTATCAATAGTTATGAATCCAATTATTAAAAATATTTTAGCCGTCATAGCTGGCTGGCTGGCTGGAAGTATCATCAATATGGGCCTTATCCAAACCGGCCATACTTTAATTCCGATAGAAGGAATAGACCCTAATGATATGGAGGCCTTAGCCTCTGTTATGCCAACCTTAGAATCCAAATATTTTATTTTTCCTTTTTTGGCTCATGCTCTAGGCACCTTGGTTGGGGCTGCAGTTGCGGGTTTAATAGCGGCAAGCCATAAAATGAAATTTTCATTGGGGATAGGAGTTTTGTTCTTGTTAGGAGGAATAATGGTAAACTATATGCTACCAGGCCCCACTTGGTTTACTATAATAGACATTTTACTCGCATATATTCCCATGGCCTGGATTGGTTGGAAAATAGCTGAGAAAATGTCAAGAAGTAAGTAAACTTTTATAGGTTTACGACAATTCTTATGTGCAATGCAAGAATTCAATATGATTTACAATTGATCCATCATTGACAAATTATTCAGATTTTTGTTTTTTAAAAGGTTGTATTTGCTTGTAAGTAAGGGTTCTCCAAACCCATTCCAACGGACCAAACCTAAAGTATCTTAACCATATAGGGCTTGCGATCAACTGAAAGATCCAAATGGATACTACAACATAGTATAACTCATATCGTTGCAGTTTTCCAAACATTGAGAAACCTAACCCTGTAAATATAACGGCGCAAATCACAGAATGCATGATGTAATTGGTAAGCGCCATACGCCCTACAGCAGCAAGAGACCTCTTTAAAACAGTGATGATATTTAGCTTGCAAAATATCATGACCAGGCCAATATGACCGAAAGAAACCGCTATTCGCCCTATCGCATAGGTGATTCCAGCCTTATGAAATGACTCAACTGAGAAATCACCATTTAATATAAGCATGGTCTCATAATAATTTACCGAAAGGCCAATTCCATATCCGATGACCAGCATAATCAGGTATGATTTATAACTCAATTCGGCCGTGATTACCCTAAGCTTATACAAAGCAATTCCCAAGAACATCATTGCCAAAATATCCCAAGGGTTATAGTCGTAATTAAAGGTACTTTGCATATACCGATTTATAGGAGCAAGAAATAATACAAGATCGAAATAGCCCTTATGCATACTTTCTGTGTTTTCCCTAACTTTCTTTTCGGTTGGTTTCATTTCTGCTACCAAATCTTCCCAGGCTACTTTACCTTTCTTTATTTCGTCTGGAATATCAGCCTCATTCTCATAATTCTGAGCCAAAGTATATTGCTCCAGATATTTCATGTTTTTGGAATATTGATAATTTGCCAAACCCATTCCAATTAGTGTAAGTACACTTGCTGCGATGATCAGTTTTTTTGGAGACGTGTTCCTAAATGGAAACAAGAACAAACCATAAAGACCATAGGCAAATAAAATATCTCCGGTCCACAAAATCAGATACCCATGGATCACGCCGAATATCAGCAACCAGATGGTTCTTCTATAGTAAATATCTGCTACCTCAAGTCCTCCTCCTTTATCAATCATTCTTGAAGTCATGAGTACCATCCCTACCCCAAAGAGCATGGAGAACATGGCTCTCATAGTTCCTTCAAAAAACATATTGTTCATGATCCAGACATAAAGGTTATAACCTTCTGAGCCGCCTTGCACTGTGGGATCTACATAGGCCCAAAAATCGAGACCAAAACCTGTAATGTTCATCAATAATATTCCCAGAAGGGCGACACCTCTGAGTACATCAAGGGATCCAATTCGTTCAGCCCCTGAAACCGGGCCGAGTTGTTTAGTTGGTTGGTTCATTTCAAATAGATTAAATAGTTGTCAAAAACAGATGCTGATCAAGTTCACTAATTTTCCTTATTTTAAACCATTAGAATGGACGAAAGTCCTTTTAAACTTTCCCAATAGTGCATTTTTTTTATCCGGAGAATAGCGGCACAGCTATTCAAAGAATTAATGAGCTCCGTTTAACCATAAATTCTATATTTTTATGCTTCAATATGATTAACCTTATGCATAGATGAACATGAAATTATTTCAAAGAATTTTACTTGGTATAGTATTGATCCTGTTTTACCAAATAGGATATTCGCAACAGCGGGAATTGCAGGAAACGCAACGCAACGTTCCTCTCAAAGCTGAAGTGGGTGAAATTGTTGCAATGTCAAAAGAAGTTATCAAAGATGTACAGGTTCAAATCACAGAATCATTTGAAGTAAAAAAGCGCAGTTTGACATATAAATATAAAGAAGGAGTAACATACCCTTTGAGGCGCGCAAAAGATGGTTATAATCTTTATTATGCCCATGATAGATTAATTGACGGTAAATATGGAGGGGTTGGGATTAATGAAGATGATCCTGATGACATCATAGCAGTTTTGGTAAGCCCAGATGGCGATTTGATTAAGATGAAAAAGGATACATTGAATGAAAAAATAGAGATGGTTGAGAAATTTCAGGTATGCAGGGAGTGCTATCGCAAGGAATTTAAGTATTTAGGCATGGAAGGCAATGTTCTAAAGTTTAGCTATCAAAAACTTGTTGGTGTATTGAATAAGCTTTCGTTTGAAGAAGAGGTCACTTTCACCTATTCACAGGGTCAAATTATTGAATACAAAGACTTAAAATTAAAGGTAGTAGATGCTACAGATACTTTTGTAGCATATGAAATACTTCAGGCCTTCAATCCTTTAAAATAGATTGCTATAATGCCAGTCCAGATAGCTGATTTAATATTTATCCCAGTATATGATCTCATTCTTGTACATGGCATCCAATGATAATTGAACAGCTTTGGCGGTGTTAGCGCCGGTGAGTACATTCGAAATGGGTGTTTTATTTTCTCTTATATTATCTCTAAAATCAACTAAAGCCTGCCTGGTTGGATCGATATGGGAAGTTTTAATAGGAATTCCACTGCCTTGCATCTGATGATTTGTTGTGGCACCAGAAACCCCGTCTACATATCCTAATTCTTTTTCAGTTCCTTTTTCATAATAAACCCATGCCTGGTCATAATCTAATAAAATAGTTCCTTTATCACCGAATACCTTAATTTGATAGTCGCCCAATGAATTTGAGGTAAGGCATCTAAAGGTTGCTTTTACACCACTTGGATATTCGTATATCAAATGAATATTATCGTAGGTTTCCCTACCGTCTTTCCAGTAATTTACACCTCCTGTGCCCATAATTTTATTAGGATTTTCTCCTAAAACCCAATGAACAAAGTCTATTTGATGAGAACTTAATTCGGCTGTTAAACCACCCGAATATTCTCTGTACATTCTCCAATTAATGGCACGTTCTAAGGATGGATCCGAAACCTTTCGTCTCCAATCACCATTTCTGTTCCATTGGCATTCAAATGAAATCACTTTTCCTATTTCGCCATCTTTTATGAGGTCGACTACATGAGAATAAAGTCTTGAACTATGGTATTGATGCCCTGTCTGAAACACTGTATCGCTTGTAGATACTTTTTGAACCAAAGCTTCAATACCTGCAAGACCCTTGGCCATAGTTTTTTCGCAATACACGTGCTTTCCAGCGTCTATAGCATCAATGGCAATTTTAGAATGGGTATTAAAGGGGGTGGCTATCAATACAGCATCAATGTCTTTATTGTTTAATAGACTTTGGTATGCAGTGTAACCCTTGGTTTTTACTTCTGTTTTTGCTAAGCCTGCTTCCAACCTAAACGGTAGTACGTCACAACAGGCAGCTACATGAAGTCCGTCAATTTGATTTAATAAAGGGATCATGCCGCCACCTCTATCTCCTGTGCCAATAACGCCTATATTGATCCGGTCATTTGACCCTAGATCTTTAGCGGCAGCCCAAAGTCCGGATGTTCCAGCCAATACGCCCGTAGTTAGTAAACTACTATTTAGTATAAATTTTCTTCTTTCCATGAGTTAAAAATCACAATTTAGGCTCCCAGCCTGGTTCGTATGTACGCGACCATAAATTCATCGCTTCCCGATCAAATATCCGACCAGTATTCGCGTCTATTTCAAAAGATTTTCCAATTCTTGAGGCGATATTTGCATAATGTGTCATGGCCTGACTGGTTGCGCCTTGTTGTATTGGAGAAGTCAATGTTTCTTTGCCCCGTATAGTTTCGAAAAAGTTAACAGCGTGTCTGGTTGTCATATTGCCTCCGCCACCAAGGGCAAGTCCTCCTTCTGAACCACCGGATTGACTACTTTTTATAGATTTCCCTTTTAGATCAAACAGTTCATAACCTTGTCGATCTGCATAAACAGAACCTTCAGAACCGTATATAATGGTTCCTCTTCCTTTTCCGTATTTATTGTAGCCATTTCTACTTTGGCCATCCCATTCAATTACCTGACCATCTGAAAATGTAAAACGAGCCTCCATAGAATCATACATTTCCCAACCATCATTCAAATATTGGTTCTTTCCAGATCTAACATTAACGTGTTCTGGTAATTCAACTCCCAAAGCCCAGCGTGCAACATCTAATTCGTGTGTTGCGTTGTTGCCCATTTCTGCCGTGCCAAAATCCCAGCCATACCAATGCCAATTATAATCCCAGGTATTGTGTGTATACTCTTTTCTTGGGGAAGGTCCTTGAAAAAGATCCCAATCCAATCCTTCCGGCGGAGCTGCTTTAGTAGGTAAGGGAACCTCACCTCTTGTATTGATGTAAAAAGCAGTTGCTCTATATGTTTTTCCAATGACACCGTTATGAATGTCCTTTATAATTGCCGTTGTTTCGGCAGAGGATCTTTGCTGGTTGCCCATTTGAACCACTTTATTATACTTCTCCTGAGCCGCCACTACCAGTTCATTTTCATGCATATTATGCGAACATGGCTTTTCCAAATAAACATGTTTATCGGCTTGCATGGCCATTATGGCTCCGGGTGTATGCCAGTGGTCTGGGGTAGCCATAAATACTGCATCAACTTCCTTGTCTTCCAGAACCTTGCGTATGTCATTTTCCAAAAGTGGTTTGTTCTTGATTTGCTCAGCAAATTTGACAGCTGCTTTTTCTCTTTGACTCTTGAGAACGTCGCATAGATACAATAGCCGGACGTTGCTTTTTTTATCGGCAATTGGCTCAATATATCCACCGTATCTCCTTCCTAAGCCTTGGATAGCAACATTGATACGATCATTTGCGCCAATAATGTTAGCATAGCTTTTAGCCGACATGGCATTCATACTAGTACCCAAAGTAACTCCTGCAGCTCCAAGGGTTGCTTTTTTTATAAAACTTCGTCTGTCTGAACTCATAACTATTTAGTTTTTTAATGAACGTATCTTAATATTTCTGAAGGAAACAAAGTCACCGTGATCTTGTAAAAGAATTCTGCCTTGGTCTGCTTCTCCAAAATTGGACCATTTTTTATATTTACTTTCCTTAACAAGTTGTAAATATTCAGGACTCTTACGCTCATACTCCAAAACTTTTCTCCTGTTCAGCCAATGTTCAACATGGTTTTTATTTGAAACTATTCTCGCTTGATTCCATTGTCCTATGGGATGTACAACTTTAGCGGTATCTGCCTGAATTAAATCATATAGCGAGCCTATCGTTCTGCTTCCAACATGGTTTCCTAGTTTTGCGTCATGATGCCTTTTATCATCTAAAATTTGAAATTCTAAGCCGATAGAAGAACCGGCACCTTTATTAATTTCGGTATCTACGTAATATTTAATGCCACTATTGGCTACTTCTGTAATTTTAAAATCGAGTTTCAATTCAAAATCACTGTATAAATCTGTAGTAACAATATCTCCACCTGCTTCAGACTCTCCACCTCCAGAAGCTAAAACGGATAGTATACCATCTTTTATTTCCCATCCGGATTCGGGGAAACCATCTAATTTGGCGCCTTTCCAGCCATGGGTTGTTTTACCATCCCAAAGCATTTTCCAACCTTCTTCCGCTTCTTTTCCGAACAAATTATTTTTTGTAATAATTGGATCAAGGTTTATTTTTTGACTGTATTGCTGAACATCTTCTGTAAGAATTTTAACGTTTTTCCAAGTTACTTGGGTCCCTTCCATTTCTTTATCGCTTCCGATGTCATGAACTTGTAAAGCAATGAACCCGGTTGAAGTCATGTCGTCAATTACATAAGCTGCCGGTACGCCGTTTATCCATGTTTTTAAGGTGTCACCTATGGCTTCGATTCTATACTTGTTCCAACCGTTTTGTTTAAAAGCTTTTTGAGCAGTTGGATTATTTGTCAATGGATTCAACCAACCCCTTCTTTGTTCATCATAAATTCCTGCACTCCAAGCTCTCTCTGATGGATCTATTTCAATTTGATAGCCATGAACAACACCATTTCGATAGGAAGGAATACTATTACTTCTAATTTGAATACCTGAATTTAATTTGGGATCCACTTTATAGTCTAATTCTAGTATAAAGTCCCCATAAATTTTATCAGACTTTAAGAAGGTGTTTGGCGTATGTAAAGTTGATGTGCCAACAATGGCTCCATCTATATTTTTGTAGGTTGCATCTCCACCAATCACAGACCATCCATTTAATGTAGTTCCATCAAACAGATTCACCCACGGGGTATCATCTTCCTTCACTTCGGTACAAGCTGTAAAACAGATCGACAGGACCAGTAAGAGAGATATACTAATTATGTTTTTATCTAATTTCATGATATAATTATCTTCTGATTTTTTTAATAAGTGCGAGTGCTGATTTTACTTCATGCTCCAGCTTTCCATAATCTTTATTGGCAAGAATCTCTTTTGAAATCAATTGTGATCCCATACCCACACAGGTAACTCCGGCATCAAACCATCCTGTTAAATTTTCCAGAGTAGGGGATACCCCTCCTGTTGGCATAATACTTGTCCAAGGTTGAGGTCCTTTCACACCCTTTACAAATTGAGGTCCGTAAATGTCACCAGGAAACAGTTTCACTATTTCGCAGCCCAATTCCTCAGCTCTTGCAATTTCTGTTAAAGTTCCGCATCCAGGAGACCATAATACCTTACGCCTGTTGCAGACGATGGCAATGTCTTCTCTTAAAACCGGTGTTACGATAAAATTTGCGCCTAAGGCCATGTATAAAGAAGCTGCTGCAGCGTCTGTGACTGAACCCACCCCCATAATCATTCCAGGGAGTTCTTTGAGAGCATATTTAGTCAATTCGCCGAAAACTTCATGTGCAAAATCGCCTCTTGCCGTGAATTCCAATAAGCGAGCTCCTCCATCATAACAGGCTTTAAGTACTTTTTTACTTATGTCGATATCATTGTTGAAAAACAAAGGAACCAATCCTGTTTCCTTCATCACTTGTGCTACTTCTAATCTTGTATATTGTGCCATTTTCTATTTTTTTTTGATGACTTTAAAGAACCGTTTAGGCTTATGGGACATCTAACGGTTTTGAATAATAACTCAAAATTAACTCATATTCAATTTTTTATCTGGCAACTCGCCCTGAAGCATCACCACCCATTAATTTTTCAACTTCGGCTACGGTTACCAGGTTTGCATCTCCTTTAATTGTGTGTTTTAAACAAGAAGCGGCCACTGCAAAATCCAAGGCGTTTTGGTCATTTTCAGGATAGGTCAATAGTCCGTATATCAAACCTCCCATAAATGAATCACCTCCACCAACGCGATCAACAATATCTGTGATTTGATATTGACGTGATTGATACATTTTTTTACCGTCGTATAAAACGCCGGCCCAGGTATTATGTGAGGCAGATATAGAACCTCTCAAAGTTGTAATTACTTTTTTAGCTTTTGGAAATTTTTCCATCATTTGTTGGCAGACGGATAAGAATGCCTCGGCTTTCACATCATGACCTTGAGTGGTAATATCTAATCCTTCCGGTTTAATACCAAAATGCATTTCTGCATCTTCTTCATTACCCAAAATGACATCACAAAATGAAGTCAATTCTGTCATGATTGCCTCACGATCTCCTCCATAATTCCATAATTTAGCGCGATAATTTAAATCTGTAGAAATGGTAATACCTATTTTACTTGCAGCTTTTACAGCGTCTAAACAAACAGCTGCAGCACCTTGTGAAATGGCTGGTGTAATACCAGTCCAGTGAAACCATTCTACGCCTTCAAATACTTGATTCCAATCAATCATTCCCGATTTAATTTCGGCAATGGCAGAGTGAGCTCTGTCATACACTACTTTTGATCCTCTTGACACTGCCCCGGTCTCTAAAAAATAGATTCCTAAACGATCACCACCGTATACTATTTTATCGACACCTACGCCGCGTTTACGCATTTCCATCATGGCACATGCTCCAATATCATTTTTAGGCAAACGCGTTACAAAATCAACAGAAACACCATAATTGGCAAGTGATACTGCCACATTAGATTCTCCACCACCATAAATGGCATCAAATTGATTCGCTTGTGAAAATCTTAAAAAACCAGGAGGTGCCAATCTTAGCATGATCTCTCCAAATGTTACTACTTTACTCATTTTTTTATACGTATTATAGATTAAATAATCTTGGTAAAAACATTGATATTTCTGGTATATAGCTGATCAGCATTAAAACAATAACCATGATTGCCAAAAATGGTAGCAGTGGTTTTATCACCTGAGTCACTGAAACTTTAGCAACGCCACTTCCAACAAAAAGTAATGTTCCCACAGGAGGAGTACAAATTCCTATGCATAGGTTCAATACGATTACGATTCCAAAATGAACCGGGTCCATACCTAAGGTGGTAACTACCGGCAAAAAAATTGGGGTAAATATTAAAACGGCTGGAGTCATATCCATAAAGGTTCCGATAACTAGTAGAATAATATTAATTGCTAAAAATATGACAAACTTATTCTGTAATGACTCTAATAAAAATGTGCTGATCATTTCGGGAATACCTTCAAACGAAAACAACCAAGACATCGCCATTGATGTACAGATTAAAAACATGACTACTGCGGTTGTTTTGGCACTGGATAATAATACTTCGGGAAAATCTTTTGTTTTCATATCGCCATAAATCAATGACAAAACAGCCGCATATAATACCGCAATTACCGAAGCTTCTGTAGCTGTGAAAATTCCTGCTACAATACCACCAACTACGATGACTAAGAGTAGTAAACTGAAAAAGGCTTTTCTAAAAAAGGTCCATACCTCCCCTAAAGTAGCTCTTTTGCCTTTTGCATAACCTCTGCTAATGGCAATGAAAGCTATATATCCCATAATGGCAAATCCCAATAATATACCTGGAAGATAACCCGCAATAAACAGGGCAGCCACAGAGGCTGTACCGCCACTTGCCAAGGCATATACAATAAGGATATTACTTGGTGGAATTAACAAACCTGTTGTTGAAGAAGTGATATTGACAGATGCACTGAATGTTCTGGGGTATCCTTCTTCCTCCATTCGATCGGTCATAATAGAACCAATGGCAGAAGCAGCTGCAAGGGCAGAGCCTGAAATAGCGCCAAAAAGCATTGATGCCAGTACGTTTACGTAAGCCAATCCGCCAGGAAGACTTGCGACCAAAGATTTTGCAAAATTAATTAGTCGATTGGCAATACCTCCCCGTTTCATTATCTCACCTGCCAGTATAAAGAAAGGAATTGCCAGTAAAGCGAAACTATCAATTCCGGTTGTCATCCGTTGAGCAATAGTTGTTAAGCCAGGCATTTTATCAATATTCAACAATAAACTTAAGGTGGTAGCAATTCCAATACTATAAGCAACAGGAACCTTAAGCAACAAAAGTGCAAAGAAACTAATAAACAAAACCAGGATACTTAAAACTTCGATACTCATAATTAATTGCTGACTTTGTTGGTGTAAATAGTTGAAATATGATAGGTGGAATAACACATAATGAGCATTCCGCTAAAGGGCATGATGGCGTAAACATATCCTAAAGGTATCCGAAGCGTTCCTGAAAGTTGCTCTAAATGCAAGGTTGTATAGACCAAATTAAACCCGCCTATCACCATTACAATCAGGGCAAAAAGAAAAATTAACCCTTCAATAACTATCGAAGCTTTTCTTTTATTTGTTTCAGAAAATTTTTGATATAAAAAATCCATCGAAAGATGTTCTCTTTTTCCGTTCAGATAAGCCGCTCCCAAAATGGTCAGCCAAATCAATGAAAAACGGGCAAATTCTTCGGTCCATGAAAATGAGGTGCCCAACAAATATCTCGAAAACACTTGAAACAAAACATCTAAGACCAAAAGAGCAAAAATAGTAATTAAAACCTGCTCAAGAAATCGATTAACTCTGTTAAAAATAAGTTCAGATCTATTCATGATTACTGGCTTTTAATTTGATTTATAATGGGTGCCATTTCCGGATATTTTTTTACAAATTCTTCCACTACGGATTTTGATTTTTCAGCGAATAAGGCTTTTTCAGGAATAATAATCTCAACTCCGGCTTCTTTTGCAATTCTCATCGATTCATCTACAGATTCCTTCCAGAATATTTTTTGGGCCTGAGCAGACTCATCTGCCGCCTCCTGTACCCATATTTTTTCTTGCTCAGATAATTTATCCCAAAATTTGGTTCCTATTATAATCACATCTGGAACTGAGGAATGCTGATCTAAGGTATAAAATTTACTAACTTCATAGTGATTAGATGACACAAAGGAAGGCGGGTTATTTTCTGCTCCGTCTACAACGCCTTGTTGGATGGCGGTATATAATTCACTGTAAGACAAAGGTGTTGCTGACCCACCCATGGAATTTACCATATTGATCGCCATTTGATTGTTCATGACTCTTATTTTGAGCCCTTTCAAATCATCAGGAGTTCTAATAGCCTTTTCACTGGTATAAAAACTTCTGCTTCCGGCATCATAATAGCAAAGGCCGCGTAACCAAAACTTACTCCCTTTTTGCAATATAGATTTCCCAATAGGTCCTTCTAACACTTTAAACCTATGTTCGGGACTTTTAAATAAATAAGGGATTCCCAATATGTGGTATTCAGGCACAAAATTCGATAGGGTAGCGGCACTTACTTTTGTTGCTGCCAAGCTTCCAATCTGCAATAATTCTAAAACCTCTCTTTCTGAACCTAATTGTGAATCGGGAAAAATTTTGACTTTTAAAGATCCTTTGGATTTCATTTCTAAGGCCTTCTTAAATTCTAATACCCCTTTATGAACAGGATGACTTTGTGTTGAATTATGTGCCAAATACAACAGTTTTGGGCCTGACTCCTTTTTACAGGATACCAGCACAAAAATTAAGCATACTATGATAATTAGTTTATACCTCATGTTTTATTTAAAATCAAAATAGGTTGCCGCATTATGATAACAAATGTCCTGTATCATTTTCCCAATAAAAGGGATATCATTGGGAACGAGTCCTTTCTTTATGTCTTCGGCCATCAAATTACATAAGATTCGCCTAAAATATTCATGCCTTGGAAAGGAAAGAAAACTGCGGCTATCTGTTAACATACCCACAAACCGACTTAACAAACCAACATTTGATAAGGTTTCCAGTTGTCTTTCCATACCGTCTTTTTGGTCTAAAAACCACCAGGCAGCACCCCATTGCATTTTCCCGGGTATACCACTTTCACTATAATTACCCATCATGGTTGCAAAAACCTCATTCTGCGAAGGGTTCAGGTTATATATGATGGTTTTACTCAGGCATTCATCAGCATCCAGCCTGCTAAAAAATTTAGACAAAGTTGTGGCTTGATTAAAATCTCCAATAGAATCGCAACCAGCATCAGCACCTACTTGTCTTAATAAGCGGCTATTATTATTTCGTATGGCACCTAAATGAAATTGTTGTACCCAACCTTTGGCGTGATACATTTTACACAACCTATATAAAATGCATGAAGCGAATACTTGAGATGCTTCCTTCGAAATTTCTTCACCTGTTAAACGTTTTTGTAAGATACTATCTACTGCTTCTTCGGTAAAATCATTCGCATAAATTTGCTCCAGACCATAATCCGATAAACGACATCCATGTTGAGCGAAATAATCAATTCTGCTTTGAATAGCATGTAACAGATCATTTAAATTCTCAATAGAAAACCCAACACATGTTTCCATTTTTTTCAGATATTTCGGGAATTCCTGACTTTCAATTAAGAGTAGCGCATCGGGTCTGAAGGTAGGATATACCTTAGTAAAAATGTTTTGCTTCGCAATTTGTTGATGATATTTAAGATTATCTGTGGGATCATCAGTGGTGCAAACCACCTCTACATTCATATCTTTTAAAAGATCAGCGGGCGTTTTATCGGCTAATATCGAGTTTGCCTTTTTATAGATCGCTTTTGCATTCCCAGGCTGTAAAATATCATCGACATCAAAGTATCTTTTTAGTTCCAAATGTGTCCAATGAAACAAAGGATTGCGCAAGGTAAAAGGCACCGTTTCCGCCCATTTTAGAAACCGGTCTTCCAATGAAGAGACACCTGTAATAAATTGCTCATCAATTCCATTGGCACGCATGGCCCTCCATTTATAATGATCACCTCGTAGCCATACGTCACTAATATTCTTGATCGTATTATTTTCTGCAATTTGTTTTGAAGACAAGTGATTGTGATAGTCAATGATGGGCATGTCTTTTGCATACTGGTGATACAAAATTTCTGCCTCTTTTGAATGTAACAGAAAATGATCTGTTATCAATTTTTTGGAATTGATTTTACTCATCATTGTAAACTTTTAGAAATACCGAATTCCAAACCTCTTAACTCTGCTAAACCTCTTAATCGTCCTATACCCGAATAACCCGGATTCGTTTTTTTATGTAAATCATCTAACATCTGATGTCCGTGATCTGGCCTCATTGGCATTCTAAGGTCCGTTCTTCCCGTAGCTTGTCGTTTTCGCTGCTCCGTGATCAGCGCTTTCATGACCCCGAACATATCCACATCCCCTTCCAGATGATTGGCTTCATAAAAGTTTCCCCACTCATCTCTTTGTGTACTTCTCAAATGAATAAAATGAATTCTGTGACCCAAACGCTCAACCATTCCAGGTAAGTCGTTGTCAGGCCGAACACCAAAAGATCCTGTGCAAAAAGTCAATCCGTTATTCGGACTATCTACGGCATTATATAAGTCTTTAACATCTTGTTCTGTACTTAACACTCTTGGTAGGCCCAGAATAGGATAAGGAGGATCATCTGGATGGATACACATTAAAATACCCGCTTTCTCAGCCGCTGGAATAATTTGCTTTAGAAAGTAAAAAAGATGCTCTTTTAATTCTTTTGGTCCAATGTTATTATATGTTGCAAGAATAGCGTTAAACTCTTCTAAGCTATAGCCTTCTTCTGCTCCGGGAAGTCCTGCAATAATATTTTTAACCAACAAGTCCTTATCAGCATCACTCATAGTATCAAGCATGAGTTTTGCATGATCTAATTGCTCCTTAGAATAACTATCAACGGCTCCTGGTCTTTGTAATAAAAATACGTCAAAAACGGTAAATGCAGTTGCGTCAAAACGCAAGGCTCTTGAGCCATCTTCCACCTTATAATTTAAACTAGTGCGTGTCCAATCCAGTACAGGCATAAAATTATAACAAACCGTATCGATGCCACAAACGCCCAAATTGGAAAGTGTTTGACTATAATTATTGATATAGGTATTGAAATTGCCAGCTTGGGTTTTAATATCCTCATGAATAGGAACGCTCTCCACTACGGACCATGTTAGGCCAGCATTTTCAATTATTTCTTTACGTTTTTTTATTTCTTCGATAGGCCAAACTTCACCATTAGGAATATGGTGCAGGGCAGAAACGATTCCGGTAGCACCAGCTTGTTTGATATCTGAAAGAGAAACCGGGTCATTTGGCCCATACCATCTCCATGTTTTTTCTAGACTTATACTCATCATCTGTTCTATAGATTGTTATACACCACTAAACGCACTAAAACCACCATCAATTGGAATGACAACGCCAGTTACAAATGAGGCACCTTCACCACATAGCCACAAGGTAGTTCCAATTAAATCTTCCGGCTCTCCGAATTTACCCATTGGCGTTTGTTCGATAATTGTATTCCCTCTAGGTGTCAATTCGCCATTCTCAGTGGTTAATAAGGTCCTGTTCTGATCGGTTAAAAAGAATCCTGGGGCCAAGGCATTCACCCGGATCCCAACTTTTGAAAAATGTACTGCCAACCATTGAGTAAAATTTGAAACCGCAGCTTTAGCACCACTATACGCCGGAATTTTTGTCAAAGGTGTAAAAGCATTCATCGATGAAATATTGAGAATACTACATCCTTTTTTGCCTACCATATCTTTTGCAAAAACTTGTGTTGGAAGCAGGGTTCCAATAAAGTTTAAGTCAAAGACAAATTTAATTCCGGTAGGATCTAAATCGAAAAAAGTTTTAAAACCGTCAGTCTTGTTTAAAAGATCTTCTTCGTGTAAATGAGGGTTTGTTGTGGTCCCTAAGGGGTGATTTCCACCAGCTCCATTAATTAGTATATCACAGGAACCCAACTTCTCGTTGACTTCTTTCTTGGCCTGATCTAGAGATTCCTTTTCCAATACATTGGCGGCAACACCAATGGCCGTTCCACCATCACTGTTTATTTGTTCGGCAACTTTGTTTGCAGCGTCAATTCTTAAATCCAACACGGCAATTTTATGACCTTCCTTTGCAAGTGCGATGGCCAAGGTACTGCACAACACACCACCAGCTCCAGTTAAAACAATTACTTTACTCATATCTTTTTGTTCTGCATAAAAATATATACTTCTCATCAATTATCGTGTCCGCACACGAATAAAAACATGCAATTATAAATGTTTGAAAAGTAAAAGTAACAAAATAATCGTGTTCGCACACGAAAAATCTATTTTTATTTCATAAATTGCGTTTATAATAGCACCTATTTTAAACTATTATTTTTTAGAAGCTTGAATTTTGAGGATTATTGAAAAAATCATAATTAATATTACTAATTCATATGATTACAATAAAGGATATCGCTAAAGAAGCGAACGTTTCTGAGGGAACAGTAGACAGAGTTCTTCATAAGAGGGCTGGGGTTTCAAAAAAAACGGAAGCGAAAATTAATAAAATTCTTAAAAAGCATAATTTTAAAGTAAACCCTGTTGCTAGAGCCCTGGCATTGAAAAATAAATTCAAGCTTGTAACATTAATGCCAAATTATGATCGTGATAATTCATTCTGGAAATCTCCTTATTCGGGGATCTTAAAGGCCAGTGATGAGGTTAAAAATTTTGGTGTAGAAGTCAATAATTATTTTTTCGATCAGTTTGATCCTGATTCTTATTTACGTCAATTTGATGCCTTAATGGATTCAAAACCAACTGCAGTTGTAATTGTTCCCACTTTTATAAAAGAAACGAAACGGATTGTAGATAGATTAGAAAAATTAAATATTCCTTACCTATTTTTTAATATCGATTTAGAAGGTTTTAATAATATTTCATTTATCGGGCAGGATTCTTATATGGGTGGTTATGTAGCAGGGAAATTAATGCACCTGGTTTTAGGAGATCAATCTTCATTTCTAATTGTTTTACCGAGACTAAATGTCACTAATTATTATGCCATATCTAAAAGAATTGAGGGTTTTAATGATTATTTTATAAAGAACAAGATTCAAAATGAATCCATGACATTAAGTATTGATAATCTTAATGATCTCGCAGATACCAAACAAAAAATAAATACTTTTTTAGATCAACATGACACAGTTAAAGGCATTTTTGTTCCATCCAGCAGAATAGCAACTATTGTTGAAGCCATCCAAGAAACTTCATTAAAGAAACTTCAACTCATAGGATTTGACAATACCGAACAAAATCTTCGATGCCTAGAAGATGATACTGTTTCGTTTTTGATTTCACAAAAGCCTTTTGAGCAAGGTTATGAGTCGATTCATTTAATGACTGACTTCTTAGTAAAAAATAAAAAGCCCGCAAGTAAAATCTATTCTCCTATCGATATTCTTACCAAAGAAAATGCAAGATATAATGAAAGGAAAGAGAGGGAGTTTCAGCATGAGGATGGACAGCCTCTGGATTAATAATCTTAATAGATTTTAGCCGTATTGGCAATTAATCTCCAATGCCCTTTTAAATCAGTTTTATTGTTCTGAATTTTAATTCATGCCTCTGCAGGAAGTTGTAACAATGGTTAAGAAAGGATAGGTTGAGAGCTACTTTTGTTGCTAACATAAATACAGATTTAACTGAGCCCTGCATATTGGCAATTAGATTGTTATATTTGAAATACGATAACTGATAACCTGCAAAAAAGAATGTTTATGAATAAATTTGGTGTCAAAATATTTTTACTTCTATTTCTGCTGCTAGGCGCACAGGAAAATAAGCTATTCGCGCAAGTAACGTCCCAAGAAATAGATTCTATTGTTCAAAACTCGTTGAATAATTTCACCGTAGCTGGTGTTGCCGTCGCAGTAGTTAAAGATGGTAAAATTGTACACCAAAAGGGCTATGGCATAAAAAAAGTAGGTAGCGAAGAAATAGTTAATGAGCATACGAATTTTGGTATTGCATCTAACTCAAAAGCATTTACTGCAGCAGCCCTGGCAATGCTTGTTGAAGAAGGTAAACTGTCTTGGACAGATAAGGTTATAGAACATATTCCGGAGTTCAAAATGTATAACGATTATGTGACGCAAAACTTTAATATTCAGGATTTACTGACACATCGATCTGGTCTGGGTTTGGGAATTGGTGATTTAATGTTCTTTCCTGACGGTTCAGATTTTACTATCAGTGATATTATTAACAGCTTTCAATATTTTAAACCAGAGTCTGCATTTCGTACAAAGTTTGATTATGACAATCTGCTGTATTTAGTTGCTGGAGAAGTGATACAAAGAGCAAGCGGAATACCGTGGGAGCAGTTTATTGAGAAACGTATTTTCGTTCCTCTTAATATGGATAATTCCTATGCATCTATTACTTATCTCAATGATAAAAGTAATACGGCATCTCCTCACTTAAATAAGGATAAAAAACTATCTCTTGTAGAACCTGAGCAATGGGATCCAAAAAAAATTAATGGGGCAGCAGGAGGAATTTACTCCAATGTCAATGACATAGCAAACTGGATGCTCTTACATTTGAATAAAGGGAAATATGGCAAGGATTTGAAAGAGCAATTATTTACAGAATCTAGCCAACGTGAGATGTGGAAAATACATACTACCCTTGACGCAAATCCTAATCCTCGTTATAATTCCCATTTTAACGGCTATGGCTTGGGCTGGTTTTTGACCGATATGAAAGGTAAGATGGTAGTTTCACATACTGGAGGATTAATTGGAATGCTGTCTAAAACGGTAATGATTCCAGATTTAAATCTTGGAATTATTGTTTTAACGAATACTTATCTGGATGGGGCGGGAGTTTTCTCGGCTGTAACACAATCTATAATTGACCGATATCTAGAACTTGAAGATTTCGATTGGGCCGCAAAATATGCAAACTCTTTACAACAAAATGACGGAGAAGCTGATAAAGTAGTTGCAAAAGTTTGGGAAACCACAGAGGCAGCCGATGTTACAAAGCTTAATATGAAAAATTATACAGGTGTATATGAAGATGCCTGGTTCGGAAAAGTAGAGATCTATGAGCAGGATAATCAAATTTGGTTTAGATCTCATCGTTCCCCGAAATTAAAAGGTCAAATGATGTACTACAAAGCGAATACTTTTGTAGCCAAATGGGATGATCCCAGCCTTATCGATGCTGATGCTTTTGTTATGTTTGGTTTGGATGAAGAAGGAAAGGCACATACTATTAAAATGAAAGGAATTTCACCATTAATAGATTTTAGCTTCGATTTTCAAGACCTTGATCTAAAGAAAATTGACAAAGATTAAATTATTTAAGGTCAAAGGCATTGGATTTGTTTCTTGATCTCGGAAGAAAATTTATTTGCGATGAATGAGACTGGATTACTTAGCAGTGATCCCTTGAACTCACACCTGAAAATAGAAAGGCCACCGCTATCGCTGTGGTT
>CAZPHF010000027.1:0-32760 GCA_964586115.1 uncultured Flavobacteriaceae bacterium | reverse complement strand
AAATAGGCACTGATTTGGTTTCAATTTCATAAACCGGAAAAGGCTGTGGAGGCATCACTTGTGGCTTCTTATCCTTACAGGATAAAAGCAACATAACAAATAAGGCAAATAGAAAGTATAATTTTTTCATAGGGGTAAATTAGGTTCTTTACAATTGTTAAAACTAAAAAATCTTTTAACAACTATACCCCAAATATAACTAAAGTCTAAAAATTAAATTAATAGTATGAAAATCTTCTAACCTTGGCAATGTATTTGGCAAGGCCCATGACCTGATGACTGTAACCATATTCATTATCATACCAGACATATAAAATGGCATGATCTCCTTCTTTGGAAACAATAGTAGCATGGCTGTCAAAAATAGCGGGTTCAAGTGTTCCAACTATATCAGACGATACGAGTTCATTACTCATAGAATAGCGTATCTGCTCTACAAGAGTCCCTTCTAAGGCATACTTCTTCATGATAGCATTCAAATCCTCTCTACTTGTTTTACTTTGCAGATTCAAGTTTAAAATGGCCAAAGAGCCGTTGGGTACAGGAACTCTAATGGCGTTAGAAGTCAATTTCCCAGATAGCTCAGGAACGGCCTTAGAGACTGCCTTTCCTGCTCCAGTCTCGGTAATAACCATGTTTAGAGCCGCTGCACGACCACGTCTGTACTTACTGTGCATATTATCAACCAAATTCTGGTCATTGGTATAAGCATGTATGGTTTCAATATGCCCATGTTTGACACCTAAGGTATCATTAATCACTTTTAAAACTGGTGTAATGGCGTTAGTGGTACAAGATGCGGCTGAAAAAATTCTATGCTCATCCGGATCGAATTTATGTTGATTCACCCCATAAACAATGTTAGGTACATTTCCAATTCCCGGAGCAGTGAGCAATACTTTGTCGGCTCCTTTAGCCTCAAGGTGTCTGGATAATTCTTCTTCTGTTCTGAATGCGCCAGTATTGTCAATGATCAAAGCATCCTTTATACCATATTGCGTATAATCCGGATCTTCGGGAGCATTTGCAGAAATTACAAAAACAGTTGTGCCATTAATGATCAATGCCTGTTGCTCAAAATCAACTTTGACAGAGCCTTTAAAATATCCATGAACAGAATCCTTTATTAGCATAGAGGCTCTTTTTTCCAACACTTCTTTTGTGATTAGCCCTCTGGTAACGATCGCTCTTAATCTCATCTGCACCCCGCTGCCCGTTCTTGACATAAGTTCTCTGGCCAGCAACCTCCCAATTCTTCCAAATCCATAAAGCACAACATCCTTGGGTTTAATTCCGTTGCCATTTTTTGCGTCTCCAAGTTTAGTGGCCACAAATGCATCCACATCCACTGCTCCTGTTAAATGATATACATAAGCAAGTTTACCAAGATCTATTTTTGATGGTGGTAAATCCATTTCCTGTATTTTTTGAGCAATCTCTAACATATGCTCCATTGAAATAGGCTTTTGAACAAACTCCCTCGAATAGTCGAGCAAATTCAGTATTTCACTTACATTCCTGTCAATAAGCTGGTTTCTGAACAGGAATAATTCAATATTATTCTCGTACCATAAATCGCTGATCAACTTGATCAGTTCAACCGTCATCCTCCTAAGTCTCACTTGCCGGGATAACTGCTCTTCGTAACTTCTTATCAATTTCATATCAAAACCTCCTTTTGTTGAGAACGTAAAAATATGTCTTTATTATATGTAGTTGACAAAAAAAACCACTCAAATTGAGTGGTTTTTATCAAATATTTAATTTTTACAAGTGAATTTAAGGTTTATCGCAATTGAAACCCTTTAGTTAGATCTCACTCTGATATAGCCAAGTTTGCCAGTTTGTGTAAGGATCTGCAACTCAAAATATTCTTTATTTTGATATTTCTTCAGCAATTGATCTACTTCTTCTGAACTAGACACTTTTTGATCCTCAACTGATAATATAATATCCCCGTTACCCACTCCATAAGTCCTTTCAATGGCTTCATTCTTAAGATTTACAATTTTTACTCCGTGATCAATATCAAATTTATTCGCATCATTTCTATTGATAGGTCGTAATTCTCCTATAAAATAATCCGAAAAATCTCTGTTTTCAAATTTGTACTTTCCAAACTGATTTTTCAATTTTAGAGACAAAACTTTACTGACTTCATTTCTAAGAATAGTTACCTCCACTTCATCACCCGGCCTTTTAGACCCTAAATAACCTTGTAAATCAGAAAACTTGGCAATTTTCACATTATTCATTTTTACGATAATATCATTAACCATAAGACCTGCTTCCTTGGCAGCTCCCTGATCTAGTATCCTTGTTATCAACACTCCCTCTGTAGTTCCAACGCCAAATTCGATCGCTTTTTTGCTATTAAGTTCCTCATAATTTATCCCAAGATAAGCGCGTTGAACATTACCGAACTCCAAAATATCTTCGATCACCTTCTTGGCTATATTCGAAGGGACGGCAAAAGAATAACCTATATAGGAGCCGGTCTGCGAAGAAATTGCAGTATTGATGCCGATTAAATTTCCTCTCGTATTTACTAGGGCGCCACCACTGTTACCCGGATTTACGGCCGCATCCGTTTGAATAAAAGATTCTATCACCTTATTATTATTCATAATATTGATATCTCTCGCTTTGGCACTTACAATTCCTGCGGTAACTGTTGATGTAAGGTTAAAGGGGTTTCCAATGGCTAATACCCATTCACCAATTCTCAAATGGTCAGAATCACCAAAAGGTAAATATGGTAAATCAGATTTATTAATTTTAAGTAAAGCAATGTCTGTACTTTCATCAGCGCCTACTACCTCAGCTTCATAAGATTCCTTATTGTTCAGGATTACTTCGAGTTTACGGGCATTTTTAATAACGTGATTATTCGTTATTATATAACCATCAGAAGAGATGATCACACCTGAACCTGATCCTACTACTTGCCTTTCACTTTCTCCAGACTGACCATAAAAGAACTCCATTAGTGGATTTGACCCGGAGCTTGTCGTACTAAGATTCTTCACATGCACTACGGCGTGAATTGATTTTTCTGCAATAGCCGTAAAATCAGTTTTTTCAGCTGCTGCAACATTAAAAGATTCATAACTTGATGGAATCACACTGGGCATTTGAGTAACATCTATATCTTGAGGGACTCCTTGATGTTCAAAAAACAAAATATATCCTCCTAAAGTCAATATTCCTCCCAAGGCAGAGACTAGCAGCATCTTAAAAAAGTTTTTCATAATAGCATTTTTTATCATTCAACCCAAATTTAAAAAGAAAAAAACCAAGTTAGCACTTCTTTAACCTAACTTTAACAGGAAACATTTCTTGCAATAATTCCTACATTTGCAATATGAAATTAGATTTTTATAAATATCAGGGCGCTGGCAATGACTTCGTGATCATAGACAACAGAACAAACGTTTTTCCAAAAGACGATTACGATTTGATCAGAAGCTATTGCGATCGAAAATTCGGGATTGGAGCCGATGGACTCATGCTCCTTGAAACGGCAAATGATGCTGATTTTAACATGCTATATTTTAACGCTGACGGACGTCCCGGATCCATGTGCGGTAACGGAGGAAGGTGTATTGTAGCATTTGCCAAAACCTTGGGCCTTTTTGAAAAATCCGCTTCGTTTAAAGCCATTGGTGAAAAATATTATGCAACCATAAAAGACGAACAAGTGAGTCTTAAGATGAAAGACGTGGATCGTATTGAGAGCCATGAGGGCTATGTTTTTTTGGATACCGGATCGCCTCATCATGTTACTTATACTGAAAATTTACCAACATTTGATGTGGTTGGACAAGGGCGGAAAATACGTTATGGCACGCCCTATTTTGAAGCAGGAACCAATGTGAACTTTGTTGAAAAGATTAATGAGAACACCTTTACTGTAAGAACCTATGAGCGCGGTGTTGAAGACGAGACCCTTAGTTGTGGCACAGGCGTTACAGCTGTTGCCCTGGCCAGTTTTCATTTGAATAAAACACGTGAAAAAGAGATCAATATCGAGACTCCCGGAGGGAAATTAAAAATTGAATTTGAAAATAAAAATAATACCTATAAGAATATTATTCTAACTGGGCCCGCTACTTTTGTTTTTAAAGGAACTATTGAATTATCATTATGAGTCTACTTGAGAATGATATCATACTTTTGAGAGCTTTGGAAACAGATGACCTGGACCTGCTTTTCTGTGTAGAAAATGACCCACAATTTTGGGAGGTCAGTAACACACTTGCTCCTTATTCGAGGCAACTTCTTAGCCAATACCTTAAAAATGCCCATCAGGATATTTTTGAAGCAAAACAACTTCGGCTTGTGATCACGAGAAAAAAAGATGGTGCAGTAGCAGGATTACTTGATCTTTTTGATTTTAACCCACACCATAATCGAGCAGGAATTGGCATTTTAATCTTAAAAGAATACCAGCGACAAGCTTATGCCTTAAATGCGCTTGAGGTCTTTCTTCACTATGCTTTCGAGCATCTTGATATCCATCAGTTATATGCGAACATTCCTGTTTCAAATAAAAACAGCTTACATTTGTTTCGTAAATTGAATTTTATTGAGATTGGCACACAAAAAGACTGGATTAAAGTCAAAGGAAAATTTCAAGACGTGGCATTATTACAATTAATAAACCCAAATGATTTATGAAAAAAAAACTGGCACTTGCTCTGTCGATTATCCTTCTAATTGCAGCCATTGTGGGATATTCTTTTTATCGCAAGATCTATCAACCCAACGTGCCCGTATCGGCTTCAATTTTGATCCCAACAGGAACAGATTTTCAAGGGTTGATCAAGATTATGGAACCTCATGTGGACAATATAAACAGTTTTATATGGGTTGCTGAAAAGAAAAACTACCCTAATAAAATCAGGGCAGGTAAATTCAGAATCACGGAAGGAATGAACAACAAAACCCTTGTTGACCACCTGAGAGGTGGAAAGCAGGAAACGGTAACGCTCACCTTTAACAATCAGGACAGTTTTGAAAAACTGGCAGGACGGGTAGCCATTCAAATCGAAGCAGATTCAATAGCTCTGATCAATATTTTTCTGGATGAAGATTTCTTGAAAAAAAATGGTTTTGATAGACAAACGGCAATCGCCATGTACATCCCAAATTCCTACGACTTTTTCTGGAACACGGATGCCATGAAATTTCGTGATAAAATGTTAATCGAATATAAAAGGTTCTGGACAGAGGATAGAATAGCCAAAGCCAAACGTCAACAGCTAACACCACTTCAAGCGGCTACTCTTGCATCTATCGTGCAAAAAGAAACTGCAGTAGTGGTAGAACGAAAAACAGTTGCCGGGCTCTACCTAAACCGTTTACATGAGTTTTGGCCGTTGCAAGCGGATCCTACAATCATATTTGCCCTAAAACAAAAATATGGCCAAGACAAAGAATATAAACGCGTGCTCAATAAAGACCTCACCATTGATTCTCCTTATAACACTTATGCCAATTTTGGCCTGCCTCCAGGCCCTATTGGTATGCCGGATATTTCTTCAATTGAAGCGATTTTAAAGCCTGAAGAACATGAATATTATTTTATGTGTGCCAGTGTAGAAAAAATAGGGTATCACAAGTTTGCTAAGACTCTTAGTCAGCATAATATCAACGCGACGGCCTATCAAAAATGGGTGAGTCAACAAGGCATAAAAAGGTGATCAGATATAAAAAATCATACTCCTGTTTATTTCTTTTGATGTTTCTCTTTTTTGGGGCTAAGGACCTTCTCTTTGCTCAAAACAAAACACCTTTTTTTCAGCGATCTGATACCCTTAACAAAAAAAGAAGGACTTCAGTATACATAACCGAAGCCGCTTTAGGAACCGCTACTCTTATAGGACTTAACGAGGCCTGGTACGCCAATTATGAAAGATCCGGATTTAAATTTTTGAACGATAATGCACAATGGATGCAGATGGATAAATTTGGCCATACCTTTAGTTCCTACTATATCGGTAAAATGGGTATGGACGCGCTTGCTTGGGCAGGTGAGACTAAAAAAAATCAATTGATCTATGGGGCCACCTTGGGCTTTGTTTTTTTGACGACCATTGAAGTGCTTGATGGTTTTTCTGAAGAATGGGGATTCTCCACAGGAGATGTGATGGCCAATGCCGTTGGAACGGGATTGTTGATCGGGCAGGAATTACTCTGGGATGAACAACGAGTTCAAATGAAATTTTCATTTATGACTACTGAATATGCCAACAATGATCCTGACAAATTGGGAAGCACGCCTTTACAACAGGTATTAAAAGATTATAATGGTCAAACGTATTGGCTTTCCACAAATGTTTGGTCTTTTTTCAAAGAAAGTAAGATCCCCAGATGGTTGAATGTGGCTGTGGGATATGGAGCTAATGGGTTACCCGAAGGAAGTTATGACTATTCAACTATCCCCAGACAACCAATAGAATCTTACAGACAATTCTTTGCAAGTGTAGATGTGGATCTAACTAAGATCAAAACAAACTCGGATTTTTTAAAGACCGTCTTCAACATATTTAACTTTATTAAAATACCAGCCCCCACTATTGAATACCGAAGCAACGGGGATTTCAAATTTCATTTTCTGTACTTTTGAGAAGGCCTTATTCTATGCTGTTCTTGACTCTTTTTTAATCATTTGTAAAAAATGCCTTATCTTTGTCGGGCAATGTAATTTTTAGGTACTCCCTAACTAAAAAATACAATTATGAAAAATAATATACTATTTATCGCGATCATCGCGATAGCGTTAACGGCATTTACTCAAGACAAATCCTTTTTTTTCAAAGACGTAAAAAAAGTTCGGTATAATTTACCGAAAGCCAATACCATTGTAACAGTAAGTAAAAGTCTTAAACCATTTGAGTTCTTCTACACGCCAACTGTTGATAATCTTTATGTTGGTTTTAAAGAAGCCATAGCCTTTAAAGAGTCGAGAGGCAACTACAAAAAGGTGAATAGCCTTGGCTACCTCGGAAAGTATCAGTTCGGTGAATCCACCTTAAATCGTATTAGAATTTATAATACCCAGGATTTCTTAAATGATCCCAAATTACAGGAGGATGCTTTTTATACATTGTGTTCCCTGAATAAATGGATCCTTATCAGAGATATCAAAAGAAGCGTAGGTAAAACGATCAATGGAGTTGAAATTACTGAATCAGGAATTTTGGCTGCAGCTCATTTGGCAGGTGCGGGAAATGTAAAAAAATACCTTAGAAGTAATGGTGAAGCAAATGCATATGATGCCTATGGAACGAATGTGCATCATTATATGAAAAGATTTGCAGGCTATGACACCTCTTTTATCAAACCAGTAAAAAATGCAAGGCTTTAAAACTTGTGGAATATAAAAATACAGGGTCTTTTGTGCAGATCAATATTTTCGGTTTTCCACTCCTTTGCCGTTAAGGTTTTGATATATTCTGTACTTAAAGTAAGATCTGCCGCCACGCAAAGAAGCGAAGATGGGGTGAGTGAATTCTTTAGCTCATTAAAGAGATTTTGATTTCGATAAGGCGTTTCGATAAATATTTGGGATTGATTGTTTTGTTTGGACCATTTTTCAAGCTCTTTGATCTTTTTTTTACGTTCCGACTTTTCAATAGGGAGATAACCATTAAAAGCGAAATTCTGCCCATTAAGCCCAGAACCCATCATGGCAAGAATAATTGAAGAAGGCCCCACCAAAGGAACGACTTCGACATTTTTCAGATGTGCAAGCATGACAATATTGGCACCTGGATCTGCAATGGCCGGGACTCCAGCATCAGAGAGTAAACCCACGTTGATCCCTTGAAAACAAGGATCAAGATATGACTTGGACTCAAACTCACTTGTATATTTATCCAGTACAAAAAACCTTAGAGCAGGTTGGGATTTTCTGGGGGTGATCTTTTTAATAAACCTTCTGGCAGATTTTTCATTTTCAACAATAAAAAAATCAATATCTTCCACTGTTTTCTTAACTGAAATAGGAAGTACCTCCAAGGGCTCATTCGCACCTAAAGTAGTTGGAATCAGGAATAATTTACCAAAATTATTCTTCATAACTTAAGCTTTTAGCAATATGTTCACTGGCCTCATCTAAAAGATTAAATACTTTTTCAAAACCCCTTTCTCCACCATAATATGGATCCGGGACCTCCATGGTATGAACCCCCTCCTGATGACTTAGAATCATTTTAACTTTATTACGATGAATTTCAGTTTTGGCCAGTGAAAGAACATCTGATAAATTAGCGCTATCCATCACATAGATAAAATCAAAATTATCAAAATCACTAACTTTAAATTTTCTACATCGCTGATCGCTAATATCAATTTGGTTTTGCCTTGCAATTCCAACTGACCTGGCATCTGGTAATTCTCCAATATGCCATCCACCGGTTCCTGCAGAATCTACAAATACACTTGATTGATCAACCTTGGATTTGAGTATGCCTTCGGCTAATGGTGACCTGCAAATATTTCCAAGACATACCATTAATACCTTAACCATGAAATACTAATTTTTTAAAACGTAAGCTTTTTTGTTAATTCATCAACATACTTACGGAATTGCTTGTCTGTTTCGGTAAGATTATCAACCGTTTTACAAGCGTGAAGAACAGTTGCATGATCACGACTACCGATCTGCGAACCAATACTTGCCAAGGAAGCCTTCGTCATCCTTTTGGCGAAGAACATGGCCAATTGTCTTGCTTGCACGATATGACGCTTTCTTGTCTTTGATTGTAATGTAGTAACATCCATTTCAAAATACTTAGACACTACCTTTTGAATATAATCAATAGATACTTCTTTTTTGGTATTCTTGACAAATTTGTCA
Source organism: uncultured Flavobacteriaceae bacterium (assembly GCA_964586115.1). GTDB lineage: Bacteria > Bacteroidota > Bacteroidia > Flavobacteriales > Flavobacteriaceae > Lutimonas. The sequence continues at coordinate 23,894 of CAZPHF010000027.1, read as the reverse complement.
ACAATTTGTTTGGTAAGCGACAGTGTAAATTCTTTTCTATTAAACGAGGCTTGTGCGATCAAAGAAATCAGCACACCTTCTAGCTCACGAACATTCGTCTTGATGTTCTTCGCAATATACTCAACAATCTCCTCCGGAATCTCTACTCCATCCCTGAACATTTTACTTTTTAAAATACTGATCCTAGTTTCATAATCCGGAGCTACCAATTCGGCAGAAAGACCCCATTTGAATCTTGACAGCAAACGCTGTTCAATATCCTGCATATCAACTGGCGCTTTATCCGAGGTTAGGATGACTTGTTTTCCATTTTGGTGTAAATGATTGAATATGTGAAAGAAAACATCCTGAGTTCCGGATTTTCCCGAAAGGAACTGAACATCATCCACAATCAATACGTCAATCATTTGATAAAAATGAATAAAATCATTTCTAGTATTCGCTTTAACTGAATCTATAAACTGTTGGGTAAATTTTTCAGCTGAAATATAAAGGACTGTTTTTTCAGGATACCTTTCTTTAATGCGCACCCCTATAGCTTGACCCAGATGAGTCTTGCCTAGGCCCACTCCACCATAGATCAGTAAAGGGTTGAAAGAAGTTCCTCCTGGTTTATTGGAAACAGCCATACTTGCCGATCTCGCCAGACGATTTGAATCTCCTTCAATAAAATTTTCGAAATTATAATTAGGATTTAATTGGGATTCAATCTTTACTTTTTGAATTCCAGGAATCACAAATGGATTTTTTAGTTCTCGTTTATCAATTTCAAGTGGTATGGTTACCCCCTGAGAATTAAAAGGTTTTTTATTAGAACTTGGAAACTTTACCGTATGTGGCTTTTTATTACTATAGGTATTTTCCATCCTAACATCATACACTAATTTTGCATGATCTCCAAGCTCTCTGATCAAGGCTACCCTCAATAATTTAATATAATGCTCTTCCAACCATTCAAAAAAGAACTTACTTGGAACTTGTATGGTTAAAACATCTCCGGCTATCTTCATTGGTTTTATAGGTTCAAACCAAGTTTTATAGGCTTGAGGTTTGATATTATCCTTTATAAAAAGCAGGCAATTATTCCATACAGATGAGGCCGTTCTCGTCATTTAATTAAAATATTTTGAATTAAGTATAGTTCCCTTTTTCTTGACAAAACAGGTATCTCTTTTGCCACTACAAATTTGTGAATAAAGTTTATTATAAAAAAATATATTTACTATTGATTCTTATTTATTATTTGATTAAACTGTTCGACTACAAATTACAACAAAATGATCAGAAACCAAACGAATATTCGAGTAAGATACGGAGAAACTGACCAAATGGGATACGTCTATTATGGAAATTATGCGCAATTTTTTGAGGTGGGGAGGGTTGAATGGATGAGGGCCCTGGGCATGAGTTATAAAAGTCTTGAAGAATCAGGAATCATGCTTCCTGTTATCAAGCTGAACATCAACTACATGAAGCCGGCTAAGTATGATGACCTCTTAACCATCACTACCATCATGACTAAAAAGCCTCTGGTTAAAATCGAATTTGATTTTGAAGTTCACAATGAAAATAATGACTTATTGACTACCGGATTTACTAGTTTGGTCTTTATGGACATGAAGAAAAACAAGCCCATTAAAGCACCTCAATATTTATTGGATCAAATTTATGCTCAATTCAATTAACTTTTTTCACCTCTACACACCTTAAGTCTTCAAATAATTTCACCACCTGTTCCAACTTATTTTTTCGAACCGATAGGTTAAAAAAGCAATCTAGTTCCATTTTTTGATTAAGGATGTAAAGCGTATTTTCTTTAACCAGGCGCATGACTTTATCCATATGAGCATATTCAAACCTTAGGCTAAACTCTTCCATCAGCATTTTTTCGACCAAATCAGCATTTTCCAAAGCAAGCCTTGCAGCCGAACGATATGCCACGATCAAGCCTCCAACCCCCAGCTTGGTACCACCGAAATAGCGTACTACCACAATCAAAACATTCGTTAGGCCAAATGATTGTATTTGACCGAATATGGGTTTTCCGGCACTATTATTTGGTTCTCCATCATCATTAGACCTGAAAGTTGGATTTTCAACACCAATTTGCCAGGCGTAGCACCAATGCCTTGCCTTAGGGTGCGCCTTTTTTAAAACTTGAATATGATCATTTACCTGATCCACATTCGTTAAGGGATAAGCATATGACAGAAATTTGCTGCCCTTTTCCTTGTAGACCTCCTCTATAGTGGCTTTACTTAGGGTTAGATACACATCTTCTTGACTATTTTCCATCATTAATGTTCTTATAGATACGAAGTAGATTATTTCCTATATGCTCCTCATCTATCTGATCGGCATTTATTACCGGTGCTTTTAAGCCATTTCCAAAATTCTGCTCTCCTTGGAAAACCCTTGCCTCATCCCAAAAATCAGATTGAATAAAGGCATTGAGGGTATAAGCACCTCCTTCTACAATCAGTGATTGCATTTCTATATCATGTAAATGCTTCATGATCTGACTAACAAGTTCCTTTGAAAAATCAAGTTTCACAAAGCCTAACCGACCCCTGGTCTCATCTTTAAGCTCATTATAGATAATCTTATCTGAGGAACCATCAAAAAAGTTTAATGAAGGTGCTAATTCCAACTTCCGATCAATGGCAATTCTTAGAATTGAATTTCCAGCAAAATTTCTAACATTCAGTTGCGGATTATCCTGCTGAACCGTATGTTTACCAACGAGTATTGAAGCTTCTTCCGACCTCCATTGATGAACACGCTGCAATGAATAACTGTTCGAAATCCAAAATGGCTTACCTTTCGCAGCTACTGTGGCGTCAGGAAAAATATAGCCATCACTACTTTGCGCCCATTTTAGAATCACATAGGGCCTTTTCTTTTCATGAAACGTGAAAAACCTTTTATTCAATTCCCTGCTCGCTTTTTCCATATCAGAAATCACCACCTCTACGCCATTCTCTTTAAGCCTTTTAATTCCTCTTCCTCCTACTTGTTTATTGGTATCAGTCGAGCCGATTACAACTTTTTTTATCCCATTGCTTACAATAAGATCAGCGCAGGGAGGGGTTCTACCGTGATGTGAGCAAGGTTCCAGATTCACATAAAGAGTTGCTTCCGACAAGAGTGCTTTATTCTTAACTGAATCGATTGCATTTACCTCAGCATGAGGACTGCCTGCTTTTTGATGCCAACCCTCTCCTATGATATGATCCTTATGAACGATCACGCAGCCAACCATAGGATTAGGATAAACCAAACCCAGGCCATTCTTTGCCAATTCGAGGCAACGTGTCATAAATTTTTTCTGATCATTCATGTTTTGGTCCGTATGATGCGAAATTAAAAAGATTAATCTTCTTTCAGACCACTTTAACAAATTTTATCATCTGAGACTTTTATCATATCGACGCTCAGGGTTTGAGAATTATGAGGTATATTTCAAGCTTATTACTCGGATCATAAAAAAGAGTCAACCCTATGAATATAAGGATATTAGGAAAGGTTTTTAAAGATGAATTATGTGAGGTCTATCCCAAAGAAGAGATCCAAAGTTTTTTTCATCTTCTTTGCGAGGCTTATTTGGGCAAGTCCAGAATTGACATAGCGCTTGAACCGGATCTGGAAGTGAAGCCTGATGAGAAGACCTTTTTTAAGTATGCGTTGAAACAACTTAAAGAAGAATATCCAATACAATATATTATAGGTACTTCTGAATTTATGGACCTTGCATTTGAGGTGAATGAGCAGGTTCTGATTCCCAGGCCTGAAACGGAAGAACTGATCAGATGGATCCTGGCATCCACATCAAATGACGTGCACAAAACCATACTTGACATCGGAACTGGAAGTGGGTGCATCCCCATAATATTAGCCAAACATTTATCTTCATGTCTCATTGAGACAATGGATATTTCAGGAAAAGCAATAGAAGTAGCCAAAAGAAATGCATTAAAACATAAGACCTCCATCAAATTCATTCAAAGTGATGTACTCCTATTAGATTCACTTCAAAATGATTATGATATTATTGTTTCAAATCCGCCATACGTTAAAAAAAGTGAGAAAAAACAAATGCGTAACAATGTATTGAAATACGAACCTGATGAGGCTTTATATGTTTCCGATAGCAACCCTTTGCTTTTTTACAGGCATATTGCGAAACTGGCTTTACAGGGATTAAAAACAAATGGATTCTTATTCTTTGAGATAAATCAATACCATGGAAAAGAGCTTTATGAGCTTTTGGTAGGCCTCGGGTATAAAAAAATTGAGATAAAAAAAGATATCCATGGAGCTGACCGCATGATAAGAGCTGTTAAAAATTAAATATATTTGCCCCATGCGAATAGATATAGTCACGGTTTCACCTGAATTAATAAAAAGTCCTTTTGAACACTCAATTCTTAAACGTGCTCAGGACAAAGGAAAGGCAGAAGTCTACTTTCATGACCTAAGAGATTATGCCATCAACAAATATGGCAAAATTGATGACTACCAATTTGGAGGTGGCGCCGGAATGGTCTTGATGATAGAGCCCATTGATAAATGCCTAAGTGGCCTGATGAAAGAGAGAAATTATGATGAGGTCATTTATATGACACCTGATGCAAAAACCTTGGACCAAAGAACGGCAAATATTTTATCCGACAAAAAGAACCTACTTATTTTAACGGGCCATTATAAAGGAGTGGACCAACGCATCAGAGATAAATTTATCACCATGGAGATCTCAATAGGAGACTATGTACTCTCGGGAGGAGAACTTGCCGCTGCTGTACTCTGTGATGCTGTTATCAGATTAATTCCAGGTGTTCTTGGAGATGAAACTTCAGCCTTAACAGATTCTTTTCAAGACAACCTATTGGCACCACCGGTTTATACCAGACCTGCAGAATATGATGGCATGAAAGTACCTGAAATACTCCTATCAGGTAATTTCCCTAAAATTGATGAATGGCGACACGAAGAAGCAATGGCCAGAACCAGGAAAATTCGACCGGATCTATTAAAAGACGAAAAAACTGAAAACTAAAGTAATTTATTTTATCGCTCTTTTCTGTATGCAAATAAATGTCTACGGACAAATTGATAGCACAGCGGTTGCTACTAAATTTATTGAAAAACCTTTTTTAAAACAAAGTATTGTTCCGCTTTCCTTCAGGTCATACCTCCAATGCATTTGTAATGGCTACTGTCCTTTTTCATGAATTTAAAGAAACAAAACCCATTTTGGCTTACAGCGGATTCGTTTTTGCATCCGCAACTGGTGCTTTAAGAGTGCTGAACAATGATCACTGGGTTTCGGATGTTTTAGTGGGTGCCGGCTTAGGTATTATCGTTACGGATCTGGTTTACAGATTTGAGCCGTTAAAAGATTGGAATCCTTTCAAAAACAAAAAGGTGAGTACCATTATAAGTCCATCTTACCAAGAAAACAAAGTAGGAATTTATGCTAACATCATATTTTAAAGATGTTCAGAGCAATTTTATTGAATAAAAATTATTTCAAATTACTTATTTCTTATTTAAAAGTTTTTTATAAATTTGCACACTCAAAATCAACCTCTGACGAAAATCGTGAATGTTGGTGTTTGATCAACCATTTTAAAATATCATAATGGAAAATTTAGTAGATTTTGTGCAAAGTGAATTTGTAACAAAAAATGACATACCTGAATTTGCTGCTGGTGACACCATCACTGTATACTTCGAGATTAAAGAAGGTGTGAAAACAAGAACCCAGTTTTTCAAAGGAGTTGTAATTCAAAGAAGAGGTAGCGGAAGTTCTGAAACCTTCACCATCAGAAAAATGTCTGGCACAATTGGTGTTGAGAGAATCTTCCCTATTAACCTACCTGCTATTCAGAAGATAGAGGTTAACAAAAGAGGAAAAGTAAGAAGAGCAAGAATATACTACTTCAGAGGTCTTACAGGTAAAAAAGCACAAATCAAAGAGAAAAGATTTTAATCGAGTTTCTCGAAAAAATAGCAGCTCCTTTTATCTACTGATAAAAGGAGCTTTTTTTATGAACAAAAGTTCATAAGAGTAGTTCATATAATGTGCAAAACAAACTTCAAAATTACTTGATAAAAACCCTCTTAGTAACTACATTTGGTATAGAAACGAAGAGATGTTTCTGATTTAAGAAACTTCGTGGATGCAGATTCAGGATGTTGACGTAAAATAGAGAAGGAACTTGGTTTTGCTAAAGTGAATACTTTAGCGCAGTTCGCTGATCCTAAAATAAGATCAATGTATTTAGCATACAGATTTAGACGTTAAGGTTAGTGGTTGCAAATTAAATGTTTTGGATTTTGTATTTGAGAAGCCAGCATTTCGGTGAAGGCAGTTACAAGTAAAAGACTCAAAAGATTTAAAGAAATTTAAGTTTAAAATTTAATTATAGGAACATGAAAATGTGAGGATAAGTGATCAATTTTAAGCTAAATATTTCGGCAAATACCCATGATAAAGAAAACCTCTTTATCATGGGTATTGTTTTTTTAGCAATTTCATATGGTCATCATCTTATTGTAAATCACGATTACAATTGATCAGTTATGTTTTGATACTATTGTATTCTTAATCCGCTTATTAACAAATGTTAATAAGCAATGTTGATAACCTGTTCGCTTTTTTATTATTGTTTTATAACCTCTTGTGACACTGTTCATTTAAATTTGTTTTAGTCTTTGAAACGAATGAAGCGATCCCCTATTAATAGGTTATGAAAATTGTTTCGTTAGAAGTAATTGACTTTAGATTAATTTCTAAAGCTGCTTTTTTGATGAAAAACACTAAAGTGTTTAGCACAAATGATCTTTAGTTACGCAAGAAACAGCAATTTTATAGGGTTATTAATGATATACTAACATTAAGTCCCCCCTATTTTAAACCAAAGCGACATTTAAATACTATTAAATGTTGTAACCAAACCAGAAAGCCATAATAAAGTCTGACTTTATTATGGCTTTTAATTTATTTACTGCCTATATACTTGTTCTTCGAAAAATTTGAGTTTTACAAAAAGTATTTTTTTTGTTTTTCAAGCGCTTAAACTTTCCAATGGTTTATTATATTTGCAGCACATAAATCAAAAGATAATGACTAAAATAAAAGTAAGCAATCCTATCGTTGAATTGGACGGTGATGAAATGACAAGAATTATTTGGAAATTCATTAAAGACCAATTAATCCTGCCATATATTGAACTCGATATCAAATACTACGATTTAAGCGTTGAATACAGGGATGAAACGAATGACCAGATTACCATTGATGCAGCGGAAGCGATCAAAAAATATCATGTTGGTATCAAGTGTGCCACCATTACACCCGATGAAGACAGAGTTGTTGAATTTGGTTTGAAAAAAATGTGGCGCTCTCCAAACGGAACCATTAGAAACATAGTTGGAGGAACCATCTTTAGAGAACCTATCATCATGAAAAATGTTCCCAGATATGTACAAGGCTGGACAAAGCCTATATGTATTGGAAGACACGCTTTTGGTGACCAGTATAAAGCTACGGATCTTGTGACAAAAGGTAAAGGTAAATTGACCATGACCTTTACTCCTGAAGACGGCAGAGAACCACAATCCTTTGAAGTATACAATTTTGAAGAAGATGGAGTTGCGATGGCCATGTATAATATAGATTCTTCTATTTATGGTTTTGCTCGTTCAAGTTTCAACCAGGCGCTTACCAAAGGTTGGAACCTTTATTTCAGTACGAAAAATACCATCCTAAAAGCTTATGACGGAAGGTTTAAAGATATTTTTGAAGAGGTTTATCAGACGGAATTCAAAGAAAAGTATGCTGCCGCCGGAATCACATATGAACACAGATTGATCGACGATATGGTCGCTGCTGCAATGAAATGGAGTGGTGGATTTGTATGGGCCTGTAAAAATTATGATGGTGATGTTCAATCGGATACTGTGGCACAGGGATTTGGCTCTTTAGGTCTTATGACCTCTGTTTTAGTTACTCCTGATGGAAAAACAGTTGAAGCGGAAGCTGCTCACGGAACTGTTACAAGACATTACAGACAGCACCAACAAGGAAAGGAAACTTCCACAAACCCATTGGCTTCAATATTTGCCTGGACCAGAGGTTTAGAACACAGGGGGAAACTTGATAACAATAAAGAATTGATCGATTTTTGTCACACCCTTGAGAAAGTTTGTGTTGATACAGTTGAAGGTGGTCAAATGACAAAAGATCTTGCTTTGTTGATCCATAAAGAAAAAATGACTTCAGATAACTATCTGAATACTCAGGAATTTTTAAATGCTCTAAAAGTAAATTTGGATAAAGCCCTGGCTTAAAACATAACTTAAAACAAATCAAAGGCTTCAATAATTTATATTGAAGCCTTTTTTATTTGGTTAAGAGAAATATCACATCTATATTTATCTTTATCCTTTTGAAGCAACAGCTACAATGAAAGAACAAGAACATAAAATCAGAGAAAATCAAGTATTCGATAATAAGGATACAAAAAAACTATTTCAAAAAGGATTGAAGTTTCTCGCCATTTCATTGCCTTTGTTATTTGCTTCACCTATTTTAGTTACCATCGGATTCAAAGCCTTGAATAAAGGTAATGGCTATCTGATCTTGGTTTTAGGATGTCTACTGGCCATATTCACGATAGGCCTTGTTACTCAGGCGTTCAGGCTTATCTTAAAAGCACTGTTTAATAGATGAAACGTAACGCTGCCTTTGTTAGATTCACCCATTGGGAACACTGGCCTACAGTGGCGTATTATATCCCCCTTTTTCCTTTTTTTTTATGGCGCTCATTAAAAGCGGGCCACCCTATTTTTTATACCATTGCAAATCCCGCTATCCTTTTCTCTGGAAACGGTTCTGAATCCAAATTCAAGACACTCGATCTTTTACCTAAATCATTAACGCCAAAAAGTTTTCTTTTCAATCGAAACGATTCAATATCCGAACTACCCAAAAGCATAAAAAAGAATGGGTTTAACTTCCCTTTAATTGCAAAACCAGATATTGGTTTCAGAGGCTATCTCGTTAAAAAAATTGATTCCATACAGGGCTTAGAAAACTACTTGATACATGTCAAAGAAGATGTCATCATTCAGGAATTTATTCCCTATGAAAATGAATTGGGTATTTTCTATCATCGAATTCCAGATCAAAAAAAAGGTAAGATCACCTCAGTAACCATTAAAAAATTCCTCAAAGTCAAAGGAGATGGTTTTCTCAACCTATCAGAGTTAATTCAAAAGGATGACCGCGCCTATTTGTATGCTGACCTCTTTCATGGCATCCATCAAGACAAGTTGGATCATATTTTGGACAAGGGGGAAGAAATGACCCTTTCGGTTATTGGCAATCATTCCAAAGGGACACAGTTCATAAATGGTAATCACTTGATAAATGACGAATTAGAAGAATTTATTGATACTATTTGTCAACAGACACAAGGCTGGTATTATGGGCGACTGGACATTAAATACAACAGTTATGATAAACTTTTAAAAGGAATGGATTTTAAAATTCTCGAAGTCAATGGTATCATTTCTGAACCTACACATATCTATGATGCTTCGTATAAAAGCGCCTCCTATTTTAAGGCCTTAAAATCAATTAATTCACATTGGAACATTATGGGAGAAATTGCTCAAAAACTACATAAAGAACAGCATATTCCCTATCCTTCTTTCATGGCTTATATTAAAAACATGCTATGGCTTAGGTCACATACCAGAAAACTTAAAAAACTTAACGCAAAGGATTTTTAATCAGCACTTACCTGTTGATCATATCTCCTCGGGGAGTAGTGGGGTTATATCCGAAATCACCATCCGGAAGATTGATTCCCATTTGTGAAATGATATAACCTATACTGGCAAAATGATGTATGGCATGGCTATGTGCCTGAATCAAAGCAGCGGCAAGTGTGTAATTTGCAGTAATCATACCAAGACCTAAATCATCTTTCACTTCTACCATCTTATCCAAATCTTCCAACTGAATCTCATTCAATTGAGACATAATCTGCTCAAAATAGTCTAAACCTACAGCTACCTTTATTTCTGCCAATTCATTTCTCTCACGGGCTGTAAGATCTATTTGCCCCGTCTCAATTCCTTTAAAAATACAATTAAAAACATCTAGTATATGACGCATATGAATACCGATACTCGAATAGTAAGGAGCAGTCGAGTTATTCGCATATTGTTGGTCGTTTATTGAATTTAATAAATTGACTCCTCGGTTGAGGTTCTGAATAATGGCTGTAATCATTAAAAATATTTTATTTATTCGACGCTAATTTAATAAATTAATTACTTTAAAAATTTAATTAAAGTCAATATTCCAAGTACGAAAAAAAGAAGACTAAGAATATAATTGATATTTCTCGCTATGAATTGAGCTCGTTTTTCAATAATCTGAGCAAATAGAACATACATAAAAAACAAGGTGAAAGCTCCCAAAAACACACCGCTGACAAACAAATTGATATAGGGCTGTTCGGTATTGAGTAAACCTCTGTTTTCCAAAACTGAAGATAATACAAGATAAAAAGGGATGGCGAGCATATTCATCATAGACATTAATATTCCTATCCAAAAACTCTTTCCTTTACGCTTCGTTCCTTCTCCTTTGAATTTTTTCCTAGCCTGGAAAAAGAAAACGACTGAAAGGAAAAGCAATACAACAATACCTGCTACTTGCAAACGTTGAACGATTTCAGGATGATCCGAAAAATAACGAGCAAAAACAAGTGCGATGAAAGCTTGAGGAATGACTACTAGAGCGGCCCCTAAAGAAAACCAAACACCTTCATTTCTGTTTTTCTCAATAGTTGTTCTCACGGCAGTCATATTTAACATACCTGGCGGTATCAAGCTAAAAAAAGCCATTACAAAACCCAACGCTATGTGCAAAAGATACGGCATACCAATAATTAAGGAATGAATAATCAAATTTCGTAAATGTTTTTAATAAAACCTGCTACTTACTTAAAATATCTCTCAAGCATTTGATTCATATCCACTGATAATTTCAATTTGACCACTAGAAAAATAAAAACAACTGTGATTAGAGTGCTTTTGACTAAAATATTTAAATACGAATTGAATGGTAGGTGAATAAAATAGAAAATCGCAAACAGCAAAGAGATGATTACAAGAAGTATTATTGTTTTTGAAGTGAAAGGTTGCATCTTTATTTTTTTACTAACATAGATAATCTTCAAAAGAGAAAATAAACTAACTACAATTAGAGTGGCCAATGCAGCCCCCTCAATACCCATAAAATCTATAAGAATCTTGTTCAGCACAATCACACTAACGGCCATACCTATGGCATAGTAAAATAACATACGGTAATACTTCGAATTTGTCAGAATGGCTCCATTGGTTCCCAAGGATAATTTGATCAGTTCAGAAATAGAAATTACCAAGACTACATAAATTCCTGCTGAGTACTCTGGTTTGTCAATAATCTGGTATAATTCTTCAATATTCGTATTGATCAGCAAAAACAACAAACCTCCTACGATCAATAAATTCAAAGAACTTTTTTGATATAAGTTCTCCACTTCCACCATATTATTATTATTGAGTTCCCTGGCTGTTATCGGATTGATGATTTGCTGCATGGCTCTCGATGGAATCCCAATAACAGAAGCAATATAGACCCCAACTGAATAATAGGCTACCTCAGCAATATGTTTCATTTGAGGTATCATAAACTTATCGATTTCCAATAAAATCGTTCCAGCAGAACCTGCCATGATGATATATAAAGAAAAGGAAAGGATCTCTTTTATGTTCTTTGGTAAGCCTTTCCATTCGATTTTTGGACAATATAAATTAAGCGCATACAATTTCATTATGATCATCCGCAACAAATAAACGATAACAACAGCATAAATAAATTGATCTGCATCTATCCAGTCAAAATAGACGGCAATAAGTAATATAGATACACATAACCTTGCAAAGACTTCTTTTACAAAATTTCCAAAAACTGACCTCATCTGAACCCTACTCCAGGCATAAAAAACCTCAAAATACCCCATGAAAATAGAAGTAAAGAATATGGTATAGGTGTATTTTTCAATGATAATATTCTCTCTCGCTAAAAACGCTGCGATCTGATGATAAAAGATGACCCCCAATATTGCCATAGGGATGATGATAAGCATAGGTAAAACTATTACTGTCAGTAAAAAATTATCCTGTTCCTCCTTGTCCTGATATGCTGAAAAGAACTTGATGATGGTATGTTGCATTCCAAAGACAAGAAAGGGCATGATCATATTGGCTGTTGATAACAAAAAGGTGATCAACCCAAAATATTCCGCCTCTAAAAAATGTGTATATAAAAAGAGCACATTGAGACCACCAATGGCAAAACCTAAAAATAGGATCAGTGTATTATTAAATGACTGCTTAAAAACAATTCCCATCTTATGTTGTATCAATTAACTTATTGGTTAAATAATTGAATCTCCAATACAGCAGAATCGCAGAAACAGTGAGTCCGACAAGCAAGCCAACCCATATTCCCTGGGAGCCATAACCCATGACCTTTCCAAGAATATAACAAATAGGAAATCCAACAATCCAATAAGCTATAAAAGTGATATAAGTAGGTATTTTAACATCCTGTAAACCCCTTAAGGCACCTAAGACAACCACCTGAAAGCCGTCAGATAACTGAAAGAGGCCTGCAATAAGTAAAAGAGATGCTGCCGTGTTTACAACAGCCTCATTATCTATGTACACTATGGGAAGAAAGTCTTTAAGTAAAATAAAGGCCAAGGCAAAAACACATTCAATAATAAAAACCTGCAGAAATATAGAAAGGCTTACCCTTCTAAGCTCAGCAAAATTCTTTAGTCCCTTTTGATTACCCACTCTGATCGTAGCGGTCACCCCCAAACCAACGGCAATCATAAAAGTCATCGACGACAAATTAAGTGCAATTTGATTCGCAGCCTGATCAATTGTTCCCATGGTTCCCGCTAACCATATGGCAGCAGTAAATACACCAACTTCAAACAGCATCTGCATGGCGGTTGGAAAACCTAGGTTAATAATTTTTTGAAAGAGGTCCTTTTGAATCTCTTTAAGACGCAACCACTTAAAATAAGGCTTGAACTTATCTCGGGAATTCAGAATCCAGATGATAAAGACCATCATCACAAACCTTGAGATCAATGTACCATAAGCAGCTCCTACAAGCTCAAGTCTTGGAAATATCCAAAATCCATAAATCAATACAAAATTCAGAACAACATTAACAACATTTGCCAAAAGAGTGGCATGCATACCGTATTTGGTATTTGACATTCCGTCTGTAAATTGCTTGTAGCCCTGAAAGATCATCAAAGGAATCATAGAAAAAGCGACTATCCCTAAATAGGGCATGGCCAACTCAACTACCTCTGGAGGCTGATCCATATAGCGCATCACAGGGCTAGCCAGAATCAATAAAAGAAACATACTCAGACCGAGAATGCTACAAAGAATTAAACTGTGCTGGAACAATTTTCGGCCTTTATCAACATCCTTTTCACCATCAGACTCAGCGATCAAAGGGGTTATAGCAAATGAAAAACCTATGCCTATTGAAAATGCAATAAAAACAAAACTATTTCCGAGAGATACAGCAGCCAGTGGCGCAGCTCCAAGCCTTCCAACCATAATATTATCCGCCAAGCCAACCAATACATGTCCTAAATGACCAATCATTACCGGAATGGCCAATTGAAAGTTATAGCGGAATTCTGAGGTGTATTTTTGAAGGTTCAACGAAAAATATATCAGGTTTAATTCTTGCAAATTTATAGTATTCTTTAAGAGTTAAGAGATTGATCCGAATTATTTTCATCAAAGAGTACTTTTAATAGACGTGTAAATTATTATATTTGCCAAAAATAATTACTAAGCTTAAAAGAAATGCCTGTCTTGAATAAACTGTTTTTTTCTTTTTTCTTGTTTTTATTAATTTTTACAGGCCTGCTACCAGTTGAAAATCTGTACCCGGAACAAAACATTAACATCAATCATAATCATATTTAATTTTTTAATCATCTTTTTAAATGGACATAAATATCAATAGTTTACTTGACCAACTTAGCAATTTAGTGTACACTTATGGACCAAAACTTCTCGGAGCAATACTGGTTTGGATCATCGGTAGCTTCGTTATAAAAATTCTCATGCGATCATTTTCAAAAATGATGGATAAAAGGGATACTGATTCCTCATTGAAACCTTTTTTAATGAGTTTAATAGGTATCCTGTTAAAAACGATGCTGGCTATTAGCGTACTGGGAATGTTAGGAGTTCAAATGACTTCTTTTATAGCTATTCTGGGTGCCGCGGGTCTTGCTGTAGGTTTGGCACTTTCTGGAACCTTGCAAAACTTTGCGGGAGGAGTTATTATATTGCTGTTCAAACCCTATAAAGTAGGAGATTATATTGACGCTCAGGGTCATACAGGAATTGTAAAAGAAATACAGATTTTTAACACTATCTTATTGGAGCTGGATAATAAAACGGTAATTATTCCTAACGGTCCCTTATCAACAGGATCCATGGTAAACTATTCAACGGAACCTACAAGAAGAGTTGACTTTTCGTTTGGCATAGCCTATGGAGACAGTGTAGATAAAGCGCGTAAAATTCTTTTCAATTTATTTAAGGAAGACAAACGAATCCTTACCGATCCTGCATATTTCGTCGGTTTATCTGAAATGGCAGACAGCTCAGTTAACCTAACCGCAAGAGCTTGGGTAAAAGGAGAAGATTACTGGGGTGTGTTTTTTGATATCAATGAAAAGACCTATAATGCCTTTAACGCTGAGGGCATCAGTATTCCATTCCCACAAATGGACGTACACTTACAAAAATAATATAATGTTTAACTGCAAGACTATCAGGGTGAATTAAAATTTCACCCTAGGTCGGCAATTATTTCATCTGCAATGGCCATACAGGCTGTGGCCGCTGGAGAAGGTGCATTGATCACGTGTGTAATACCATTACTTCTAATGATCTTAAAATCATCAATCATTTGTCCCTGATTACCAACAGCTTGGGCCCGAACACCCGATCGGGTTGCTACGACATCAGCTTCAGTAATGGAAGGCATCATCCTTTGTAATTCCTTTACAAAAAGTTTTTTGGAAAAGGCCCTTCTGTATTCTTCAAGTCCCTTAGCCCAGTTTTTCGCAAAAAGCCTTAAGGTACCTTTATAGCATAGGGCTTGCAGACTATCCTTCAAATTAAAACTGGTCTTGTTATATCCTTCTCTTTTAAATGTAAAAACAGCATTCGGGCCGCATTCCACCTCTCCGCCTATCATAGGCGTATAATGAACTCCCAAAAAAGGATATTTTGGATCCGGAACCGGATAGATCAAGTTATTTACCTTATGCCTGGCATGTTCTCTTAATTCGTAATAGTCTCCTCTAAATCCAACAATTTGCATATCGAGCTTTATACCATCCATTTTCGCTAGTCGATCTGAAAAAAGACCTCCACAAACAATGACCTTATCGGCCATGATGGTTTGCTTATCTGTAATAATTCTTATTTTCTGATCTGTTCTTTCAAGGCCTTTGACCTTTTCACCGAGAAAAAGTCTATTATCACCATTAGAATTGAGTACCAGCTGTATAAATTGTTTTACGACAGCTACATAGTCAATGATTCCGGCACTCGGCACCCACACCCCCTTTACACCCCTGATAGAAGATTCCATCTCCTCTATTTCTGCTGCGTCAATATATTTGATTCCTGGTGTTTTATTTTTGAGCCCGTTATCGAAAATTTGATCTAAAACCTGAACCTCTTGTTCATTTGTCGCAACAATGATCTTTCCGCAAATACGATGAGCAATGCCATGACTCTTTGAGAATTCGACCAATTGCTCCCTTCCTACCCTGCAATTTTCGGCTTTAAGAGATCCTGGCTTATAATAAATACCTGAATGGATAACTCCTGAATTCCTCCCGGTTTGATGAGTCCCCAAGGCCTGCTCCTTTTCAATAAGAGCTATGGTTTTACCGGGGTGTTTTTCACTTAATTTATAGGCTGTGGCTGTTCCAATGATACCTCCTCCAATCAAGACAAAATCAAAAATTTTAGAAGTGCTCATCAATGAACATATTTGGTTTTTTTCATAAAACTCAGGACAATAAAACTTGCTACAAAAAATATACAAAGTAGTAGGATAGACAACCTCATAGAATCAGTAATGGAGATTGCCAGTCCAAAAATAAAGGTTCCCCATACAATAGCTATCTTTTCAGTGACATCAAAAAAACTGAAATAAGTTGTTGGATCAACTGTGTCTTCTGGAAGTAGTTTTGAATAAGTAGAGCGTGACAGGGTTTGAATGGCCCCTAGAACCAATCCTATAAATCCACTGATCACATAAAACTTCAACTGTACATTCGGATCATCCTTCTCAAGAAAATAGGCACTTAAACTTGCCAACGCCCATATAACGATGGTTA
Source organism: uncultured Flavobacteriaceae bacterium (assembly GCA_964586115.1). Classification (GTDB taxonomy): domain Bacteria; phylum Bacteroidota; class Bacteroidia; order Flavobacteriales; family Flavobacteriaceae; genus Lutimonas. Next base: position 7,353 of record CAZPHF010000027.1, on the reverse strand, counting down.
TTTTCAAAGTGGTGATATTACCTATTTTTTTAGAAAGATTTGAAAACAAATAAGCTCCGGCAATTCCTAACAACTGCATTACTATGATCGTTAAAATTAAACTACTGGTTGATAGTCCAATCTCTGATTTTCCGTAAATTGTTGCGAGCAATATGATAGATTGGACTCCTACACTATATAGAAAAAATGCAGTCAAAAAGTTTAATAATACGGGTTGATCCTTTAATTCATTCACCACCTTCTTTAATTCCTGATATCCCTTAAAAATAAAATCTCTCTTTTGTCTTTCACTCTTCACCCCATCCGGAAGGCGTTTAAAAGTGATCTGTGCAAATCCCATCCACCAGACTCCAACCGTAAGGAAAGAAATTCGAGGCGCCATTCCGGCATCTGTGATTCCATACCATTCAGGTTTTAAAACCATTGTCAAATTAAAGATCAAAAGAATCACAGATCCCATATAGCCATAAATAAAACCCAAAGCACTGACCTGATCCTGCTCATCATTATAGGCTACTTCTGGTAAATATGCATTATAAAAAACTAGACTACCCCAAAATCCAACACTTGCCAAAACTGAAAACACGATACCGATCCAAAGGGTGTCAACCCCTTCAAAAAAAAACAAACTCATTACACTGATGCCGCCCAAATAGCAGAAAAACTGCATATAAGATTTCTTATTTCCTACATAGTCTGCAATTCCTGATAAAATAGGCGAAATAAAGGCCACTATAAGGAATGAGAATGATAAAGCATAGGTATACAGTGATGTATTATTGAGCTGCATGCCCAGAAAATTTACCAATCCACTGTCTGTTTTTGTTACCGTTTCATAATAAATTGGAAATACTGCTGTGCTAATAACGAGAGAGTATACCGAGTTGGCCCAATCGTAAAATGCCCAACTATGGGTCAGTCTTTTATCTCCTTTTTGGAGCATAGGTTAGTTGTTTAAAAATTTGGTAAGACAATGTACAATTTTTTATCTTTTTTAGAATGATGAAATCCGTAAATGACAGGATTTTATTTCATTGATTAATTCGTTAGATTTGTAAGGCCAAAAAGATCCGTCTTCAACCCGATAAAAGATTTATTAATTGTTGCAAGCAATAATAAATGGCTATTGAATAATACATAAAAAAGTAAAATTGTCTGAAAATAAATCGCCATCAAGAAATCATAATTCCTTTGTCATTCCGAGGCCTTTAATTGCTTTTGGTAAAATACTTCAATTCTTATCAAATGATATGGTTACATTGTTTGTCGCCAAATTATTCTCAACTCCTGTAAAATTTTCTGCCCCTGAAAGAGAACTGACCATGAGAAATAGTGCCAAGAAAGAAACCATTTATATACCAGGCTGTAAGGCTGAGGTTCAGGTCTATATTTATGGCTATTCTAAAAAAAAGGTTTTAATGGTTCATGGCTGGGCAGGAAGAGGGACGCAGCTATTTCAAATTGCAGATAGAGTACTAGAAAACAGAATGATGGTTGTAAGTTTTGATGGTCCTGCGCACGGCCTTTCATCAGGTAAACGTACAAATATGATGGAATTCCTTGAAACCATTCGTGAACTAGACAAAAAATACGGCCCTTTTGATGCGGCCATAGGGCATTCTTTTGGAGGAATGTCACTAATAAATGCAGTAGCGGATGGGTTAAAAGTTGAGAAACTAGTGACTCTTGGAGCCGATAATTCCATTCCTCAGATTTTTCAATACTACGTGCAAAAAATGGAATTAAAACCTTTGATCTCAAAGAAATTGGAAAAATTATCTGAAACTAAATTCAATACCAGATTGGATAGCCTCAGTTCAGAGCACAAGGCTGCTAAAATAACTATTCCTACTTTGGTCATTCACGACAGTGACGATAAATATGTAAATGTAAGTAGTGCAGTTTCCATACGTCAAAGTCTTAGAAATGGTGAATTGCTCATTACAAATGGACTGGGTCATCATAAAATATTTAAAAACAATTTTGTTATTCAAAGAATTATAGATTTTATCAAATGAAAGCACTCATATTTTTAACCCTAATTTTATTAAGCTCTGCAATTACAGCACAAGAAAGTAACAGTATGAAGAAAAAAGAAAATAAAACAGACCAGGAGTGGAAGGAGATTTTAAGCTCGCAAGAATATTATGTACTTAGAGAGAAAGGAACCGATCGACCTGGTGACGGAGGGTACACCAAACACTTCGAAAAGGGAACCTATCACTGTGCTGCATGCGACGCACAACTTTTTAAATCAGGAAGCAAATACGAATCCCATTGCGGTTGGCCGTCTTTTGATGACGCCATTGAAGGTTCGGTAGCATATGTTGTTGATAAAAGTCACGGTATGATGAGAACTGAGATTATTTGCACGAACTGTGACGGGCATCTTGGACATATATTTGATGATGGCCCTAAAGACACTACTGGAAAACGCTACTGTGTGAATACGACTTCCATCCGATTTGAAAAATCAAAGAGTTAATTAATTATACGAGCTATTCTTAACAAAATCTTATTTGTAATTTCTTATCTTTGCCTGCTGTAATTAACAGCAATTTATATAATAGTTTAAGAAATTATGTTCAATAATTTAAGTGATAAATTAGATAAAGCTTTTCATGTTCTTAAAGGACATGGAAGTATAACTGAGATCAATGTAGCGGAGACTTTAAAAGAAGTCAGAAGGGCCTTATTAGACGCCGATGTCAACTTTAAAATCGCAAAAAACTTTACGAATACTGTAAAGGAAAAGGCGATGGGACAGGATGTATTAACTACACTGAACCCCGGGCAGTTAATGGTAAAGATCGTTAAGGACGAACTTACTGAATTAATGGGTGGTGACACAGTAGGAATCAACCTTAAAGGATCTCCTACGGTGATCCTTATGTCAGGCCTTCAGGGATCTGGTAAAACAACTTTTTCAGGCAAACTAGCAAATTTTTTAAAGACCAAGAAGAACAAACAGGTCTTGTTGGTAGGATGTGATGTATATCGTCCCGCGGCGATCAATCAGTTACAAGTTGTTGGCGAACAAGTTGGTGTTGAAGTATATGCCGAAGAGGGTAATATGAACCCTGTAGCAATTGCCGAAAATGCGTTGAAACATGCTAAATCCACAGGCAAGAATGTAATTATCATCGATACAGCCGGTCGTTTGGCAGTAGATGAGGAAATGATGAATGAGATCTCCAACATTCATAAAGCCGTTGAACCACAGGAAACACTTTTTGTTGTCGATTCAATGACAGGTCAGGATGCAGTAAATACGGCCAAATCATTTAATGATGTATTGAACTTTGACGGAGTCGTATTGACAAAACTGGATGGTGATACCCGAGGTGGAGCCGCTCTTTCAATTAAATCTGTCGTAAACAAGCCGATTAAGTTCATAGGAACAGGAGAAAAAATGGAAGCCATTGACGTATTCCACCCTGATCGTATGGCTGAACGTATACTTGGAATGGGAGACGTTGTTTCACTTGTGGAACGCGCCCAGGAACAATATGACGAAGAGGAAGCCAGAAGAATTCAAAAGAAGATTGCAAAAAATCAGTTCGGATTCGATGATTTCCTAAAACAGATTCAGCAGATCAAAAAAATGGGAAACATGAAGGACCTTGTAGGTATGATACCTGGTGCCGGGAAAATGATGAAAGATGTGGATATCGATGACGATGCCTTTAAAGGTATTGAAGCGATCATTCATTCTATGACCCCATCTGAAAGAAGTACACCAGCGACGATCAATGCAAGCAGGAAGAAAAGAATTGCCAAAGGATCCGGAACAAATGTTCAGGAAGTCAATCAATTGATGAAGCAATTTAATCAAATGAGCAAAATGATGAAAATGATGCAAGGCGGTGGTGGTAAAAAAATGATGCAAATGATGAAAGGGATGCAATAGCAGACCAATTTTGCGGATTTGAAGGCTTTAAAATTTTATAAAAACTTTTAATCAAACAGATCATGATCATACTTGACGGTAAAAAAACCTCTGACAACATTAAAGATGAAATCGCTATAGCGGTTGCTAAACGCAAGGAAGCAGGATTAAAAAAACCTCACCTGGCAGCCATTATTGTCGGGACGGATGGGGCCAGTATGACCTATGTAAACAGTAAGGTAAAATCCTGTCAAAAAGTAGGTTTTAATTCTACACTTATTGATCTGCCTGAAGACACTACAGAGGAGCAGTTATTACATGAGATAGAGGAATTAAATAACGATAAGGATATAGATGGTTTTATTGTTCAACTCCCCCTGCCCAAACAAATTGATGAGCAAAAGGTACTAATGGCCGTTGATCCGGATAAGGATGTGGATGGTTTTCACCCTGTTAACGTAGGTAAAATGACACTTGACCTGCCTTCTTTTTTACCAGCTACACCCTATGGGATACTCGAATTATTGGAAAGATATGAAGTCGAAACCTCGGGTAAAAATGTAGTTGTCATTGGAAGAAGCCACATCGTCGGACGTCCGATGAGTATTCTATTGAGTCAAAAAAGAAACGTAGGTAACGCTACTGTGACCGTTGCACATAGCCGTACCAAGGATTTAGCTTCCATTACCAGAGAGGCTGATATTGTTGTCGCCGCTTTGGGTATTGCCGAATTTTTAACAGGAGATATGGTCAAGGAAGGAGCTACCATCATTGATGTGGGTATCACCAGAGTTGAGGATGCATCCAAAAAAAGGGGGTATCGATTGGCTGGTGATGTTGACTTTGAATCTGTAAGTAAAAAGGCGGCCTATATAACACCTGTTCCCGGAGGCGTTGGACCTATGACAATTGCTATGTTATTAAAAAACACTTTGCAGGCCTGTGAGCAAAGAGATGCTTAATGATTGAATTTTACCGTGAGGATATCGGAGGTGAGACCCTCAGCTGCAAGCCACTAAGAGTAGTAGAATTCAGAAACTAAATAAATTTTATTGTTGAGAACGACTAAGAGTCTTCTTCTCTATGAGCAAGATCGAATTGAAAAGGAGGTCTGCATATAGCTATATATTCGCAAGGTACATCAAAAGGATTCGAATACTGTACTCTGGTTCCTTTAGAAATTTTTATCGATTCGCCGGCTTCCAATATGACTTCATCATTGTCAATACTAAACTTCTTCTTTCCTTTGATGATATAAGTAAATTCATCGAATTCAGGGGTTTGAAAGGGTTCACTCCAGCCAGGAGGAGCAATCATATGTGCCAAACTTAAGTCGGCTTCAATACTTGCGAGTCCAAAATGCTCTTCGATAAGCTTACCATCTTCGGTGGGAACTACAAAAGGAGCTCGCTGTACTTTATAATTTTTCATCTTCTATGTTTAGAACACTTTGAGGAATTGCAATGCCTTCCTTTAATAAGGGATCTGAAATTGGTTCACCATAACTTCTTTCAATAGGAACAAGACCGGCCCAAATATCCAGATCATAATCAACCTTATCGTCTCCTACTCCTTCATTTCTGATCTTTGCAGATCCTTCCTTGATCGAAAACTTCAACACCTTGGTGACATTCAATTCCTTTTGATTTGGCTGTCTAACTTCTTCCCAACGATCTATAAGTATTTGATCAGAAATAATGTGCAGTGCCGTAATTTTTTCAGCTTGATCTTCAACCAGCTCAGCTTTTCCAAAAAGCGTCACTGATTCATAATTTAAGGAATGATGAAAAGCCGATCTTGCAAGTACCAAAGCATTGGTCCGGGTCACATTGAGTGATAAATTTACTCCCCCTTCAAGAGATTGAAGCATCCTACTGACATTGGCACCATGAAAATACAAGGTATCATCCTTTCGACCATATATGGTAGGGATCACAACCGGGTGCTCATCATGAACAAATCCTATCTGACAAATAAATTCCTTATCCAGGATTCCATAGATGCTTGCTGCATCATAGGACCCTCTTTTTGGAATTCTCTTTACTTTAGATCTATCTGTTTTCATAACAATAAAATGTAATAAGATATAGGCCCTTATTCAAACCATAAACTGATGTATTTGACTTTGGCCTCATCAGGAATCTGCCCCTGATTGATCTTCCTCATGTCAAATTCATCCAAATTCAAGTCTTGCTTATTTAATGATATGGTCGCATTGAGTTCATTTACAAATAAAATTGCAGCACTAAAAGATGGTTCAATTTTATCGATAGAATAATTATCAACAATATCTTTAAAAGTAGAGCTGGTAGAAATCCCTTTTTCTGTCATATACCGGCTGCTGTAAATTTTTACAAGGTCCAGACCCTTGATCGAATCATTATGAACTTTAGGTATAAAAACTAATGAAGGCTTCCCATTAACATCAAACACTCTGTACTCGCGAGTGATCTCATCTTCTAAAGAGAATTTTTCAATAGAATCATTTTTAAACATCTTATCGAGTTCCTCAATACTGGTATTCTTATCGATTTTTCCCAGTTGATTTTTCAATATAAGTGTATCCTTATCCTGACCGCACTGCACCAAAAATATCGATAGTAATAATAACCCAATTAATTTATTCATCTCTTTAAATATTTATTTTCTAGACGGCCTAAGATATAGACACAATTCAAATTCTGCAAATTTAAGTTACACTTTACTAGGTAAAATTATTTCCTAAATACTTTGTTCAAAATACCAAATACGCCTCTTATAAAAGTGGCGCTGGTCACAACTTTCAAGACCGGGTTCATTGCAGTACTCCTCCTTGAGCTTTTTGAATTGCTCGATCTGCTTTTGGTCTCTTTCTCTATTTGTTGAGCACTTGCTATTTTTTTATTTAAAATCTCATAGGCGCTATCACTATCAATCACTTCATTATACCTGCGAGCAATTTTTGACTTATCTATAAGGTCTTGAAGCTCACTTTCGCTTAATACGTCCATTCTGCTCATTGGAGCTCTTAGCATGGTCTTTACTAATGGAGTTGGGACCCCTTTTTCATTCAAGGCTGACACCAAAGCTTCTCCAATTCCCAATTCTGTGAGTACCTTTGCCGTATCATAATAATCTGAATCAGGGTAGTTTTCAGCAGCAAGTTTAATGGCTTTTCTGTCTTTTGCCGTAAACGCCCTTAAAGCATGCTGAATTTTAAGCCCTAGTTGTGATAAGACATCCGAGGGTATATCTTTAGGATTTTGGGTTACAAAATAGATACCTATCCCTTTTGAACGAATTAGTTTTACAATACTCTCCAATTGATCTAATAAAGATTTGGAAGCATTTTCAAAAACCAGATGTGCCTCATCAATAAATAAGACCAACTCTGGGCGGTCGCTGTCACCAAGTTCTGGAAATGAATTATATACCTCTGCCAAAAGCTGCAGCATAAACGTACTGAACATCTGAGGCTTGTCCTG
>CAZPHF010000026.1:11232-34515 GCA_964586115.1 uncultured Flavobacteriaceae bacterium | reverse complement strand
TTTCTATCAGGATTATATTTGCGCTCTATTGAACAAGAAATTATTAACCCAACCTATTTAATTGTTGCCGGATTAAGTCTAAAAATCGTTTTTATCATTAGATTTATTCAGATTGTTCGGAGAACAGAAGTTACAACCAAAAATTCAAAACAAAACGCAGCATAAGGTTGACATCATTTGGTAGGCACTATTGCTATGGTATCATCAGAAAGGCCTTATAGAATGACCTGAGCTGTTATACCTTGGTCGAATGCCCCTCAACATTCATAACTTCTATAAGACCTTATCTATCTGTCTATTATAATTTTAATCGATACTTCTCCTTAAATACTATTAAGAGCCGGAAATATTGGGTTTTGGATCTAATCCATTTTCAGCAATACATTGGTTTTCTTCAATCATTGTAGGCTGTTCCATATAGGAAATGCCAGTATTTAAATACCTATGCTCTTTGCCTGTCACCTGCATGGAGAAATCATCTTCCATCATCAAATATGGAGCAATATCAGATTCATGCTCAAAATTATCCATATATATTTCAGAAACAAAGGATTTAAGTTCCTTGGAAGTCCAATTCTTTTGCTGATGAACAGCCAAACTATAAAAAAGTCCGAGAGTGAGACAAATGATGGCGATACTATATATTTTCATGGTGCTTTATGGTTTAGATGTAATAATCTTTTGTATAAACTACTTTTAGATTCAGCATTTTTCTTATAAAATTTTTATTGGTCTTTAAGAATCTGTCGTTTCTAAATTGTAAAAAATTTCCTTGACCATGAATACTAAGACCGTTGGTCATATAGGTGTACAACTGATAGTAAGGGATGATCCAGGTAAAGTTGTCAAGTCTTCTTGTTATTCTCACTAAAATCCCTTCAGGTCTCAATTCAATATTTGCATAATTAATATCTGGCCCGTTCAAAAGTGTCTTTTCAAGTTTTGGACTAACTTTGTCTATGATCATTCTTCCAGATCCTATTCCTTTCATTTGGAGCTTTTTAAAAAAACTATAAGGATTACCTACCAAATTGTTAATGGTGGCGTCATTCTCCTTGTTCGTATATGTCGTATTTAAGATCATTGTGGTCCAATTTCCTGGTAAAGATACAATTTGTTTAACTTATATGCAAATAAGTTGAACAAAATATTTAATAAAATATATGGACTGCTCGGAAAGGGAACTAGTTCATTGGCCCAAATTAAATCTGACGTTCAGGTAAAAAAGAATGAATACATGATAATTGTTAGAGTTATTATACTTTGAGTCTCTTACTTTTGAGCGAATATTTAAATATTTTACAATGAAAACTTTAAACAAGTTGTGGTTTTTAGTGATGGTCCTTAGTTTTTGGGTTTTCTTCTCAGGATGTGAGAAAAAAAGTGAATGGGTTAGTCTGTTTGATGGCGAGACTCTGGAGGGCTGGAAGGCTTCGGAGAATAACTCATCCTGGCAAATTGAAGAGGGTGCAATCGTCACATCCGGATCTCGTTCTCATTTGTTTTATGTGGGCAATGTCAAAGGCCATAATTTTAAAAACTTTGAATTGAAAGTAAAAGTGAAGACCACCAAGCATTCGAATTCAGGTATCTATTTCCATAGTGAGTATCAGGAAGAGGGTTGGCCATCGAAAGGATATGAATGTCAGGTAGTCAATTCGGTTTTTGAAACAGGTAATGATGGATACACTGAACTTAAAATGACAGGAAGTTTATATGGGATACGCAATTTGACTAAATCTCCCGTTCAGGATAATGAATGGTTTGATTATCGGATCAAAGTTCAGGATAAAACCATTCAAACCTATATCAATGGAGAACTAATTGTTGATTACACACAACCTGATCAGCCTTTAAGGTTAAAAGATATGGAACAGCGATTGCTTGGAGCAGGAACTTTTGCATTGCAATGTCATGATCCTGAAAGCAAGGTGTATTTCAAAGATATCAAAGTAAAACTTCTGGCAGATGGATTACCTTCTTTGGGGATAGCACTCGATGACCCGGTATATCAAAAAAAATTATTAAATGCTTCTAAACGCAATATACCATTAACAGATCTACATGTGCATTTAAAAAAGGGATTAACGATGGAACAAACCCTGGAGCATGCAAGGACCTATGGTTTTACCTATGGGATCGCCTATAACTGCGGAATCAATATGGGTTTTGAATCTAACGATTCTCTTCAGCAATTTATAAATGATTTTAAAAAGCCTCCTCAAACTTATTTGGCAATGCAGGCGGAAGGAAGAGAATGGCTTGAACTCTTTTCCAAAGAAACTATTGATCAATTTGATTATGTTTTTACCGATGCTATGACCTGGACCAATGACAATGGCAAGAGAATGCGTTTATGGCTTAAAGAGGAAACAGAGGTTGGTGATCCTCAAAATTTTATGGACCAGCTCGTAGACAGGATAGAAAATATAATTGGCAAAGAGCCCATAGACATATATGTGAATGCCACTTTCTTACCGGAAGAGATTCAAAATCGATATGACGAACTTTGGACAGAAGCTAGAATGGATAAAGTTATTTCGGTACTTAAAAGTAATGATGTAGCCATGGAAATCAGTGCTCGATACAAGATACCCAGTGCTCGTTTTATAAAAAGAGCTAAAGATGCCGGAGTCAAATTCACATTTGGAACGAATAACACCAGCCCAGATGATTTGGGAAGATTGGAGTATTGCCTTGACATGATAGAACAATGTAATCTTCAGCCAGAAGATATTTGGATGCCTTTAAGAGCTGTATCTAATTGATTTCTCCAAACAGTTATGTTTTGTGAAAAAAGCCTCATTTAGCATTCGCTAATTGAGGCTTTTCAATATTTATTTACTCAAGATAAATCTATATTGACATGATTATAAAATGGGAAATTATGATTCTATTCACCTGAATATTCAAACACTATTATTGGTTTACAGATTCTTGATTCAATTGCGCTTCTTTTTTGAGGTATAGCTCCTGGGCTTTACTCATTTGGACAATCTTATCCAATTCCGTAAATCTTACCTGCTCTATAAGTTCTTTTAGCTTTTGCATGATATGTTGTTTTTAATTACAAGGTAAAAGTACCATTCAATATGTACTTGAGATACGACAGAAGTTGTCGGGTCTCGTTAAACAATTGTTAAGGAAACTGGGCTTTAATATTTCATGAACTAAAGGAATCCTAGCTTATTTTGAAAAATTAAGAATAGTAGACAAGTGACCATTAATAGAAAACTTTTTAAGTTTCACTAATGAATGAGATCAATAGAATTTGTTCAGATCTTCAAGTAGTTCAGCTTCCTGAAGAAGCCCTGATCTTTTCTTGACAAGAATAGTTTTTTCTGTTTGAAGGGAGGTTCTATGGATCTTGTTTGATTCCTTTTGAATCCGTTCAGTTATCTCTTCTATTTCAAGATCAACTTGCTTCAAAGAATCTTGATAATCCTTGGTATATAGACTATAATTATGATCATCAATTACCTCCGCCTGATTGTAAACTGCGATATGACTTTCACTAAGATCTGGGAAAGGAATGATTTCCTGAGCCTTTACAATAGGTATAGCTCCAAAAATTAAGAGAAGCAAATAGAATAAGTTCTTCATTGGTATTCAATTAAAGCACAAATTTAAGGCAATTAATTGAAATAGATGCGACATGAGATGTCAAAGAGTCCCAAGGTTTTTTTTCTTTTTATTTAAACAGAAAGAAATTAAAAAGAGGTTAACTAATGTCAACCTCTTTTTTTACTAAAAACTTAATTTAACTCTATTAACATTAAATGGAATCAGATTTGTACTTGTAACGTAATTGGTAGGGTATAGGATACACCTACCGGTATCCCTCTTTGTTTACCTGGTGATAGTTTTGGTAGCATATTAACTACTCTTAAAGCTTCTTTTTCTAACCTTTTATGAGGTCCTCTGGCTCTCGCATTTGTTATTTTACCGGTTTTGTCAATTTTGAAAATGACATATACTTTCTTTTTGCCAGGAGATAAACCAAGGTCCTGAGATAATCCTGTATTAAAATTTTTACTGATGTGTTCGGCGATCTTTTCCTGCATACACTTTTTCTTTTCTTCTTTGGTACCCTTACAGCCTGGGTATACCGGAGGATCTTCTATGATGGAAAAAGGTATGTCTTCTTCTACTTTTTCATCTTCAACTACTTCATCAATATCGTCCATCTCGATCACCTCAACATACTCTGACTCATCTGTTTCAGTCGATTCCAGGACGGTCTCTTCAATATCCTGTTCATCTGCAACAATTTCAATTACTTCCGGCGCAGGTGGTGGCGGAGGCGGAGGTTTAACTTCAAGAATTCTTTCAGTAATTGGAATATCCATTATTTCTTCTTCCTGAATGTTCATAGTGCTTAATTCACTAATAGTTCGGTCAAAAGTTCTCCATTCTATGGCAATGTAAATAACAACCAATGATAAAAGCAAACCTAACTGAAAAAAGATTTTGCTGTAGGCGCTAATTTCGGCTTTTTTGGATTTTTTAGCTAACATGACGGTTAAATTTAATATTACTGTAAAATTAGTATCAATTGAAAACCTATACCATGATAATTGTCACTTTAATAATTTTTCTATATTATTTTTGAAATATCAATATCCAATATCGTTTTCGTAGTGTAATATTCATTTATATCCTAAAAATGAAAAGGTTCCAGTCAATAGTCATATAATTAATAAGAAGTATTTTTTCTATTTAAATTATTGATGATTCAGAGGAGAATAAAGATGTCTGAACGCTCTTATTTTTAGCTTTTAAATTGGATATTTATATAGAGATCTGAACTTTTCTTTGGTAATTCTGATAATGTTTAGAAATTAAAAGGAATAACTGTAACAAAAACCTGCAATTTAGCGTCTATTAGTCAAAGAGGTTATGTCTAACCTTTAATAAACGATGTCTCAATGTTTGATATAGATCGCTGGCAGGAAATTTTTGAAACCATTAGAAAGAACAAGTTAAGAACGTTTCTTACTGGTTTATCTGTGGCTTCAGGTATTTTCATTCTAGTAGTCCTTCTTGGTTTTGGACGTGGAATGGAAAATGGCATCCGAAAGGAGTTCGAAAAAGACGCGAGTAATCGAATTAGTGTTTGGACACAGACCACTACAATAGAGTATAAAGGTTTGAATCCGGGAAGAAGGATTCAGATGAAGAATGATAATTTTGATCATATAGAAGAGTTATATGAAGATCAATTAGAATACAAATCAGCAATTTTCAGGGTCCCTTGGGGAACAACCACAAATTATAAAAATGAATCAGTTTCTTATGGTATTAGTGGGGTTTATCCTAATTATCAGCAAATTGAAAATCAATTGATGGTGTCTGGTCGATTTATTGATCAAATGGATCTTGACCAAAGGAACAAGGTGGTTGTGATAAGCAATAAGATTAAGGAAGAACTTTTGAAGAATGTTGAAGATCCTTTGAAAGAATATTTACAGATTTCTGGAATAAATTTCAGAGTTGTTGGAGTGTATAGTGATATCGGTGGAGATCGAGAAGAAAATAATTCATTTGTTCCCTTTACGACAGCGCAAGGTGTTTTTAATGGAGCTGATAGGGTGAATAATCTCAATTATACATTAAAACCAGAGAAAAGTTTTGATGAAGCGGTTTTGGCTTCTCATATTTTTACTGCTGAAATAAAGCAATATCTTCAGGAAGTACATCAGGTATCTCCTGAAGATAATAGCGCGATAAACGTTCACAGCATGCTTGATGAGGCAAAAAGATATTATACACTTACTGATAATATTGCCTTTTTTTTCTGGTTTGTAGGAATTTGCACCATCATAGCCGGGGTAGTAGGAGTGAGTAATATTATGTTGATTATTGTTAAGGAAAGAACCAGAGAGATTGGTATTAGAAAAGCATTGGGTGCAAAACCTTGGTCAATTGTGGGTATGATTTTACAGGAAGCTATTTTTGTGACGGCTGTCTCGGGCTTTGCAGGGCTCATTTTAAGCATGGGATTGTTAGAAATTGTAGGGCCTAATGTAGAGGTGGATTATATATTGAATCCTTCAGTTAATTTCTCAATTGCTTTTACTATGGTCATCGTTTTAATCGTAGCAGGTGCTGTGGCCGGTTTCTTTCCGGCATATAGAGCGGCCAATATTCAACCCATAGAGGCCTTAAGAGACGAATAAAAGAAAGAGCATGTTTAACAGAGATAAATGGAATGAAATTTTAGAAGTACTTACCAGTAATTGGGTAAGAACACTTCTGACAGCTTTCGGTGTATTCTGGGGGATTTTCATTTTAATTTTACTACTTGCCGCAGGTAAGGGACTCGAAAATGGTATTCGAGCAGATTTTGGCGATACTGCGACCAATAGCATGTTTATGTGGACACAAACCGTTACCAAATCTTATCAGGGAATGTCTAAAGGAAGAAGGTTTAGTTATGATTTGAATGACGTTAGAGATATAAGAAACAATGTTGATAATCTTAGGTTTGTTTCACCTAGAAATCGATTGGGTGGTTATCGAGGAGGATCTAATGTGATCAGAGGCTTAAAGACCGGTGGATTTGATGTGTATGGTGATTATCCAGAGATCATTAAACAGGAGCCTATGGATATCGTAGAGGGCCGTTTTATAAATTATAATGACATTGATGATAAAAGGAAGGTTGCCATTATTGGTCAGGGAGTGAAAAAAAGTCTTTATGATATTGGTGAAGAGGCCTTAGGAACTTATATCAAGATCAATGGGGTTAATTTTATGGTGATAGGGACCTATGAAAAGAAAACTTCAGGAGGTGACAGTGAAGAGGAATCAAAGCAGATTTATATACCGTTTACTGCATTTTCTCAGGCTTTTAACAGAGGAGATAAAGTCGGTTGGATGGCAATAACAGCAATGGATGGGACACCAATTACGGATATCAAAGGACAGATATTCGATTTGGTCAAAAAGAATCATAAAATACACCCGGAAGATGATCGGGCGGTAGGTCATTTTGATCTTTATCAGGAGTTTAGCAGGGTTTTAAGTCTGTTTGCAGCCTTAAAAGTGATCGCTTATTTTGTTGGAATACTTGTCTTACTTTCAGGAGTGATTGGTGTGAGTAATATTATGCTGATCGTTGTGAAAGAGAGAACAAGAGAAATAGGAATTCGTCGAGCTGTTGGTGCAACTCCAGGGAAAATTAGAAGCCAGATACTGGTGGAATCGGTTTTTCTCACTATAATTTCGGGAATGGCAGGGATTGTTTTTGGCGCAGTACTGATCTACGGTTTGAATTATGCCCTCGACATGACAGATCCTATTGACATGTTTGCCAACCCGAGTGTAAACCTTGGCGTTATAACCATAGCACTATCAATCCTGATTGTTTCAGGTTTGTTTGCAGGACTTATCCCTGCCCAGAATGCCATTAAAATAAGGCCGATTGAAGCACTAAGTACAGATTAACCAATATTGAAAAAAAGAACAATGAAGAAGTCAGTAACTATTTTTATTTTAGTATTTATCCTTATCACCTTTGCAGGTGCCATGTATTACCTTTATTCCAAGAATAAGGAGGATCCTGTGGTATATGAAACTGAAAAACCATCCACGAAAACCATTGTCAATAAAACAGTGGCAACCGGTAGTATTCTGCCTTTGGAAGAAGTGATTATCAAACCAAATATTTCTGGAATTATCGAGGAAATTTATGTGGAAGGTGGAGATCTTGTAAAAGCAAATGATCTGATTGCCAAAATTAAGGTTGTCCCTAACCTGGCTGCTGTGAATCAGGCCAATAACGCTATAGAAGCTGCATTAATTGGGCTAAATGATGAAAAAAGAAGGTTCAATAGACAAAAGAGTTTGTTTCAAAAAGGTGTGATTTCCAAAGAGGAAATGGAAAGGTCAGAAGTAAGTTATAAGCAGGCTGAACAGTCTTATACTGCGGCCAAGCAAAATTATGATATTGTGAAGACTGGATCAACCAAGGGCCTAGGTAATTCGGCTAATACACTGATTCGATCAACTGTTTCAGGAATGGTTTTAGAGATGCCCGTAGAGGTCGGAAATCAAGTTATATTAAGTAACAATTTCAATGAAGGAACCACGATTGCAGCTTTGGCTGATGTAAATCGAATGATATTTGAAGGGAAAGTAGATGAATCAGAGGTTGGAAAGATCAAGGAAGGATATCCATTGGAAATCACAGTTGGTGCCATTGAGAACGCTACTTTTGATGCCGTACTTGATTATATTGCTCCTAAGGGAAAACTAGAGAACGGAGCGATTCAATTCGAGATAAAGGGAACTTTACACAAAGCAGATACTACTTTTATAAGAGCTGGACTTAGTGCCAATGCTTCTATTATATTGGCAAGAGCAGACAGCGTAATGTCTATTAAAGAAGCCCTTGTTCAATTTGATGAGAAAACCAAAAAACCTTTTGTTGAGGTAAAAATTGGTGAGAAGGAATTTGAGCGAAGAGATATAACCTTGGGTATAAGTGATGGCTTAGACGTAGAGGTTAAAGATGGGCTTAGCGCAGAAGATGAAATTAAAGTTTGGAATAAGATCAAGAAATTCTAAAAAACAAAAATAAACTGGAACCTTGAGGGAAGGTTCCAGTTTTATAGCTATTTTAATTACTTATATTAGTTTCCACTCATAGCATCGTTTCTTTCCCAGATCTCATCCCAACTGTCGGAAAAAGTATTATCCAAACCATCTATAAATGATTGCCAGGAATCTTCTCCATGAAGCTTTTCATAGGTATCCTGAAAAGTGTCTTCCTTGTCATATTCGGCCCAATTTTTATAGAACCCAACTGAGGCAATATGCCTTCCGATTTTATAACCTTGTCTGAATTCATTTACATACAAGCCCCATGGGTTTACCCCATCCATTCCTTTGACCGTGGAGCCAATGACGCTCATTAAATGTTTTACTTGTGAAGTTTGGCCAGGATTTATTTCGTGAAATCTGACATGAAGAATTGGATAAGGGTCTCCTTCTGCCATCATACTTGTATTTGAAATTTCATCATTTTGTTTCCAATATTCTCCTGAGCTTAGTTTTTTAACATTTGGCATTACATTATCTCGCCAATCGTCATCATGGCCATCCTTGGAAGGTCTGCTATCCAAATGCGAATAATTTAATGGTCCCATTTGCCAAACCAATTTACCTATATTAGGTCCGCTAACTACGTTGTATACTGTAGCCAAATAAGGTCCTTCTTTATGATATTTTTTATTGTGTTTGGACATCGCCTCACCCAAGGCCTTAAGCTTGGTATTATCTGGAGTCATATACATGCTCTCCCACATAGAATAAGAAGACTCTTCCTGGGCCTTTAAAGTTGCAATGGGCCCTAAAAGGAATAAGGTCATCATCAAAAATGTTAGTACTTTTTTGTTCATGGTAGTTAGTTTTAGTTAAAATGAAAAATATAAGAGAAAGAAAGGTAATAGGTTTGGTTAACTGATACCGTTTAATTCCGATAATTTGATGATACTAAATAATGAAAGTTATAAGAAGATAGAAAATGATTTTGGACGAATCTATCAAAATACATTCCGCAGCTACGTTTTTATTTACCGAACAGATATTTGGGAGGTATTATAAGAGGACAGGAATTTGAGATATGAATCTCTTAAGCTATTTTTAAAGTTTTGGACAATTATCACAATTCAATTTACCTTTTTTCTTATATTTTTTGCAGCATTTCGTTTTCTTTTTAGCCGTATCCATGTCGATGCAGCCATAATCAAAGACGGTATAGAAATGTGTTGAAGTTGCCATTTTTATTGCTTATTCTTATTTAAACTAATTCTAAATAAAGTACAAATGTAATAAATTCAACGAGGATTTAAACTGATTTATGTCATTTTTAAACAGTCTTCAATAAGATACTCAGGCTTGGAGTTTACGGTATCCAAATCTATTATCAACCAAAGAAGAGTAATCTAGACTATTTAAGGGATTCTGCACGTAACATTGATCTTTATATCAGCTTTATATGGAAAACTGATATTTATCATATTTTTTATAACTATTATAGCAAAACACCTTATTTTTGTCATTGTTTCTTAAAATTTGAAAGCATTTGTAAATGGATAGGTTTTCCTTTTTAAATACTGTACACACTGGGTTTATTGAAGATTTGTATCAACAATATCTGAAAGACCCTGATGCTGTTGAACCGAGTTGGAGAAGTTTTTTTCAGGGATATGATCTCGCAAATTCTGACTATACTTTAGAACCTGAGGAGGTTGATGTTGAAATACCACAACAAGTATATAAAGAATTTAAGGTGATAGAATTGATCAATGGATACCGAACAAGAGGGCATTTGTTTACAAAAACAAATCCGGTAAGGAACCGCAGATCTTACAGTCCGTCGCTTGATATTGAAAATTTTGGCCTGGGCAAACAAGATCTCGATACGGTTTTTAATGCTGGAAGTATCTTAGGGTTAAAGCCTACAAAACTATCGGATATTGTCAATCATTTGGAGCGCATTTATTGTGATTCCATTGGCATAGAATATATGTTTATCAGGAAGCCTGAGGAGGTCCAGTGGTGGCAAGACAGATTGAATGAAAATGATAACCATCCTAATTATGAAGCAAGTACAAAGAAGTATATTCTTTCAAAATTAAACCAGGCGGTTACTTTTGAACAATTCCTACAAACCAAATATGTTGGCCAGAAACGGTTTTCTTTAGAAGGAGGAGAGACTTTGATTCCAGCTTTGGGAGGTTTGTTCAGGATCGCTGCGGAAGAATTTGACGTGGATGAATTTGTATTGGGAATGTCCCATCGCGGAAGGTTGAATACCTTGGTGAATATTTTCAGAAAACCCATAAGGGAGTTGTTCAATGAGTTTGAAGGAAAGGATTACGATGAGGATGACTTTGATGGTGATGTAAAGTACCACTTAGGGTCTACGATCAAAAAAACACTTAAAAGTAATAAACAAATAACAATGAATCTGGTGCCAAATCCTTCTCATTTGGAAACTGTTGGAGCGGTTGCAGAAGGGATTACCAGAGCAAAAATAGAAGAAGATTACAACGGTGACTCCTCTAAGATCTTACCTGTAGTAGTGCATGGAGATGCCGCGGTAGCAGGTCAGGGAATCGTATATGAGCTCATACAGATGAGCAAGCTTAAAGGATATTCAACCGGGGGAACCGTTCATATTGTGGTGAATAACCAGATCGGTTTTACGACCAGTTACCTCGATGCAAGATCGAGCACCT
Source organism: uncultured Flavobacteriaceae bacterium (assembly GCA_964586115.1). Classification (GTDB taxonomy): domain Bacteria; phylum Bacteroidota; class Bacteroidia; order Flavobacteriales; family Flavobacteriaceae; genus Lutimonas. Next base: position 23,266 of record CAZPHF010000026.1, on the reverse strand, counting down.
ATTGTACAGATGTTGCAAAAGTGACTTTGTCGCCCGTTTTACATGTAAATGCAGATGATGTAGAGGCCGTGACCCATGCGGTACTTATGGCACTGGATTTTAGAATGAAATTCAAACGAGATATATTTATTGATCTTTTAGGATACAGAAAATACGGGCACAATGAAGGAGATGAACCGAAGTTTACACAACCTATGTTGTATAAGGCCATTGCCAAGCAACCTAATCCAAGAGATATTTACAATGCAAAACTGATCAAAGAAGGTATTATTGATGAAAACCATCTTCCAAATTTAATAGAAGAATATAAAGGCTTGCTGGAGAAGGAATTTAACAGGTCAAAGGAAGACGCTGCGAGTAAGGTTACTCCTTTTATGGGTAATGTATGGAGCGGATTTATGCATCAGGATCTTGACGGTTTATTACTCAGTGTTGGAACAAAGTATCCCAAATCAAAACTTGAAAAAATAGCCAAAATCGTTTCTACTGTTCCTCAAGGTGTGAAATTTCTTAGAAAGGCCGAACGAATTCTCAAGGATCGTGAGAAAATGGTTTTTGATATCAATAAGATGGACTGGGGTATGGGAGAAATTTTTGCCTTCGGAAGCTTATTGGAAGAAGGATATAATGTTAGAATCTCTGGTCAGGATGTGGAAAGAGGAACTTTTTCGCATAGGCATGCCATTATTAGAGATGAAATTTCGGCTGAAAAATTTAACTTATTGAATTCCAATCCAAAGAATAAAGGATTGATGAGTATCTATAACTCCTCGTTATCAGAATATGGCGTGCTTGGTTTTGATTATGGTTATGCCATGGCTGCTCCAAATACGTTGACCATCTGGGAAGCTCAATTCGGAGATTTTGGAAATGGAGCTCAAATCATGTTCGATCAGTACATTTCTGCAGCTGAAGATAAATGGAAGCAACAAAATGGTATCGTTGTCTTATTGCCTCATGGCTATGAAGGTCAGGGTTCTGAGCATTCTTCAGCCAGAATAGAGCGTTTTTTGCAATTATGTGCAAACGACAATATGACCGTCGCCAACTGTACAACGCCGGCAAATTTCTTTCATTTACTGAGAAGACAAATGAAAAGGAATTTTAGAAAACCTCTGATTGTATTTACTCCGAAAAGTTTATTGAGACATCCGCAGGCGGTATCTGAAATGGCTGAATTTTCAGAAGGGGAGTTTCAAGAGGTTATTGATGATCATATTCCGGCTGAACAGGTAAAACGATTGGTTTTCTGTTCAGGTAAATTCTATTATGATCTATTGGAGGAAAGAAATAAAAATGGCCGTAACGATGTTGCCTTCGTGAGAATAGAGCAATTATTTCCCTTGCACGAAGAAAAGATAGAAAAGATCATATCAAAGTATACGAATGCCGAAGACTTTATTTGGGCCCAGGAAGAACCACGAAATATGGGTCCTTGGGGTTATATGCTTCAGCGTTTTGAATTAAAGGAACTAAAAGTACGATCACGAAAGTATTATGCCGTGCCTGCAGCCGGTTCTTCAACAAGATATAAGTTGAGACATCGTAGGGTGATTGAAAGTGTATTTGACAATAAAACAACAAAATAATATCATTATAAATTAGAAATAAAATGATTTTAGAAATGAAAGTTCCCTCTCCGGGCGAGTCAATATCCGAAGTTGAAATTGCAAGCTGGTTAGTTGAAGATGGAGATTATGTGGAAAAAGACCAGGCCATTGCTGAGGTAGATTCTGATAAAGCTACGCTTGAATTACCGGCTGAGGAAAGCGGAATCATTACTTTGAAGGCAGAAGAAGGCGACGCTGTAGATGTAGGAGCTGTTATATGTCTCATTGATATGAGTGCTGCTAAAAAGGAAGGAACAAAAAAAGAAGTAGTTAGCAAGAAAGAAATTATCGAAGAAACTGCTAAAGAAGAGGTTAAAGAAGATACTACTGCCACTTATGCCACAGGAAGTGCTTCACCGGCAGCGAAAAAAATTCTTACCGAAAAGAGTATTGATGCGGGATCTGTTAAAGGAACGGGCAAAGACGGTAGAATCACCAAAGAAGATGCAATTAAGGCAGTCCCATCAATGGGAGAAGCTTTGAATGATAAGGATAGAAAGACAGAAAGAAAAAAACTATCCATGCTACGTCGTAAAGTAGCTGAACGATTGGTTGCAGTTAAGAATGAAACAGCCATGCTGACTACTTTTAACGAAGTAGATATGAAGCCTATCTTTGATCTTCGAAAAAAATATAAAGAAATTTTTAAAGAAAAACACGAAGTAGGGCTTGGCTTTATGAGTTTTTTCACCCTTGCTGTGGTTAGAGCCTTAAAATTGTTTCCTGATGTAAATTCTATGATGGATGGCGATTTTAAGATTTCCTATGATTTTGCTGATATCTCAATCGCGGTATCCGGACCAAAAGGCTTGATGGTACCCGTGATTAGAAATGCTCAAAAATTGAGCTTTAAAGGTGTTGAAAGTGAAGTAAAAAGATTGGCCATAAGAGCTAGAGATGGACAGATCACTGTAGATGAAATGACAGGAGGAACTTTTACAATTACCAATGGTGGTGTTTTTGGCTCCATGTTGTCTACACCGATCATCAACCCCCCACAGAGTGCAATTCTCGGGATGCATAATATTATTGAACGACCTGTTGCTATCAATGGAAAAGTAGAGATCAGACCTATCATGTATGTGGCTCTGTCTTATGATCACCGTATCATTGACGGTAAAGAATCAGTAGGATTCTTAGTGGCAGTGAAAGAAGCTTTAGAAAACCCTGTTGAGTTGTTAATGGATGGGAACGAGAAAAAAGCATTAGACCTTTAGTTCATACCATTAGGACTGAGAACTTCATCTGATGACAATCGTTTCTTATGTATGTAGCGATACCTGAGATATAACATCAGGTAACCTAGAAGCAAGAGAAGTAATAAGTGAATGACTTCACTTTTAATATTTACTAAAACAGCCCCCTGCGTTGCCAGTTTATTAAAAACGGTAAAGTAGGGGGTTGAAGGTAATAGGTTAGCAAATACCTGCAAAGCTTTAGGCATGACTTCTATAGGCCACGAATAACCAGATACTAAAAAGAGAGGGTAGGTTGAAAAAGCCATGATTTCGGTCCAGCCAATGGCTGTCTTAAAAAATGTTCCAAGGAATATTGTATAGACCATTACTGCTAAAATAAACAGTGAACTCAATAGAAAATGTAGTAGCTCAGATCCTTTAAAATCAAGGTGATAGTAGGGGAAAATTACTTTGTAAAAAAGGAAGAAAAGGGAGGCGTATAGAATGACATAGTAAAGCCCTTTTGCGGAAAATATTTTTACAAATTCAAAGAAATTTACATTCGGATCCGATAAGGTTTTAAAATGCACCAATTCATGCAGCACACTTTGTCCAAAGCCAATGATCAGGGTTTGCTGAATAATAAGTACCAACAAAATAGGAAGTAGATAATCTCCGTAATTGTTCGTGGCATTAAATATAGATTTTATGACAGGCATTATAGGCTGAGCCTGTTGCTCTGCTAATTCAGCAGGCACCTTACTGTTTATTAAATAGCTCAATCGAACACCTCCTGCCACTGTTAACATGACCTGTTGAACCCCTTTATTGATGTCGTTGGAGGTTAAAAACTTGGTGTTATTTAAAATTAATTCCACTGTGGAGCCCTCAAGATTCAGGGTGTTTTTTTCAAAATCATTAGGAATGATAAGAATGCCTTGTACCTCTAAGGAATTAAATAGGAACAGTGCATCATTAAGGTTGGAGAAGTTACCCTGGACTTTAATTTTTTCATTTGAATCTACCAGTCTTCCCACTTTTCTGGACAAACTACTGTGATCTTGATCTACTATGGCAATTGGGATATTTGCCACATCTTTATCCTTGTAAATTGACCCCACAAAAAAAGCATAGAAGATAGGAGCCAATAAGCATGTAAGCAATATGCTTTTGTCTTCAATAATCAAGGTCAATTCATCCTTAATGATTTGCATAAAACCTCTCATATCTCAATTTTTTTAAGATGAAACTGAAGTCCAAATACGCTAACGACATAGGCGAATAATACAAAAATCAGTAAGGCAATTACCTGGGGAATAAGAAAGCTAAAGGACGTACTCATTTCAATTCCTTTGATATAAGCCTTTAAGAAGTGGGTGTAGGGAATCAGGTTTGCATACCAACTATTAAAGGCAGGCATGGCAATAATGGGGAACGTAAAACCACTAAAAACAAAAGCTGGAGAATTATATACAAAAGCGACATCCATGGCAATGGCCTGATCCTTAAACAGGATGGAGATCATAAGTCCAAGCGAGGCGTTTGCAATGACAAAAACTAATATCACCCACATAAATGGCAGCGTGTTGCTACCCATTGGAATACCTAAAATGGGGTGGATACATGCAAATATAAGCACGGCGATCATCATGCCAATGACCGTATAAGTTAAGAGTTTCGCAAAAATAATTTTTAGAATACTACCTCCTGAGATTGTCCATAGTTCTTGGAAGCTGTTGCTTTTAAATTCAGAATTGATCGATCTGGTTGCCAGGAAAAACACGATCATTTGCAATAAAACAGTTGTTAAACCAGGGACCAAATAATATAAATAATTATAATGCGGATTAAAAAGTGCCCTGGTTTGCGTGTTTACGGGCATGATCATCTTAATTGCTTTATCATAAGGAATTCCCTTAATTGTTAGCGCATTCAAGGTGATTTTAGCGGAAAGGGTATTGACAAAGGTAGCAGCTTCCTTATACAAGAGGTTTCCGTAAATGATATTTGAGGAATTGGTATAGACAATGAGTTTTTGTTGCATGCCCAGCATAATGTTCTTAGAAAAATTCTCAGGGATATAATAGACACCTTTGATATCTGGGTGGGAAGTAAAAATATCTTCGAGTTTGTCTTCTGAAGAAAACAGATTCATAATCTCTATTTTAGGAGAGGCCTGAATATTATCAATGATTTGCTGGCTAAAGGGAGATTTGTCATTATCCAGCACACCCACCTTGACTACCTGTACTGCTCCTTCTTCATAAATGGCGCCCAAATATAAAAAGATAACTATCGGAATAAATATAATCAATATCCAAGCAGATGACCTTGATCGAAGTCGGAATAGCTCTCTTATAAATATGTTTTTTAGCTGCTTCAAAGACGAATATTGATACTCATTCCTGGTCGCAAGTCAGTATTCGATTCAACAGGGTAGAGATGAATTTCAAATGTTTTCATATCCATTCGACCTTTATCAGCAGTAGGGATCCAATCTGCAAAATCTGCCATAGGGGAGATATAAGATACCTTAAAGGTTCTTGTTTCATTGTCGAAAGCTGGTAAACTTCCCTCTATTTCACTTCCCAGTTTAAAATTGCCTAATAAATCTTCTCTGATATGAATAACGGCATGGATTTCTTCTAACTTTTGAATCGTAAAAATGGGATAACCAGCCGGCATTACTTCACTTTCCTGAGCCATTTTTGCAGATATTTCACCTGATACCGGCGCGTAAATCTTTAATTCTTTATAATAGGCTTTGGCCTCATTCACTTGTCCTTCCACAGCTTTCATTTGTCCTTCGGCTGCTTTTTTATCTTCTGAACGTGCACCTTTTTGGGCCATCGTGTATAAAGACTGAGCCGCATGCATTTGTTCCTCGGCGGCATTTCTTTTAAAAGTCATTTCGTCCATTTGCTGGCTTGAAATTAAACTGTCTTTATACATATTCAATAGGCGACTGTATGATTTGTCAGCAAAAGTAAATTGACTCTTAGCCATTTCATATTGATTCTTTGCTGCCATGATTTCTTCTTCGCGAGCTCCTTTATTGGCTTTTTCATTTACTGAGGCTGCAGCTGAATAGACACCTTGGGCCTGTTGAATTTTGGCATCTAAGATTTCACTGTCGATTGACGCTAGTAGCTGCCCTTTTTCAACAGATTCTCCCAAACGAACGAAAATACTATCGATCCTTCCTGGTATTTCTGAAGCTACCCTTATCTGGGTTGTTTCAAACAGACCTACAAATACTCGGTTTTTACCGGGGTCTGGTTTTAGGATCATTAAAATAATGATGCCCGTTAAAATTATAAGTACTGGAACCATCAAGACAATCAATTGGGTCTTTTTTTTCATTTTAAATCAATTATTGAGATTATTTAAGTTTAAACTTCCCGAAGCTATCAGGAGTTCAAGAGCGGCTTGTCGCTGTAGTACAATCATTTTATAGTATTCAAGGACTGCTTCCTGGTAGTCTGTTTCTGCCTCCAACCTTTCAGAAACACTGATAAGCCCTTCCCGATAACTTGCTATGGCGAGGCGCAGTGCATTAGACGCTACTTCCTGTTCTTTCTCTTTTAAAAGAATTTGTTGGTTTTTAACTTCAAATTCTATTTTGACTTTTTCTTCAAATAGTTTTAATTTTTCTTCGGCGTCAATTTTTTTATTCTCTGCCATATTTTTTTCTATGGAAGTCTTTTGAATTTCATTATTGCTTTTGAGTCCGTTAAAAATTTCCCATTCAAATCCGACTCCAACAAGATAGGCTGGAAAACCTTCGAAGTAGTTAAGATCTAAATTAATGGGTTGTTCCGATATAGGGGTGTCATAGGGTGTTTTTATTTCGGAGTTAAACAAATTGAAATAACTAAGCGTGGCAAAGGCAGCTATTTTAGGTAAGAAGTGATTCTTATTCATTTTTAGTTTGTATTCATAAGCCTCAATGCTAGCTCTCAAAGCCTCTAATTCGGGCCTGTTTGAATATGACTGATCGTTTTGTTTAAAAAGCCAGGGTTTCAATTGAAAATCATATTGTTCAATTTGACCTATGTTTCTACCTGTGAGTAACGAAAGTTTAAGCTGTAGCAAACGAAGATTTCCTTCCAGTTGCATTTTCTGAGAAGCCAAATTGAGTTCGGCGCCTGAAATTTTTTCTCGTTCAAATGGCGTGGCCAACCCATTTTCTATGGCTGCTTTGACTTTTATTTTCTCTTTTGAAAGACGTTTTTCACTTTCAACCAAAACAATTCTGGATCGTTCAAGAAGTTCGATCTTGTCAAAAGTATCTATCACATCTTTTATGATTTTGGCTTTTTCACTTTCCAAAAGAAAGTTTTTTGCTTTGATCTTTTCCTTACCTGCTTTTGATCCATAATTAACCTGTAGACCTGAAAACAAGAGTGCTTTCGCAGTCAAATTGGCATTGAAAAAATGACCCGTTGCATCAAATTGAGATTGCCCATCAAAAATTTCGGTACCTGAAATGGGTAATTGAAATGTTGGGATATCAGCGTTAATGTTGGCTGAACCATAAGCATAGCCTCCATTCATACTTAGTGTAGGTATAAAGTTCTGCTTGATTGCTCTGGTTTCTATGCTATCGATCATAAGATCATTGTTCGCATTTTTCAATGAGTAACTTTTTTGGAGACTGAGTTGTATTAATTCAAGTTCAGTATCCGAGATGTTGTCTTGAGCAAGCAGAGTCGTGGTTGCAAATAGACAGCATAATACAAATGATTTTTTCATAGTTCAAATTTTGGGCAAAGACATAATTTTGTCAAATTTGAGGGTAATTAATTTTCAATTGCCAATATCCAGGAAGCCTCACCAGCTTTCAGATAATAGCTTATTGTTTTATCTCCTCCGGAGGGGCAGCAGTTGGCATCTCCTTCTTTATAAATAGGATATTTTCTATAGATTCTGTTGTTTGTTGTGTAAATTGAATCATGGCCCATATATCCATAAAATTTTCCATCAGGTAGCAGATCCTTTTCAGATATTTCAGGTACATAAACAGGCGTCATGCTCAAATCCTGATTAGATGCAAAACCGTATATCGCTGCGTAGGATCCCGATCCTGAAGCGGTTGTGATCAGATAAATTTCCTCGAAACCATTTTTGTCAAGATCTCCAATCAAAATTTCTTGTAATGGATCAACTTCCTTTAAGAAAAACGTATCTCTTGATTGTGAAAAATCATTGGGAATAATTTTGATGTCATTCATACTGCTACTAGTATTAACAGTAATGATCTGGACGGATTTTCCGGATGAAGTTTTTACAATAGTAGGCTCGCTATCTTGAGTTGCAACTACTTCAGTTTCCATTTCTGAAGGCTCTGGTAGTTGTGATTTTTTTGATGAATCCTTCTTGCACGACCAAAAAAGACAAAAGATAATGAGTACTGTAGAAAGGGATCTTATTGAGAACATATTAACGGAATTTGAAATACTGGTATAAAGATATGATGATAAATATTAATAATAAAGGAAAAATAAAGATCAGATCAGCGCGAATCACTGGGTCATGAGGAGGAAGCTTCTGTTTCCAAAACCATACCCCAACCTCCCAGAAAACATAACCAATTAGAAGCGAAATGGTTATTCTTTGTATGCTGGTTGTTTTTTGCATATACTATATTAACTTTCTAAAATACGAAAATTTAGCATCAACAAAAGTATTTTCTATATTGTTCTATTCTAAAATTGAGCGTTGTATATTTTTTATCTTGCCGCTTTTTAAATTTGTAATAAGGGTCTGCACCAATCGAACGGTTTGCGGCATTTGATGGAGAAATTAAAGAAATGGTTCGTATTTTTCTATGATCGAGAATCAATTCATGAACCTTTGGGCGATCGGTTGAAATCGGGGTTAAGGTATATTGATAAGCACGAAGTTGAGATCTAAATAAAAACTCAGGACCGTTTTTGCTATTTCCTCCCATAAAGAGAATAGTTGAGATCCGTTTGTTTTTTTTAAGGCAGTCGATAAGGTTCCTTAATTGGATCTGTTTCATACCAAGATCAGAGGCGTCAACTTTTTCTCTTTGACAATGATCAACCATATCACATATGCCGATTCCATGCTTTTGTAAAAATAATTTTCTTTGATTAATGGCCTGCTGGGTATTTTCATAAAGTAGGTTGAGGTCATATAGCTCATTCAAAATGGGCCAAAGTAATCCGTGTTTACTCCCATAACAAAAATCCACATCTTCTTTAAAAAGACTGCCTGAAGAGAATCTTGGAGGAGGGATTGTACCGACAATCAGTTTAGTTGCCTGTGCTGGTATAAAAGGGATGTAGGGGTGTTGATGTAAAAACATCATAAGATCTTGATCTGATTGGGTTGTTAACGTCCTTTGTAAAAGGCAATGGTGTTAATCGTTTTAAAGATGATTCTAATATCAAGAGTTACCGATCTGTTTTTGATATAGTAAAGATCATATTCAAGTTTTTTAGTTGAATCAGCCACATTCTCTCCATATTCGTACTTTACCTGGGCCCAACCTGTGATTCCCGGTTTTATTAGATGTCTCGAATCATAAAGCGGGATACTTTTGATAAGTTGGTCAATAAAGACCTTTCTTTCAGGTCTTGGACCAATAAAACTCATTTCTCCTTTTAGTACGGACCAGAATTGAGGAAGTTCGTCGATACGTGCTTTTCGAAGAATCTTTCCAAAACTAGTAACGCGGAGGTCTCCTTTTTCTGACATTTTTGCTCCATGCTTTTCCGCTTCAACAATCATCGATCTAAACTTAGTAATTAGGATTTCTTTCCCTCCTTTTCCCACTCTGTATTGCTTATAAAAAAGAGGGCCTTTATTAAAGAACAGATTCATCAATACAATTATTGGAGTAAGAAGAATCATGAAAGAAAGTCCTAGAATTGACGAAAGAATGTCTACAAGTTTGTGCCATAACAGGTAAAGATAGTTATGGTTATACCTTGAAATAGGCAGAATGCTGTAAAACTGATTGCCCGCAAATTGTATAGGAAGAGCTTCTTTAACTTCTTCGTATAGTTTAAAGTAGGTGATCACCTGAACTCCATTACCCAAGGCTTTGACTAAACTTGTGTTGAGTGATTTTGAAATAGCTTCCTGATCTTGGTCCAAAATGATGATGGTATCAACCAGTTTTTTTGAGCTTATCCTTATAATGGCTCTAGAAAGCCTGTCTACTTCTTTAATTTTATTAGTAACCCCATATATACGGAGTATTTTAAGGCCGTGCTCAAAATCTTTGCCTTCTAAGGATCTCTTTATCCTGACTATTAGTTTTTCATTATCTTTTTCAGTGGTTAGAAGGATACAGTTTTTGACAAAAACATTTGTATGAACTACTGAGGCATAAAAAACTCTCCAGAGCATCAATAAAAAAGTAAAAACAAATACAAAAGTGAATAGGCTAGACTTTCTTATCTGGATTTCTGGTGCGAGGGATGTTGTAAAAATATAGGTAAGCGTAAACAAAATTCCTATAAAAAAAGCCAGGGGCAATACTTTGCGCGTTTTATTGACGTAGTCGAGATCATATAAATTAAAAATGATGGTCAATACCCAAAATACGCCAATACCAAATAGCAGATTTAAACTATGTACTTGGAAGAATTCATAAAATCCGAGCTCAAGGTGCGTTGATTTGTGAAAATAGAAAAGGCATACTACCAACAAACTTAAGTCAACTGAAGCAAGGAGAATTTTTTTGTGCCATAGTCCTAACTCAGGCAGCAGGATACTCCTTTTTGTACTTTGCTGAATTTCGGAAACTGAATTCAATTGGTATTATTTTGAGGCAAAGATAAACTTAATTTAGTCCCAAATCAATGTAAATCTCTTACCCTTGGGTCCATTTTTTTGATCGAACCATATACGCGTTCAGGGACTACGCCGAGAATGATGGGGATCATGGCATAATAATATTTGAATAAGGGTAGTTGGATATGTTTGTAACATTGAAGTCTGAGCTTGCAGTCGTAAAGTCGGTATTTAAAGGATTTCCTTTTGTGGTAATTGTTGTCCATGCGATAGTGTAAAAGAATATCTTCAAGGTTGTGAAATTTCAATCCATAACCAGCTGCTCTGAACCACATTTCATAGTCTTGGGTTGTTCGATATGATTCGTTATAAAACCCAATCTTCTCAAATTTATCTTTCCTGAACATTACTGTGGAATGGGTCATAGGATTTGCTTTGGGTAAAAGTGCAATGATCTCATCATGGGTTTTTGGCGATCTTCTCAATTGTATTTCCCTTCCACTTTCATCTATATCTATAGCTGCCGATCCAACAAGATCAATATCTCTCTTAGAATTAAGAAAGTTGACTTGTTTTTCAAGCCTTGTCGGTAATGCAATATCATCAGCGTCCATTCTAGCAATGTAATCGCTTTTAGAAAGAGAAATAGCTTTGTTCAGATTTTTAGTTAGCCCTATATTTTCTTCGTTATAAATCGGAATGATTCTTGAATCAGCTGCAGCATAGGTTGCTAAGATCTCTTTACTGCCATCTGTTGAAGCATCATCGATAAGAATAAGATCAAAATTAGTATAACTCTGTTGCAATATACTTTCGATAGCCTTTTTTAGGAATTTTGCGCTGTCATAGGACGACATGATAACCGAAACTTTTTTCATAATAATTTTGAAATATCCAGTTTTACTTGTCGCCTTACACCTTCATAGACCGTATCTATTGTGATATTTTGATCTTCTGAAAACCTGGGATGAAGGTCGCATCTATTTTCATTATTATAGTCCAGAGGGGTATAGAAGGATGCCAAAATAGTTAAGTTTTTACGAGATAAGTCATAAAGTAAAAGACGACTCATTCTTGAACGATCTGGATAAGTGTCCGTAACTATATAATTGCCGCACTCACTAAAACTAGGATGACCATCCTCAAGGAGAATACCATGTCCAATTTGTTCAAAATGATCTGTTTGATCTTTTAGTAAAAAATATCCGTTACCCATGTTTTTTTTATGCATCCATCCAATAATCTCTTCATTATTTTTCCAATTGCAATGAGATACCATGTCATCATCCGACAATATATGCAAATTTGAACCATCCAGATCAGCAGTGAGTAATCTACTTCTTTTCTGACCGTTTTTTAAATACCATCGATGAAGAAACATAAATCGTTTTGAATTTGGCGAAATCTGAATATGATTGACTCCGTGAAGCGCATTTTCCATATGGGGTTTTTTATGAAATTCCTTCAGTAATTCTA
>CAZPHF010000026.1:0-11132 GCA_964586115.1 uncultured Flavobacteriaceae bacterium | reverse complement strand
GGTATTTTCATTAACCCAAAAAAGTCTTGAACCTTGTTGCCAGTTCCAGGCCTTACTACTAGATATTTTATGATTGTTTACTAAAATGTCAATAGCTGATGAAAGTCTATTTTTTAGGGCAATTTCCTTGTCAAAAGAGTGCGTCATGAAGTTTCCTTTAAAAAGAGGTGAGGCATCATAATAACCCCAGAAGCTTCCTTGATTTTGATTGTTCGAAAGCTGTTCCATAAAAACATCCTCTGAAAGATAATAGGGATAAGACTTTTTGTAAAGCAGGTGATTAATCTGTTGATACATGAGTTTTACCCCAGGCTTAAATCCTGGGAATTTAGCCATCATGGAAGCGATATGCCTTTCTATTTTACCAAACTCTGACATTGATCCAGATATTTTTTTGTGTATTTCATAGCCATGGTCTTTGAATTAAAATTCTTTTTAACTAAGACCGAATGCGATTTCCAAGACAATATATGAAGGCTCTTTAACATGTCATTCATTTTCTGTTCAAGATCTGAAATGTTTTTTGTCCTAAACAAAAAAGGATATTGATCACCAACAATTTCCTTATGGGATGGAATATTAGATAAAATTACCGGTACACCCACATGCATAGCTTCAAGAACAGCATTTGGCAGGCCTTCTGAGTGAGATGCTGAAATAAAAAAATCACTCGTACTAAGAAAATCAGAAATATTATTGACTCCGCCTCTAAAAATAATACTTTCACTGCGATATTCAGATTTTAACTCTTTTTCTAATTTACCTGCTCCAATAAAAACAAGGCAATTTTTATGTTGGTCAAGTTCATTGAAGGCTTTTAGAATGGTCAAAGGATCCTTTCTTTTGATCAAGGAACCGCTAACAAGAAATATTTTTTTACCAATAGGTAAGTCCAATTTTTTTCTCAATTCAGTTTTAGATATGTGATCGGTTTTTTCAAAGGAATTAAGATCGATGCCGTTTTGAATACATGAAGATTCAATGCCATATTCAGTTAAAAATTTACTCCCAATATATTTCGAACAAGCAATTCTATTCTCAATAGCTGAGATAGCTTTCTGATGATTTTGAGCCATTATTGAACCTTTGATCTTCCCAAATTGTAAGAAATAATCTTCTTTTGGAAAGTTATGAATGGTGGTAAAACGGCAAACATTTTTTAAGTCGCTATTTATCATATCCGCCCTTAGTCCATGTGAATGAACTATATCAATGCAATTTAAATCGACGAGTGCTTGAATCATTCCTTTATTTTTAAATGAACCGCTTAACCTTGAATTATTCAGACTGATCACCTTAGCACCCAATGTTTCAAATTGTTCTTTCATAGAAGATTTGTTTTCTTTAGAAAGACAGGCAATGTAAATGTCAAATTGATGTTTGTCAAGACTTTTGACTATTCCATATAAAATATTTACGGGTCCGCATTTTCTTAGCGTAGAAACCAAATAAAGAATTTTGATTTTAGTCATGCGAATCTGTTTTGTTCTCTTTTCGTTTTGAGTGTTTAAATTTGGATAATAATCGTTTGTTACTTCTTCATGGAATATACGAATTGGTCTACTTAAATAGCACCTTGATCTGAATTTTTATTGAACAGGGATTGATCACCAAACACAAAAAGACCATAAAAAAATGAAATAATCATTATACCCCAAACCCGGTCCATCATATTTTCCAATAACAAATTTATAAAGAGCAAAGCGATAAATACATAGGTAAATATATGTTTACTATAAAAAACAGGCAGTAGTATAAAACAAGAGAGTAGCGCCAGCCCAATGATTCCTGCACTAACAAGTGATTGAAGGAATTGGTTATGCATATTCTTATCTTCTCCGGTTAAATTTTTTGTTTTCTCCCTTGAAGCATTAATCCCTATGCCTGTTAAGAGTTCTTTAGCGCTGAATTCATTAAGGGAATTCCATAGTACAAGTCTACCAAGTGAGCTATTCTCAGCGGTGTCGTTATCTTTAGTGTTTATCTTATAGGCTTTTTCCAAACGAAGTCGTGTGGATGGAATGCTTAAGGCACTTGCAATAATTAAGAAGAAGATAAGTACGCAAAGAAACATTTCTTTTAGTTTTTTTCTATGGAAGAATTCAATGCCGGTAATTATCAGCAAAGAAATAATACCAGCCTTTGAACTGATCAAAAGTATCATTACTGAATGTAAAAACAATAGAATAAATCGTTGCCATTTTTGCAGCTTTATTATAGATGTGAACAACAGAATAAGTATCACGACAGCTGAAAAAAACGCATAATAAGAGGGATGCATATCCAAGAAAAGAAAGATTCTTTTATAACTAAGTTCTCCCCAGTTTAGAAGCATGTCATTTGCATAAAACGCTTCGGTCGTTTCGCTATCCCAGTTACCATAAACAATTTCACCTTTATTTAACCAGGATCTGATCAATCCAATGATGATAAGTAAAGAACTTAATAAACTCATAAAGTATACGAGCATTTTTAAGGCCAGGGATTGATGATTCTTTGTGGAATAACATATGACAAATGGCATAAGAACAAATGCCAATCTCTTTGTTAGTTGCCTGCTATCAAAACTCTGATTGTAAAACAAATCCAGGGTCATACCCAATATAATACTGATGATAAATGCCGAAAACCAAAGGTATTTTTTAAAGAAATTAGGGGGGTAATTCGTTTTTAGCTGGGAGATGGCGATAAGAGCGGCAAATATGAAAATGATGGAATTTCCAGCAAATGAAACAAGCGCAGATGGCAAGATGAGTATGAATAAATACTTAAAAAAAGTCACCGGTTTCATAGGGATTCTATATTTTTCGGTCTGGCAGTATCTTTGTCAATATTTTTTTCGACCCATTGTTTATCATATTTTTTTAATGACAAGGATATAACATTGGAATAAAGTACTTCAGGAATATAACCAATTCTTATGTTTTTTTGCTGGGCAACAATTCTAATACCAAATACGATTGGAATAATGATGATCAGACCAAATTTAATAAAACGCGATATAGTAGTTTTTCGTTGCTCTATAATTATAGTGAAAAGACCAAAGAAAATAGCTAAAATGGAATACCGGCTAAATAAATTTGGAAAGGAAAACAAGACGTTTATTAAAATAAGAAATGGAATTACCTGAAGACGGTATTTGTTTGTGTTTTTTGTCAACAGAAAATAAAGCAGTACAAATAGATAGAGCACTCTTTCTGCATAAAACTGAAGCAGGGCCTTCCAGGTTCTATCATCGAAATATTCAAGAGCCCAATAGCCGAGGAAGTAGCTTTCTATTTTTAATTTTAAGGGGATTTCAGGAAAATATTCAAGAAAATGTGTCGTAAGAAAAATAAATATATAGCTACCGAAGGGC
The DNA here is from genome assembly GCA_964586115.1 of uncultured Flavobacteriaceae bacterium. GTDB lineage: Bacteria > Bacteroidota > Bacteroidia > Flavobacteriales > Flavobacteriaceae > Lutimonas. The sequence continues at coordinate 7,774 of CAZPHF010000026.1, read as the reverse complement.
ATTATAAAAAGAGACACTAAGAATAATATATTGAGTCTTCGATATTTAATTCTAGACAAAAAATAAATAGGAATTGTAACCAGGGCAGCAAAATGGACCATTGAAGCGATGATAAGCCATACAAGTACCCATTTTCTCTCTTCCATATTTCTTAAAAAAGCATAAATTACAATAAGCATAGATAATGGAAATCTTAAAAAAAGACCTTGAAGGAGGAAATCAAATTGCATCACAAAAAGGATCATTAATGCTGCACTTACAGCTACCTTTTGCTTTAAAAGTAGCTTAAAAGAAAGATGGAAATAGGTGAATACCAAACCAAAAACAATAAGGCGAATCGAAAGTCCTATTTTTGCAAAAACATAGAGAAGCAGATAGAACAGGAAATCAGGTTTTAATGCTATCAAATCAAGAAACCCTTCAAAATTACTTTCCTGAAAATCAAAATAGGTAATATATAGTCTGTAAAGATCTCCGGTTGGTGCTAGGAGGGAAGCAGTGAGTCCGAAGAATATAGAAATCAATAAGGTGTAGAAACTGCGTCTGGTTTTAAAAAATTGAAATATGGCTAATGGAACTGTCCAAAATGGCAAAACCAAAAACAATAAGCCAATAGTTATATCAGCAGTACGATATTTCGAACGCAACAGCTTCATCTGGAGGTAAAAATCAGTTTATATTTAATAGCGATTATCATCCTGAAGGTCATCATTAAGGCATCAACCATGATTCTGGAGTATAGAATCGATTGAATCGATATTGAATCAAGTGACCACAGTATTAGCAAAGTTAAGATATACAAAATTGAGGGAAGGATGATGCTCAAATTGAATTCTTTGTGGTAACCAAATGCAACCAGTGTATTGGTTCCTAGGAAATATGTGATGACAACAATGGGGATCAGTACACTTAAGTTTTGCAACAATGGACTGTAGGTTATCAATTCTTTACCGCCCATAATTGTCATGAGCAGATCGGATTGCCAGTATGCAAAACCCCAGAAGATAAAAGAAACCGCCGTTGCTAGAAAAATAATTTTCTCATTCATTTTTATATCCTTTGACCTTGCTATGGTAGGGAAAAGTACCATCGAAAGGGTTTCAAATGGAATTTGGAAGGCAGCAATGATCTTGAAAGAGATATCGAAACTTGCTACGTCTTCCATCGTAAAATAGATACCAACCAAAAATATAACCGCCAAATTAAAAGTCTTGCTAAAAAGAGATCCGACAAAGAATATAAATCCTTCCTTTATTACTTTCCATACAAAATTCAAAGGAATCCTTATAAGGTTGGTGTCGAACTTGGTAAGAGTCATATACAATCCGGCTATACCAATGAGAAGCTGGCTGCTACTTAACAAAATGGCATATTTTAAAAGATCTTGAGAGGATGTGATCAGTATCACGGTCAACAGAACCAGTAGAAATTTGAAGGCAAAAACAATTTTTGTAGGAGCTCCAAGCTTTTCTTTACCCTGAAAGAACCAGATAGGGAATAATCCCTCCCCGAGGGCAAATCCCAGAAGTATAAGCAGTAAGGCTCCATGAATTCTTAAAGCAGGTATAAAATAAAGACTTAAAAGCAGCAGAAGCCCAGCTATCAAAAACATGGTTAGTTTAATTCCCAGGATAGCCGAAAAAATTTTATTGATTTCCTTCTGCTGCTTACTTTTATCTGTGATATACTTTGCGGCATAAGTATTGAATCCAAAATTAATAAAAATGATCAAATATTGTATGATCGAAAAAGCCCAGACAAAAGACCCATAAGTTTCACTGCCTAAGGTCCTCACAAGAAAGGAAACGAGTAAATATTGGCTTAAAACATTAAAAGCCCTAAGAAAGGAGAGGTAGGAAAAATTTTTAAATATAATTTTTCCGTCAGCGTTAAGGTTTAATATATTCAATAATTTCACTTAAAGATGGATTGATCACAAAAAGCAGCCATCACAGGGTTTCCCAGATATTTCTCTGGTCAATGATCTGATTGTCTATTTTTATAAGCCACTAAAAGCAGATCTAGTTTTCTAATAATGATTAAAAGAAACATCAGTGCAAAACCTCCAATGAATCCGATTACAGCAAAATTCTTATACCAGGTTTTAACTTGCGTACCTATCAAGCTGAAACTAGACACCACATTTACCACTTGGTTTTCTGCAGTCAGCTTTTCGTTTACTTGAATAAGTTCCTCATTCATCAGCATGTACTTATCAAAAATATCAACTTCCTTGCTGTTATTACCTGTTTCTGACATAAAAATATTGGTACCATTATTTTCTTTTGCACTTTCTGCCAATAGCACTTTCTTATATAAAATTCTTAATGAATCAAGTTCCATCATTGAGGTTTCAAGAGCTGATTTTTTACTGATCAAATTGTTGTATGCCGTTGTTTTGATCTTGTCATAATAGCTATTGCTGATGATCGAATTAATGATTGGCAACTCAAGTTTTGTAAAGATAAACTTGTCTTTTGCCGTGATCCATACAGTATGATATCTAAAAGACTCTAAAGGTTGTTCTTTCGTAAAAGTCTTATAATTTATATACTTTACAGCATTACTATCAAGCTCTGCAACAAAATTTTTATAAGAGAGTAAAACCTGGTTTTCGTTTGAATAGGGTTCAACTTCTATCCATGAGATGCTTTCAGCTTCTTCCTTTGTAATATTCAAGCTAGTTGCCAGCCTTTCAAAATCATCTTGCTGGACAAGACTCAGATAATAATCAATGTTTTTATACAATTGAACAGCAGATCCAAAATTAGGTTCTACAGTCATTGACGATTCATATTGTGCTTTCTTGATCGTATATTGATAGATAGCGCCTATGCTGCCGACCACAATCGCAGCAAGGATCATTTTATTCAAATTAGCTCTGATAAAAAGTAAAAGAAGTAGAAACCAGCCAAAAACAGTTTGAAAAAGTGAGGTAATAAAATTGACAAGATTTGTTACACCCGTTCCAATCATGGCAAAAAGTTGAGCAATGTCAACATCTTCTTCCTGACTTTTCTGACCTTTTTTCTTTGCTTCAAGATCATTTTTCTTCATAAAATGAAAGTTTGTTTAGAGGGTAAAAATACTTAAACAAAGCTAAGAATCACAAATTTTTTAATGGATGTTGTAGAAAGACTGTAGTTCATAAAAAAAAAGCCCAATTTATCAGATAAAACAGGGCCTTTAACATATAAGATGTAATAATTTAAAATGTCATGACAAGAGAAGAGGTAAATCTGTTATTAGTGATATCTAAATTGGCTGGATTTACTCCATTAGCACTCATAAATCTATAGTCATCTGTGTAGGATGAATTGTCATAAGCAAAGTCAAGACCAAAACGTGTTGAAAATTTGACTCCTAGTCCAAATGAATAGCCTTTAACATCGTATTCTGTTGATGAACTATTATATGGCGATTGAATAATTCTATATCCTCCTCTGAAGCTTAAAACATTGTATTTCCACTCTGTTCCAATTTTAAAGGAATTTGTATTCCTCAATCCTGTATTGAGGTCCAGGTTCTCATCAATAAAATTACTTGAAGGTTGTAGTTTGGTGTTTTGATAACCCTGATAGATATAGTCGAAACTAATCAAACCATACTGACCGAATACATAGGCAAAACTTCCAGTAAACTTGCCGGCCGTTTTAAGTTTGTAATCATAATAATTAGGCAAAGGGTATTCAGGATCAGGATCTAATTCACCGTTAAAAACATAGCTACGTCTTTGTTCAAACCTCTCAGATAGATTATACCAGATGGGTGATTGGTATGAAGCACCTAAACGCAGTCCTTTGATTGGGGTAACGATAATTCCAAGGCCAAAATTAAATCCACTGGCATAGGTAGACAAATACTCTGTATTTCGCACATCCATGGTATTACCTTCGCCATCATTACTACTTTCTTCAAAAACCGTGTTTTGATAGAAATCTATATGGTGAAATGCCATAGAGGCTCCCATGTATACAATTTCTTTGTAAAGGGTAGCAAAGCTAAAATTAAATTTATCGTTGATCCCTGAAGTATAATTGTAAAAATATTGATCATCCACATTCATATAATTAATGTCGTTATCAGGATCGTTGTCAAAATTAAAATCCGGGTCATCTGGATACTCGGGAATACCGCTGTTGCCCTGAACAACATAATTATTGTTATAATGATTTACAACACTATAGTTAAACCCAAAGGCAAATTTATATATATCTGAATTTCCATAACTGTCCCAGCTATTAACTCCACCGATTTGTGAAAACCTGAAATAATCATCGTTATTGGCAATAGTATTTCCATAAAATGTAGAATTGATATCCGTATCGCGATAAGTAAATGTTGTTGAGAATTCTCCTTTGTTGTATACCGCCAGGCCAGCAGGATTAATATCTACTGCAGACATATCATTACCAAGGGCCCCAAAGGCGCCACTCATACCAACATATCTTGCGGTTCCAAAATTACTTTCTGTTGAGAATAAAACGGCTTGATCAACATAACTTAGTGACTGTGCAGACATCACAAAACTCCATAGCAATAGCACAACCAAAGGTATCTTTTGATTCATAGTAAATTTTTTTAATGATTATTTTCTTGAAGACGGTACTGATGAAGATGAACGACTCCCACTTGCACTTGATGTACCTGAGCTTCTACTTGAGCTGCCAGATGATCTTGAGACACTGCTTGAGCGACTTCCGGATGAAGATCTTGCCGTATTACCGGAACTTCTGCTACCGGAACTTCCTAAACTATTTTGACCAGAAGCTCTATTTGAGCTAGAAGTGCTTTTCGTTCTTGAAGAAGGAACATATTTTTCATACCGTTGAATGTTTCCATTAGTTCTGGCGTTGGCATACGAAACCCTGCTAGAAGTATTGGTTTTATCAGATTGTTGGGCTCTTTTTATAAAGGTACGGTTGGTTCCGGCCTTTGTTTCAATATTGTTATAAGACATTTGTCTTCTGCCAGAGCTGCTTCTCATCCCTGAACCGCTTCTCATTCCTGAACTGCTTCTCATTCCTGAAGAACTTCTCATTCCTGAAGAACTTCCTCTGGAACTGGGCGAGTATGATCTTGAAGGTCGAGATGAGGATTTATAACTTCTACTGTTATTATTTCCTGAATTATTTCGAGTATTCGAACGAGCGCTGGTATTGCTATAACTTGATCGCTTTGAATAGGACCTGCCGTTTTTTACTGCCGAATTATATCTACTACTTCTGTTATTCGAATAATTTGAGGCAACATTTCTGCTGCCGGATCTGCTGGATCTTGAATTGAATGAATCAGATCTATTGACCCTTCCGGTATTAAATCTGCCAGTATTATTAGCATAACGTTTTCCGTAAGTGGATCTTTCATAATACCCCGGATAGCGAGGAGGAAAATAACCTGGGTAGTAACCCCAACCATAACCTGGGTAACCCCATCCACCACCATAACCCCATCCATAGCCATAACCATAACCCCATCCATAGCCATAGCCATAACAAGGGTTACCCCAACCATAAAAGCCACCCCATCCAAAACAAGGTCCGCCCCAGCCATAGCCGGCGCCTATACCTACGTTAAAGTTGATACTTACACTAGAGGCTGTTTGTTCCCATGGAGGGTTTCCTACGTACTGATTTTCAACATAAACAGTGTCGGTGTCATAATTTCCTTCATAGGCATCAACATCTGTAAAATATTCATCATTGTTTTCCTTTTCACCCGAAAAGTAGTTTTGATAATAATCAGTGCGTGTGTCCCTGACCATCACAACTTCTTGTTGAGGTTCAGGTGATCCATAGATCCCGTCACCGTTATTAGATGCTTGCTGAGATGAGCTGCATGAAGAAATACCTACAACTAGAAATCCCAGTATTATAATGTAAAAAGAGATATTTTTTATTGGAGTAATGTTTTTCATAGTGACTTATTTTTATGGTTGTAAGGCAAAAAAAAACTAAGTTTGCAACTTATTTTTTCGAGTTCATAAGTAATATTACAATATTTATGCCAAAAATTATTTTTCATGGGTAGTAAACTGACTAAAAGAGCTGAAGATTATTCTAAATGGTACAATGAATTAGTTGTAAAGGCTGATCTTGCGGAGAATTCCGGAGTGCGCGGAATGATGGTAATTAAACCTTATGGCTATGCAATTTGGGAGAAGATGCAAGCAGAGTTAGATCGGATGTTCAAGGAAACAGGACATGAGAATGCCTATTTCCCTTTATTGATACCTAAATCATATTTCAGTAAGGAGGCTAGTCACGTGGAAGGATTTGCAAAGGAATGTGCCGTAGTTACTCATTACAGACTTAAAAATGATGAAAACGGTAAGGGAATTGTAGTTGATGAAAATGCAAAACTGGAGGAAGAATTAATTATCAGACCAACCTCGGAAACCATTATTTGGGATTCTTACAGAAGGTGGATTCAGTCATACAGAGATTTACCTTTACTTATTAATCAATGGGCAAATGTGATGCGTTGGGAAATGCGTACTCGATTGTTTTTAAGAACGGCAGAATTTTTATGGCAAGAAGGGCATACCGCCCATGAAACGAAAGAAGAAGCTATTGAGGAAGCTCAAAAAATGCAAGAGGTTTACGCCGAATTTGCTGAAAAATTTATGGCAATGCCTGTTATTAAAGGGACAAAGACTGAAAGTGAACGATTTGCGGGAGCTTTGGATACCTATACAATTGAGGCAATGATGCAAGATGGGAAAGCTCTTCAGGCAGGAACTTCTCATTTCTTAGGACAAAATTTTGCAAAAGCCTTTGATGTAAAATATACAACAAGAGAAGGAAAGCAAGATTATGTTTGGGCTACCTCCTGGGGTGTTTCAACCCGCTTAATGGGTGCATTGGTAATGTCTCATAGCGATGACTTTGGTTTGGTATTGCCTCCTAAACTTGCTCCTATACAGGTGGTTATTATTCCAATTTATAGAAGTGAAGAACAACTTCAATTGATAAATGAAAGGGTAGAGGAGTTGACAAAAGAATTGCGTGCTAAGGGAATTTCGGTGAAGTATGACAACAGAACCACTTATAAACCAGGTTGGAAATTCGCTGAATACGAGTTAAAAGGTGTGCCTTTGAGAATAGCTATAGGCCCCAGAGATCTGGAAAATAACACAGTTGAATTGGCAAGGAGGGATACACTTGAAAAGGAGAATCTGAGTCAGGATATATTGATCCCAAGGATAGAGGAGTTGCTTATTAAAATTCAAGATAATTTATTTCAGAAGGCTTTAGACTTTAGAAATGACTTAATTACGGAAGTCAATAGTTTTGATGAATTTAAAGAGGTTTTGAATAGTAAAGGAGGCTTTATTTCTGCACATTGGGATGGTACTTCTGAAACGGAAGAAAAAATTAAGAGCCTTACAAAGGCCACCATCAGGTGTATACCTATAGATTCAAAGGAAGAAGAAGGAGTATGTGTGTTGAGTGGCAAGAGATCTCAAAAAAGAGTATTGTTTGCAAAGGCGTATTAAAAAAACTAAAAAAAAATTAAAAAGTACTTGCAGAGTTTAAAATTTGTATTAATTTTGCACTCGCTTTAATAAATAAAAGCACAAACCTGGCCCGTTCGTCTATCGGCTAGGACGCCAGGTTTTCATCCTGGTAAGAGGGGTTCGACTCCCCTACGGGCTACGAATTTGTTTTAATAACAATTTAATAATAAAAGTATGGCAAATCATAAATCGGCATTGAAGAGAATTAGAAGTAATGAGTCGAAACATTTAAGAAACAAGCACCAGCATAAAACT
>CAZPHF010000025.1:0-34550 GCA_964586115.1 uncultured Flavobacteriaceae bacterium | reverse complement strand
TGTAGAAATGGAAGGTAAAACAGGGGTTGAAATGGAGGCATTGACAGGCGCTAGTGTTGCGGCCCTAACTGTTTATGATATGTGTAAGGCCATTTCTCAAAAGATGGTAATTGAAAACATTATGCTCCTAAAAAAAACCGGAGGTAAGAGTGATATCATAAATGAGACCAAGGCGAATAATTAACCAGCAAAGTTTCCCCTGCTGGTTTTTACTGAATGACTTATGAATAATAATTTACTTAATAAAAAGAATTGCGTTTTCTTATTTAGAGGGATCAATAGTAACTTTCGCAACAAGGCTGACCTCAACTGTAAAATTCAAATCATCAGCATCACATAATGCACTTCCAGAATATTCGACAGCTACTGTTTGCCCAGATTTTAAATCATTTGCAATTCGATTGAGTTCATCTAAATCGGTTATCTCATATACGATTTGATTATCTGCAGCTGTTTTTACGACAAAAGCATTTTGCAATGAAACTTGATTTGCAACTGAAAAAGAACCATCTACGTCACCTATCGGGTCTCCACTAAAATTGATAATTTTGTAACTCAATTTTGTAATTTTAACCTCTTTTATTTGTTTGAGGTAGTCTTCGGTATCTTTATTGACAATACTGAAATTGGTCTTTTCAGAAAAGCTAGTCCTCTCGCCATTGGTTTGGCCTACAAAAACCAGAATATTCTCTGTTTCATTTATATCTACTTTAATATCGGGAAGAAAGTCTTTAAGATCATCCTCGTCACAGGAAGAAAAATTGAGAAACATGCTACACATAAACAGTGCTATTAAGGTTTTTTTCATGATTTAAGTTTTAAATTATTTGAATAAGTTGAATGAGCAACGAATCAACTATTGATTCAGTTGATTGGCCATTATTATTTTAATGCGGTAGGCGGTTGACTCAAAACAAATCAAGTCAACCTAAAACAGGATAGAATAAAGGAAACAAAGATTTTTAATGAAGATTTCATAGCGGGGAATTATATGTTTTTACTTCTCTGTTTAATACATAAAGTTACAAAATAAAAATGAATCTGCCATGTGATCATGGTTACCAAAACATAAAGATTTATAAGAAATTCTTAAAATGATCTTTATTAAGTATTTTAGCTTCTAAATATTTCAGCAATAACATACTTTTTGATTTAATTCATGAAAGAACATCTAAAACATGCTAAGCTTACCAGACGAAATTTTGGTCAAATGGCTCCTTTCGAACTTGCTGTTCTTGGTACTAAATGCTCGATAATTAAGGAACTGGTCAAAGAGGTCTCGGCAAAGATCGGCCATAGATATAAGCTGGCTTATGCAGATGCATCTCATGATAAGGGAATTTTGGCTCCTCTTTTTGACGAATTTACATTTCATGATTCAGGCGATCTTAAGAATCATATAACCTATCATATGAATCCTTATACTGACAAGACGCTACTTCACGGTTATGATCTGGTCTTTATGAATGGGAATCATTACCCCGGAGCCAAACAAATACTCATCCTGGATGAAGAAAAGGAAGCTTCAGTATTAAAGAGAATCGATCAACTTGACAATATTGCCTTTTTGATCAATTTGAATCACCGATCACAACTATTTGATTTCATTAAGGAGAAACATCCAAATATAGAAACATTGAAGGTTTATTCAATTCACGATATAGAGCATATCAGCGCTCATATCTTAGAGTTGATTGAAATGAATACTGCTACTCTTTGCGGACTGGTTCTTGCCGGCGGAGAAAGCGTTAGAATGGGTAAAGACAAAGGTTTACTCGATTATTTTGGAAAGTCCCAACGCATATATTCTTTGGAGATGCTGGAGAAATTGAATTTAAAGACCTTTTTATCGGTTAGACAAGAACAGAATCTGGATCAAAACAATATCATCGAAGACAAATTCATTGGGCTAGGGCCTTTTGGTGCCATTTGTTCTGCATTTCAGCATGATCCTAACTCAGCCTGGCTAGTACTGGCTACAGATTTGCCCTATGCTGATGAAAAATTGATCCAACATCTACTGAAAGAAAGAGATCCAAGTAAAGTGGCCACTGCACTGAAAGGGAAAAACAAGAAATTTCCAGAGCCCCTAATCACAATTTGGGAGCCTAAATCCTACCCAATTATGTTACAATTTCTTGCCCAAGGCATTTCCTGCCCAAGGAAAGTTTTGATCAATTCAGATGTTAAACTTGTAGAGGTAGAAGACGACTTTATCACAAACGTAAATACACCAGAAGAATTCTCTGCGGTAAAAAAAGATTTAGGTAAATAAGCTGCTGATTACCATGTATACTGACAAGGAACAAACATTCATTCGACAAACCACTTTACCTGAAATAGGTGTGATCGGACAGGAAAAAATTAACCAGTCCAAAATCGCCATCATAGGATGTGGTGGTTTGGGCAGTACAGCTGCAGTATATTTGGCTGCAAGTGGAATAGGTCACATCCATTTGATCGACTATGACAAGATCGACCTTAGTAATTTACATCGACAGGTTTTTTACCGACGCGATCAGGTTGGAAAATCTAAGGCCAAAATGCTTGCGACCTATATTGAGCAAATAAGCCCTTATGTCAAGGTCAGTTTTACTGAAGACCCTATAACCAAATCGAATATAGGTGAACAGTTAAAGGCATTTTCACTGATCCTTGATTGCACAGATAGCTTGGCTACCAAGTACCTTTTGAATGATTATTGTGTGCTGAATCATAAAACTCTTGTTTATGGTTCTTTATACAAGCACGATGGTTATGTAAGTGTTTTTAATGTCAAATTAAAAGATCAATACAGCGCTCATTTAAGAGATGCCTTTCCATCTATGCCTGAAAAGCATATCCCTAATTGTTCTGAGATCGGCACATTGAACCCCATTGTTGGCATTATCGGTTTGATGCAGGCCAATGAAGTGATCAAAATTATAACAGAAATAGGGCAGCCATTGATCAATAAAATACTCATCTACAACGCAATGGAAAACACTCAGTTTACGATGAAACTGCAACCAGTATTCCCAGTCAAGGATGTTGAAGTGATCTTTAATAACGATAGTTATTTTGATGCCAGATGTCAGGTTCAGGATACATCTTTACTCATAGATGCTGACGAATTAAAGAATAGGATTCACGATGACAACTTAAAAATTATCTCAGTGATTGAAAATCAATCTGTACCCCTTCCATTTCCAGTTGATCTTCGCATGCCTCTTTCAAGTCTGGACCCTTCTAAACTGGATTCCTTTAAAGAAACTGAAGTAGTTGTGATCTGTCAAAAAGGAATTTCAAGCTATACCGCTACGCTGAAAATAAAGAAAAAATACCCTAACCTGTTGATTTACAGTTTAAAATATGGTATCGACCAATATTGATTCCATGAGCTCATCTTTGTATAAAGTAAAAAAGTCTTAGCCCAATGTCTGAACCCATAGTATTCTATAAGCAGGAAAAAAAACGATTCGAACAGCAAAGGGATCTGCTAAGAAAAAAGATCAATGTTTTTAGTGGATTGCGATTAGGATTATTTCTACTTGCTTCACCTGCCGCTTATTATTCGTATCAAATTAAGTTCCTATTTGCAGGCATCATGATCTTTTGGATTGTTGGTTTTGTGTTTCTCGTACTCAGGCACCAGGCTCTTATAGCTCAAAAGAAACTTTGTGAGCAATTGATCAGGATTAATACGGTCGAAATAGATGCCTTAAAGGGTAAGTATAGTGCTCTTCCCGAAGGATCTGAGTTTATTGATCCCAAACACTATTATAGCAACGACATAGATTTATTTGGTAAGGGCTCCTTTTTTCAATATTTGAATAGAACAGCTACAGCCTCAGGAAGGAGTACCTTGGTTCAACTGCTTCTTGAGAACAATCCTGATCAAATTGTGGCCAGACAAGAAGTCCTATCTGAACTATCTCAAAAAGTTACCTGGAGGCAACGATTTTTAGCTTTAGCCAAAATAGTCAAGGTTGAAATTGATCATAAAGTCATTATTTCATGGATACACGGCTATCGGTCATTTCTGCCAAAAATAATGACATATCTTCCTGTCGTTTTCACTGCTGTATCACTTCTTATTACTTTGTTATTGATTGTTGATTTGGTTTCCTTTTATATTCTGGTAATTTGGTTTTTTATAGGATTATTTATCACCTTTCCCTATTTCAAAAGGATCAATCATTTATACATGGAAGCTGGACAAATCAAGGACACTTTCAAACAATATCATATTTTATTGCAAGAAATTGAAGATCTGCCAATCAATTCTGCACTAGCCTTAGAACAACAAGATAGGATAAGGTCCTCAAAGAAAAAGGCCTCAGTCATTTTTAAAGAGTTTTCAAAAATTTTAGATGCCTTTGATCAAAGAAACAATATGCTTTTTGGTATACTGGGCAATGCATTTTTTCTGTGGGATATTCGGCAAACATCCAAGATCGATGCATGGGTAAAAACCTATCAGTTTCAGATAGAAAGCTGGTTCGATGTGATCGCTTATTTTGACGCTCAAATATCCTTAGCTAATTATGTTTACAATCACCCCGATCATCACTATCCTAAAATAGTCCAAAATGAAACAGTTGTTCTCACCCAAGCCTTGGGTCATCCCTTGTTGGATAAACAAATTAGAGTGAACAATGACTTTACAATAAACAAAAAAGATTTTCATATTATCACTGGAGCGAACATGGCTGGAAAAAGTACTTTTCTAAGGACCATTTCACTGGGACTCGTAATGGCCAATACCGGTTTACCAGTTTGCGCAAAAGAAATGCTCTATTCGCCAATCAAATTGATTACAAGTATGAGAACTTCTGATTCCCTCGCCGAAGAAAGTTCTTATTTCTATGCAGAAATTATGAGGTTAAGATTCATTGTAGAGCAAATGAAAAAAGAAAAATATTTTATTATTCTTGATGAAATTTTAAAAGGCACGAATAGTAAGGATAAAGCAATGGGGTCGAGAAAATTTGTCGAGAAACTTGTGAAATCCGGTTCTGCTGGAATTATAGCCACACATGATCTGAGTCTGTGCGATATAGAAAAAATATATCCCCAGATCCACAATCAATACTTTGATGCAAAGATCCAAAACCAAGAGCTTTTTTTCGATTATAAATTAAAAGAGGGGATCTGCACCAATATGAACGCCTCCTTTCTATTAAAGAAAATGGAAATCATTTAATCAAGGATGGGCATTCACCCAAACTTCTCCATCCTCAAAAAATTCCTTTTTCCAAATAGGAACGGTCTCCTTTAAAGTGTCTATAACAAATTGACAGGCCTTGAATGCTGCTCCCCTATGGGCTGAAGAAACCGCAATGATCACCGGAACTTCCCCTATTCCAAGATTTCCTGTCACATGATGTATCGCTATCTTTTGAACCCCAAACTTTTCAATAGCCTTTCTGGCAATAAGCTCCATTTCTTTGATGGCCATTGGTTCATACGCTGAAAATTCTAAGTTAATCACGTCTTTCCCTTTAGTATTGTTCCTTACCGTACCAACAAAAAGAGCCAAACCACCACAGCTGTCGTCCTGAACATATTCATAACATGCTCCTAGTGATAATTCATCTTCAGTTAATTTTATAAAGATCTTGTTTTCCATAATTTATTTAGCCACCACTTACCGGAGGGATTATTGCCACCATATCCTTATCTGATAATATTAATCCTTCGTCTGCATAAGATTCGTTTACTGCAATGGCAAAGGAATCCAATTTTGAAAATGAAGGGTACTTTTTTTCTAGAAAATCTCGAAACATTTTCACCGTTGTTCCGTCATTCAATTCGATAGAAATATTACTTTGTCCAGCTAAATCTTTAGCCATTCCAAAAAAAAGTGTCTGAATTTTCATAGAAACGTTTTCACAAAAATAACCAATACCAATCAGAGGAAAAAATTAATCATTAACCTAGGAGAAGTATAGAATCAATACGTATCTTTAAGTAACTAATGTTACAGCCTAAAACAGGCATTTCATTAAATTTGGGAAACAGTACCCGGAAAGCCTTTAGAAAACCCGGTACTTTTTCTTTATTACCGGATTAAATAGGAATTCTCATTAATACGAAGCCATTTCGCATATGAAATACGGATTTATTATTGACAACAGAAAGTGTATCGGTTGTCATGCGTGCACCACTGCCTGCAAAAGTGAGCACGACGTGCCTATAGGGGTCAACAGAACCTATGTAAAACAAGTCGAAAAAGGAATTTTTCCAAATACCAGAAGAATTTTCTCAGTTATGAGGTGCAACCATTGTACGGATGCGCCTTGTGTTGAAATTTGTCCGGTGGAAGCCTTATATACCCGAGAAGATGGTATTGTAGATTTTGACAATAACCGTTGTATCGGATGTAAGTCTTGTATGCAAGCCTGTCCTTATGACGCGCTCTACATTGATCCGGATAATAATACAGCGGCCAAATGTAATTATTGCGCCCACAGAGTTGAGGTTGGAAGAGCACCTGCCTGTGTGGATGTATGCCCAGAACATGCTATCATTGCCGGAGACATGGACAATCCTGAAACGGAGATTTCTATGCTCCTTGCGAGAGAACAGGTGATGGTTAGAAAACCTGAAAAAGGAACTAAACCCAACTTATTTTATATCGATGGAGATTATCAATCTCTTGACCCAGATACAACTGATAGGTCCGGGCCCGGACTTTGGAATTCTCAGGCCAGAGGAGTTGGTCACTATGCCAAAGCTGCTGAAAAGTTAATGCATTCAAATGATGATATTAACTTGTTGCAAATGAGTATTGATAATGAGATACAAGCTGCCTATCAGAAGAAGGAAACTGAAAATCCCAACTATATTGACGTACTCGATGGAAAAGCCAGGAGGGTTTATGACACTCCGGATAAAGGTATCCTATGGGGTTGGGAAGTCTCAGCCTATGTGACTACTAAAGCCATTGCAGCTGGTGCATTTTTGATTCCTCTTCTGGCTGTAATTATGGGCTATGAAATTTCAAATACAACCAAACTTTTATCTGTAGGTATTTCTTTAGTCTTTTTAGGACTCACAGGATTGTTTTTGGTGATGGACTTAGATCGTCCGGACAGGTTCTTAAACGTACTTTTAAGACCACAGTGGAATTCGTGGCTTGTAAAAGGAGGCTATACCATTTCCATATTCGGACTCTTAATGACTCTTTGGGGGGCTGCAACTTTTTTTGAATGGAATATTCCTGAAAACTTGCTTCTTGGTTTAACCGGCTTCTTTGGTATTATATTGGCGATTTATACGGCATTTTTATTTGCTCAGGCCAAGGGAAGAGATTTCTGGCAAAGTCCTACCCTTCCAATACATATGCTAGTTCACAGTGTTCTTGCAGGAGCTGCTGTATTTTCAATTTTGGCAGTTGTTTTGCAGCCGGAGGGCTGGATGGAAACCTTGGGAACCATCATAAGCATTTCACTGATTGTCAATCTGCTTACACTAGCATCAGAATTGACCATTACCCATCCCACAAAGGCCGCCAAAAAAGTGGTGCATATGATTCTAAAAGAACAATACCAAAGCTTATTCTGGTTTGGAACAGTGGTTGCTGGAAATATTATCCCGCTTATCCTGATACAATTCTTTCCTAGTACTTTAAGTCTTGCTGCAGCAGGAGTTTTAATTATAATTGGGATATATATAACTGAAAAAATTTGGGTAGAGGCTCCACAAAGAATTCCTCTTGCCTAAAACAAGATAAAAAATTAAAGACTTTCAATGAGTCTTGAACAAATAAATACACAAACATGGGCTATAAAAAAGCATCCTTTATAGAAAATCTGGCCGAGAAAATAGGCCTAATTCCTGATCTTCATAAAGAAGGTTATCAGGAGTTTGATTCTGATATGCGTCATTTTAGTGATGAAAAAGTGGCTGAAATGTACGAGAATTTTCCTCCTCCGGAAAAATGGAACGACTGGGTAGAGTTTGACCCCAAGGCTTGGCCCAAAAAGAAGAAGACAAATTATCAAATTGTACCCACTACATGTTTCAATTGTGAAAGTGCCTGTGGATTGACCGCTTTTATTGATAAATCATCAGGTGAGATCAAAAAGTTTGAAGGTAACCCCTATCATCCGGGAAGTCGCGGCAGAAACTGTGCAAAAGGACCTGCTACCATTAATCAGGTTACCGATCCGGATCGAATTTTATTTCCTCTCAAACGCAAAGGTAAACGCGGAGAAGGAGATTGGGAAAGAATATCCTGGGATGAAGCATTAGACACAATTGCTGACAGGATCAGAAAAGCCTTGAAAGAAGACAGACACAATGAAATAGCCTATCACGTAGGAAGACCCGGTCATGAAGGCTTTATGAATTGGGTTTTACCATCATGGGGCATTGACGGTCATAATTCACACACCAACATATGCTCTTCCGGAGCACGATTTGGCTATAACTTGTGGTATGGTTATGACAGACCCTCACCAGATCATGCAGAGGCTAAATTTATATTATTGATCTCTGCACATTTGGAATCAGGACATTATTTTAATCCTCATGCCCAAAGGATCATAGAAGGAAAAATGAAAGGAGCAAAATTGGCTACAATGGATCCCAGATTATCCAATACGGCTTCCATGAGTGATTATTGGCTGCCTTCTTATCCTGGAACGGAGGCCGCAGTACTTTTGGCAATGGCGCTCATAATCCTCGAAAAAAAGCTCTACAATAGGGCTTATCTTGAAAATTGGACAAACTGGCAAGAATATCTTGGAGCCAAACATCCTGATCAAGAAGTTACTTTTGAAAATTATATTGAGGCGATGAAGGAGGAATACAAAGAATTCACTCCTGAGTTTGCAGAAAAGGAATCTGGCGTAAAAGCAGAAATGATTCGTGAAATTGCTGTTAAGATAGGGGAGGCCGGTGAACGATTCGCAAGTCATAACTGGAGAAGTGCAGGGGCTTCTAATTTAGGAGGATGGGCCGTTGCTCGTTGCCTTCATTTTCTAACAGTGCTTACAGGTGCTGTAGGCGCAAAAGGAGGCACATCTCCGAACTCCTGGAACAAATTCAAACCTGAAGTTCCAAACCCTGCTAAACCTCAGAAAAAATGGAATGAATTACATTTTCCGAAAGAATATCCTTTGGCCTTTTTCGAAATGAGTCAATTATTGCCTCATTTTCTTAAGGAAGGAAGAGGAAAGATGGATGTTTACTTTTCGAGGGTATTCAATCCGGTTTGGACCTATCCTGACGGATTTACCTGGATGGAAATGTTTATGGATGAATCGAAGTTTGGTTTGCATACAGCTTTAACTCCTACATGGAACGAAACAGCATTTTTTGCCGACCTCGTATTACCGATGGGTCATGCACCTGAGCGGCACGACATTAATTCATATGCAACTCACGGAGGCACCTGGGTAGCCTTTAGACAACCTGTATTAAGGGAAGCTGCCAGAAGAAACGGAACACCAGTTCAATATACCTATGAAGCGAATCCTGGAGAAGTTTGGGAAGAAGATGAATTCTGGATTGAATTGAGTTGGAGAATTGATCCCGATGGCAGTATGGGCATTCGGAAACACTTTGAGTCTCCAAAACGTCCTGGAAAAAAAATAACGATCGAAGAATATTATCAATACATTTTTGAGCGAATCAAAGGGCTACCCGCAGCCGCAAAAAAAGAAGGAATATCCGAATTTGAGTATATGTCAAAATACGGAGCCTTTGAAATTGAAAAGGGAGAGTCTTACAAAATGAATGAAACCCTTTTAACTAAAGAACAGTTAAAAGGATCGGAGGTTGACAAAAAAAATGGCGTCATCAGAAAGAATGCTAAAGATATTGGTGTCATGATCAATGGACAGGCTATGGTAGGCTTTCCAACACCATCTAGGAAAAATGAATTCTATTCCCAAACCATGGTTGACTGGAACTGGCCTGAATATTCAACACCCACTTATATCAAAAGTCATATCCATAATGATGTCTTAGACAAATCCAAAGGTGAATATGTACTGGTTCCAACTTTCAGGCTACCAACCCTAATACATACCAGATCAGGGAATGCTAAATGGCTTGTGGAAATCTCAAATAGAAATCCAATTTGGATGCATCCTGAAGATGCTGCCAAATGGAATTTTAAAACAGGAGATTTGGTTAAAATGAACACAGATATAGGCTATTTCGTCGATAAAGTTTGGGTAACTCAGTCTATGAAACCCGGAGTTGTGGCTTGTTCACACCATATCGGAAGATGGAGAAGAGAACAAGATTCCGTTGGAAACCGTTGGGCCACAAATACTGTCGACATTGAAAATAAGTCTTCAGGAAAATGGAAAATGAGCACAAAACGGGGTATTAAACCTTTTGAATCAAGTGATAAAGACTCAAAAAGGATCTTCTGGAAAGACGGAGGTGTACATCAGAATATCACCCATGCCGTTCATCCTGACCCGATTAGTGGTATGCATACCTGGCACCAAAGGGTAAGAATCGAAAAACCAGGACCAGATGATCACTATGGTGATATATTCGTTGATACAAATAAATCACATGAGATTTACAAAGAATGGTTGTCTATGACAAGACCTGCCCCAGGTCCTGATGGCCTTCGCAGACCGCTTTGGTTCAAAAGAGCATTTAAACCTGATGAATCAACTTATTATATAAAAGAGACTAAAAACAATACTAAAAAGTAGAATTAATTTTATATTTGGCTGCAAAAGTTAAATTTAAAATGAAAAAATGAAAAAAATTATCTATTTCTTGGTAGCGCTTTCTATAGCGTCCTGTAAAAACGAGCCAAAGGATTATGTTTCAATTTCTGGAAATATAACTGATAAGAACAGTGATTCTGTGGTTATCAGGAGTCGCACTTATTCTAAAACAATCCCTGTGAAGGAGGATGGCTCCTTCAGCGACACCCTTAAGATAGCAACAGGAGTATATTCTTTTTATGACGGAGGTGAATCTGCTTCTATCTTTTTAAAAAATGGATTTGACCTCGCTATGACCTTGGATACGAAAATGTTTGATGAAACAGTTAAATTCAGTGGAAATGGAGCTGAGCAAAGCAATTTCTTAGCCGAAAAAGCACTGCTAGAAGAAAGTTTACTTGATCTTGATGTTCTCATGGCTTTAGATTCTGTGACTCGTGAAGATAAATTCGCTTCGATTAAAGATGAGCTCAGCAGCTTTTATAATTCTGATAAAAACATTGATACATCTATCGTGAACAGTAGTTTGAAAAGTATCGATCCTATGCTTAATTCTTATAGAAGTTACATCAATCAGGATCTGGCAATGAAAAGAGAACTACCCAAAGGGGCTCCTTCTCCTTCGTTTGTAGATTATGAAAATTATAATGGAGAGAAAACTTCACTTTCTGATCTCAAGGGCAAGTATGTGTATATTGATGTTTGGGCTACCTGGTGCGGTCCATGTAAGGCTGAAATTCCTTCTTTGAAAAAGGTCGAAAAAGAATACCATGGCAAAAATATTGCTTTTGTTAGTATGTCCATAGATGATGACAGATCACATGGTGGGTCATGGGAAAAGGCGAATGAGGACTGGAAAAAAATGGTTCAAGAAAAGGAGTTGGGAGGCATTCAAATATTTGCCCCTAAAGGGTGGAAATCTGAGTTTGTCCAGAACTACAAGATTAACGGAATTCCGCGTTTTATACTTGTTGATCCGGAAGGAAATATTGTGAGTGCAAGTGCTCCCAGACCTTCAAGTGAGGAGCTTATCAAGCTTTTTGACGAGGAAAACATCTAGGGTTCCCAGAAGTGACTAAATAAGGAAGAACTTGTTATAAACTTCCTTTCAAATGATATCATATTGAATTCAGTCAATGTTTTGGGAATGGTCCCAAAACATTGGCAGATTCTCTTATACTAGTCACTTTTTTAATTAAGTACCATACCTGATGTTGCAGAAAATATTTCCTTTTTTAATCTGGTTGCCCTTGGCAAAAAAGTCATGGAAGGATGATCTGATTGCTGGATTAACAGGGACAATTATTGTGATTCCCCAAGCCGTAGCTTTCGCTATCATTGCCGGTTTACCTCCGGTTTATGGCTTTTATACAGCAATGATTACGCCTATCATCGCCGCATTATTTGGTTCTTCATATCACTTGATTTCCGGGCCCACTACTGCGATTTCTATTGTCGTTTTTGCTACCGTGAGTGAAATGGCAGATGCCACTACAGATATTGAAAATTATGTTGCGCTGACGCTTGTTCTTACTTCTATGGCAGGTCTTATTCAATTTGCCATGGGCCTTGCGAGAATGGGCAAACTGGTAAACTTTGTCTCCCATTCAGTCATTATTGGATTTACAGCAGGAGCAGGTGTGTTGATCGCCTTCAAGCAACTACAGCATGTATTTGGACTTGAAATTGAAAGAGGTAGTTCTTTTTATACCATATTAAAAACGATTGTTTTAAATATAGATCAGACAAATTGGTATGTTTTTACAGTAGCTATGGGAACAATGCTGATTGCCATTCTGGTTAAAAAGTTTGTGAAACCTCTTTCGCGGTTTTATATGCTGATTGCCATGGTATTAGGCAGTATTCTTGCCTATTTCTTAGGTGGAGAGGCCAATGGAATTGAAAATGTTGGCAAGATTCCATCAAACTTACCTCCTTTTGGCGTTCCAGATTTTTCAATTACAAACATTAGAGAGTTGAGCACAGGTGCCCTGACTTTGGCTTTGTTAGGATTGATTGAGGCAGTAGCCATCGCCAGATCTATTGCTTTGTCTTCTCATCAGAGAATTGACGGCAATCAGGAATTCAAAGGACAGGGATTATCAAATATCATCGCCAGTTTTTTTTCGAGCTATATGGGTTCCGGTTCATTTACCAGATCAGGGGTGAATTATCAGGCAGGAGCCAAAACTCCCATGTCAGCGATTTTTGCCGCTATTTTTCTAATGGCAGTTTTACTGTTGTTCTCACAATATGCCTCTTTTCTTCCTAAATCAGCCATGGGCGGTATTATTTTACTTGTGGGCTATAACCTCATTGATTTTCATCATATAGGTCAAGTTGTTAAAAGCAGTGGAAGAGAACTCATCGTTTTAGGAACCACTCTTTTTGGAGCGCTATTTTTTGAACTGGAAACAGCTTTGTTTTCAGGTATTGGACTTTCTTTATTCTTTTATTTGGAAAAAACGGCTAAACCAAATATTGCTATTCTTGGTGCCACAAGCACCCATAGGTTTATAAATGTCATCCGAGATCCGGATGTCAAAGAATGCCCTCAGCTTAAAATTGTCCGAATAGATGGTTCCATTTACTTTGGTGCTCTTGAAGTCGTCTCAGATTTTTTTGCCAATCTATATGAGAAAGGTGAAGTTAAGCACGTGCTGATCATATCAAAAGGTATCAATTTTATTGATCTTGCCGGAGCCACCTGGCTGGCCTATGAGGCTAAAAAATGGCAAAATAACGGAGGAGGTATGTATTTTAGTGGCTTAAAAATCGTGAGTCAGCAAATCCTTAAAAAAGGAGGGTTCCGTGCTGAAATAGGCGAGGAATATTTTTATCCGGATAAACCAACTGCTATTCGAGAAATATTCGCGAAGCTGGATAAAAATATTTGTGACAATTGTAAAGTTCGTATCTTTCACGAATGTTAATACTACTTTTTATATCAATATAATAAAACTTCAAATCATTTATTATCAATAGTTTATGCATATAAAAGAGCATATTCCCATCTTACAATGGTTGCCAAATTATAAGAGAAGCTGGTTGAAAAGTGATCTCTTCGCGGGTATGACTATTGGCGTCATCCTTATTCCTCAAGGTATTGCCTATGCTATTATTGCTGGGCTTCCTCCTATTTACGGACTCTATACTGCCATGATTCCTCAAATTGTCTATGCTATTTTGGGAACTTCAAGACAACTCGCCATAGGTCCTGCTGCAATGGATTCATTGATTGTAGCATCAGGAATAAGTGTCCTTGCGGCTATTGGATCAGAACATTTTATAGTATTAGCAGTATTGCTCGCCTTTATGGTTGGATTTTTTCAACTGCTTTTTGGTATTTTTCGTCTTGGCTTTTTAGTTAATTTTTTATCTAAACCTGTCATTAGTGGGTTCACTTCCGGTTCGGCAATTATCATAGGGATGAATCAATTCGGAAATCTTTTAGGCCTGGACCTTAACCGAAGCAATCAAATGCATTTATTATTGCTCGAAATGATTCATAAATTTTCGGAGTTACACTGGCCAACAGCACTTATCGGAATACTCTCCATCATACTGATCATAGGCCTCAAGAAAATTAATAAAAAAATTCCTGCAGCTTTGATCGTTGTAGTTCTCGGAATTATTTTCGTTTATTCTTTCCATCTCGATCTTAAAGGAATTATGATTTTAGGAGAAATTCCCAGAGGACTCCCAGACTTTGTTATTCCCTCCTTTGATAGGTCTTTCATGGAAGAAATTTCAGGACTTGCTATAACCCTTGCTCTTATCGGTTTTATGGAAGCTATTTCTATTGCAAAGTCCATAGAAGCAAAACACAATAATTATAAGGTAAACGCAAATAAGGAATTAATCGCTTTAGGTGTTGGAAATATGGTCGGTTCCTTCTTTCAAACCTATCCTGCTACCGCTGGATTTGCCAGAACAGCTGTCAATGACCAATCTGGCGCTAAGACCCCCCTATCATCTCTGATAGCAGCAGTTATTATTGCCTTGTCTTTATTATTTCTCACTCCGGCCTTTTTCTTTTTGCCAAAAGCAGTGCTTGCCGCTATTATAGTTGTTGCCGCTTTTAGCCTTTTGGATTTTTCTATGCCCAAAAACTTGCTGAGCTATAACCGAAGGGATCTGATCATTTTGAACAGTACCTTACTTATAACAATTTTTGTGGGTATTAAGGAGGGCATCCTTTTTGGCATCATCCTATCCTTAGCTATGCTGATTTATAAAACAACCAAACCACATATGGCTGTGCTTGGAAAAGTACCCGGAACCCATTTTTATAGAAATATAACACGGTTTGAAGACCTGATCATTCAGGAAGAAATCCTTATTGTGAGATTTGATGCCCAACTATATTTTGCAAATACTCAATACTTCAAAGATAAACTCAAAGAATTTACAGAAGAAAGAGGCTCAGGAGTCAAATTACTTATCATTGATGGCGAAAGCTTAAATGCTCTAGACAGTAGCGCCATTTATGCACTTGAAGAAGTGCATGACTATTTTACATCAAAAGGTATTACTATCGTTTTCACCGGCCTGAAAGGTCCTGTAAGAGATACTTTGGTAAAATCAAAACTCATGAATAAAATTCGGTATGATCACTGCTTTATGAGTATACAGGAAGCTGTTGATTGTTATAAGGAAAATTGCTTTGAACTACCTAAACAGTATAGTTTTCAGGAATATACTAAACAATCAAATCGTTAAAAAGAAGGAAGTATCCGGTAACAAGTGTTACATATGATAATTCCTCATTCACTAACTTTGAGTAAATTTAAAATAAAAAACAATGAAAGTAGAACAATTATTCACAGGATGTCTTGCTGAAATGGCTTATTATATTGAGTCAAATGGAGAAGCTGCTGTTATTGATCCTCTTCGTGAGACCGAACCATATTTAAGAATGGCGGAAGCTGATAATGCTCAAATAAAATATGTATTCCTAACTCATTTCCATGCAGATTTTGTTTCTGGACAATATGACTTAGCTCAAAAAACTGGAGCTAAAATAATTTTTGGACCAAATGCAACGGCAGAATACGATATTTATAATGGAAAAGATGGTGAAGAATTTCCGCTTGGTGAAGGCAAAATAACTTTATTACACACGCCAGGGCATACCATGGAATCTTCTTCATACCTAATTACTGATGGAGAAGGAAAGACTCCTTATGTATGTACAGGTGACTGCTTGTTTATAGGTGATGTTGGAAGACCCGATCTAGCTGTAAAACAAGGTAAACTAACAGAAAAAGATTTAGCCGGATTCTTATTTGATTCACTTCGAAATAAGATCATGACGCTTCCTGATGATATCATTGTATATCCCAATCATGGAGCAGGTTCAGCGTGCGGTAAAAATATGAGTAGTGAAACTTTTGATACCTTGGGTAATCAAAAGAAAACGAATTATGCACTGCGTGCAGATATGACTAAGGAGGAGTTTATTGTTGAAGTGACTACTGGTTTAAAACCACCGCCACAATATTTTCCAAATAATGTTAGAATGAATAAAACTATCAATACAAGTATTGAAGATATTTTACATAAAGGTACAACACCGCTGGATGCTGCAACATTTAAAGAATTAAGTGAACAAAAAGATGTTCAAGTGATTGATACGCGCAGCAAAGAATTATATGCTGAAGAAGGAACAGTTCCTGGAGCTTGGTATATTGGAATTGATGGTAATTTTGCCCCTTGGGTTGGAGCGCTAATCAGAGACATTAACCAAAAAATCATTTTTATTGCTGATAGTGAAAATAGAGTGAATGAAATTGTTACACGTTTCTCACGAGTTGGTTACGACAATACAATGGGTTATTTAGAAGGTGGTATGTCAAATTGGAAAAGCCATGGTTTTGAAGTTGATATGATCGGTTCAATATCTGCACATTTATTTGCAGAGAAGTTAGCCAAAGGTGAAATGGAAAAACCTGTTGACGTCCGTAAAGAATCAGAATATTTGTCAGAGCATGTAGTTGGTGTAGAAAATTTTGCGCTAGATTTTATTCATGATAATTTCGCTGAGATAGATACTGAAAAGGAATATTTCTTGCATTGTGCCAGTGGCTATCGTTCTCTGATCGCTGCTTCCATATTCAAAGCTAATGGCGTAGAAAAAGTAACGGATATTAGAGGTGGTTTTAAGGATCTTAAGGAAACAGAGGCTCCGATGACAGACTATGTTTGTCCCACTACATTATTATAAAGTAGATTGATTAAAGCTAAAAGAGGGAGTTCATACTCCCTTTTTTTTATGTAATATTGTAAGAAAAGAACAATGAAAATCAACAATGCAAAAATTGTAATGATCCTCATGCTATGGATAGGACTTACGTCCTGCGGTGAGAAGAAAAATGATACCTCTAAAGATCAGAATTCAGCATCTAAAATTTCACTGATCTCCCCAGCAGAACTTAACAAAGCCAATAAAGACATACTTCTAATCGATGTCAGAACGCCTAAGGAATATGCCTCAGGCCATCTTGAAAATTCGATCAATATTGATTTCAGAGCTGGTAATTTTAAGGATCTTTTAGGAGAGCTTGACACAAATCAGGAGGTTTATGTTTATTGCAAGATTGGCGGGAGAAGTGGAAATGCAGCCAAAATAATGGAAGGCATGGGTTTTAAAAAAATCTATGACCTTAAAGGAGGAATCATTCAATGGGAAAAGGATGGCTTTAAAAAAGTTAAATAAACAGGCAGACATGAGTAAGTTAACGATTCTTTTTCTTCTATCAATACTGCTAATGTCATGTGAACCATCTTTATCTGAAAAAGAGGTTGAAGGCTATAAAGAAAAAGGAATATTGATTTCAAAAAGCACCGGTGCAGCATTATCTGGAACGCTTACTAACAAAATGAAATCGGGAGGAATGGTTGAAGCTGTTGAATTTTGTAATTCTGCTGCGCTGCCACTTACACAACAAATGTCTGATAAGTATGAGGCTACGATAAAAAGAACCTCTCTCAAAATAAGAAACCCCTTGAATAAGCCTTCTGAAAGTGAAATAGTAATACTCAATAAATTTCAGGCGGATATAGATATGGGTATTCCCCTTGAATCATTAGTGCAACTCGATCAAAAAGGAGTTCCAAGTTATTATGCGCCTATATTGCTAGAAAAGAAGTGTTTAATTTGTCATGGAACACTTAATCAGGAGCTTTCCAAGTCAGCAGATTCCATCATCAAATCTCATTATCCCAATGACATGGCCACAGGTTTTAAGGAAGGTGATCTAAGAGGTATCTGGAGTATTTCTTTTCCGAAATCGAAGTCTTAGGCAACTTTTTAACCTACTTATCTGTTATACTCAAAATTTAAGATTAACTCCCAGTAAGAAATTTAATTCAGCTTGAGGATAGTATCCTGCCCCAGTAATGGTAGTTACCTGATCAGGGTCCGACCAGGTATCATCATAAGTAAAAAAATACCCATTTGACACATACTTTACATTAAATAGATTATTAACCATGCCCGTAAATACAATTGATTTCAACAGCTTATCAGGGTTAATCTCGTAGCTTACGTGAAAGTCATTTACAAAATACGCATCAAGCTTCGAAGCTTCTAATTGAATATTGCTCATGTATTGCTCTCCTACATATTTAGAGAGTAAACTGATCTGAAAACCTTCCAACGGTTCATATCTAATATTACTTGCTGCAATAAAACCAGGTGAAAAAGAGAGATCCGTATCGCCAAAATCTCTCAATTCGCCATCAAATTCATAATATTTATCTATGTTTTTATTCGTACTTATTGCCATATTTGGCTGCCAGGTAAATTTTTCACTGAATCTGAACACAGCATCTATCTCTAAACCCAGTCTATAACTTTTCCCAATGTTATCAGCGATAGGGTTACCAACGTTATCAATATTTCCTGTTAAAACCAGCTGATCAACATAATTCATATAGTATATGTTGGTTTTCAGCCTAAAATTCTTAGTATTATAATTCCATCCCAATTCAAAATCATCTAAAGATTCAGGCTTCACTTCATTATTCGCCAAATAATCAGCTCTCTTTGGTTCTTTATGACCTTTAGCATAAGACAAAAAGAAGCTACTTTTATCAAGAAAATAACTCAACCCGAATTTTGGATTAAAGAAATTATTCTTATCCTCTAACTCTATTGTAACAGGCCCTTCATCGATTCCGGCTACTTCATATTTTACATATCTATATTGCAGATCTCCAAAAAGACTCCAATTGTCGTTTAAAGAATAATCAGCTTTCGCATATATATTAAAATCTGTCTTTTCTCCGGTGTTATCGTAAAACCTCTGATCGATCATGTCGCTGCCATATTTGGCCCATTTAACCTCCCCAAAATGATCTCCATCATATTGATTGAAAGAACCTCCAATGATCATATTAACCTTATCGAAATTTTTTAGTACTGAAAAGGTTGTTCCGTAAAAATCGTTATCCAACCACTTTCTTTGAACCAGATCGGTAGAATTGATCTCTTCCCCGTCAACATTGATGGTGTCAAATCCGTATACAGAAAAATCTGCATCATTCTCATATTGTTCATAAAAACCTCTTCCATAAGTATAATGAAAGGCCATGTTCCCAATCCAATCATTTCCAAAATCATGATTGATATGTAATTGATAATGATCTTGTTTATAATCATCTACCTGATTGTCATAAAACCCTGTTAAGCTGCCATTTCTGTCATAGATCTCACCGGCTGGGTTATATTTCCTATTTGTTCTTAATGTTTCTTCATCAATGCCATACCATGCTTGATAAGTGATTTCATGTCCACCAAAAGCAATGGCTTTGATCAAGGTTTTTTCACTGAAAATACTGGCCGAAAGATATATTGATTTAAGATCTGCAGAGGCCCTATCGATATATCCATCTGACTGAATCGTAGAAACCCGACCTGTAAACTCTGATTTAAACTTTCCTTTTCCTCCAATGATTCCTGAACCAAACTGAGCATTGGCTTTTAAAGTATTGAATGATCCTCCTGAAAAACTCACTTCAGCAAAAGCATCTTCACGAATTCCGTTCGTTGAAAGACTTAAACTTGCACCAAAAGCGCCTGCCCCATTCGTAGATGAACCAACCCCTCTTTGTAACTGCATACTCTGTGTGGAACTGGCAAAATCAGGTAAGTTAACCCAAAATACTCCATGTGATTCACTATCGTTCAGTGGGATTCCATTAATAGTTACGTTTACTCTAGTGGCATCGCTACCTCTTACCCTTATCCCTGTATATCCTATGCCATTCCCCGCATCTGATGTGGAAACCACATTGGGTAAAAAGTTTAATAAAACTGGAATATCCTGACCCAGATTTCTTGATTCAATTTGTTCTTTTGTGATGTTACTCCTTACAAACGGAGCTTTTTCATCAATTCTGGTCGCCTTTACAAGCACTTCATCCAGGTTAATGGTATCAGTTAAAATACTTTGTTCCTGCGCTGCACCAACGAATGACACGCACATTATGAAAATAACAACGAGTTGCTTCATTTTCTTTCCCTTATGGGATCTTTTAATTAATGAAAATCAAATTAAAGAGGTGAAATTCGAGTTGAAAAACTCAGATTTTCAGTTTTTCCTGAAAATCTTATCCCTAAACAGCATTATCCGTTCTAGGTTCAATGGGTTTAATCTCAGCCTGTATTGGGCACCCCTTTTAAGATCGATGCAAATGTAAACAACAATTGGGAATTAAAAAATCAAATCTTGATAATTAATCCAATTTGGGTTTTTGACGAAGTGTTTTCTTGAGGCCTCGCTTTTTCTTAGCTTCCATTCTTCTGGCTTTTTCGAATTTCCCCACCTTGGTTGGGATTCTTTTTTTCTCAATTTTTAAGGCACTTTCAAGTAATTTCAAACATCTGTTTGTAACAATTTGTTTGTTTTTATGCTGACTTCTGCTCTCGTCACAAGTCAAAATAAATTGGTTTTTCTTATTTAATTTAGACGAAATCTTTTCCAGTAATCTCACTTTTTCCTTTTCAGAAAGAGCCTGTGAGTTTTCAATATCAAAAAGAAGAACAACTTTAGAGGAAACTTTATTTGCGTGCTGTCCTCCTGGCCCACCAGACCTCACTGCAGAAAATTCAAGTTCATTTTCAAGTATTTCAATATCCATAAATCTCAATCAAAAGTTTTCCTTTAATGCCAAAGTTACAAACTCTTGGAATAGGAATTCAGATCTTCCCTTTTCTCCAATAATTTATCAATAGCACTTATGGCAACAGCCAATCGGTTTTTTATACTCCCATTTAATTTTATATAAGGTTTATTATGTTTGATAAGTGCGGCTTCAAATGCTGAATACATTTCTTCTCTTTGTTCTGGTCGATCTCTAAGATCATCTGCTTCCCAGGGGGTATCAATATTGGTCAATAAATAAAGATCATACTGATTCTTAAGCGCATATTTGTCTAAATTAGGGTGTACAAACCCTCCGTAATATTCTTCAGAATACACCTTTGTCTCCAGCAAATCAGTATCACAAATCAGTACCTTATCTGCCTTTAAAGCAAGCTTGTTCTCGAGAGCAATCTGACCCTTTGCGATGGGAATCAAATCGGCATCTTCACAGGTTCTTCTTTCATTGTTCCATTTTTCCTGCAAATACTCACGGGCATATTCAGCTACCCAAACCGTATTATAGTGTTTGGCCAATAGCTCTGACATTGTCGTTTTACCGGTAGATTCGGGGCCAAATAATACAATTTTAACTAAATTTATTGGTAATTGTTCAAGTGCTTTTTCCATGCTATATATCCATAAATTGCAATAAATGTGAATCCTAAATATTGAAAACTGGTAAAGGCCAGGCCTTTGTAAAGATACAGGGGTACTGAGATAATGTCTCCAATAATCCAATAAATCCAGTTTTCAATTTTCCTTTTGGCCATCAACCACATTCCAACGAAGAACACGGCAGTAGTTATTGTATCAACATAAGCGGTCCAACTAGTCCATTTATCGTTATAATAATATACAATATATACAAAAACGATGGTCGCTAAAAAAATGAATAAAGATTGCCTCTTCTCCAGTTTATTGGTTCTACTTATTGGAGTAACATGTGAAGCATCAATTTTTCTCGTCCAAATATACCAGCCATAAACACTCATGGCGAAATAATAGGCATTGATCATCATGTCACCGAGCAGCCCCCAATTAAATAACAAATACACAAAAATAGAGGTACTGATCATTCCCGTAGGAAAAACGAGAATTTTATTTTGTTTGGAATACCAAACTGACATAAACCCAAAAATAACGGCAACAATCTCTAAAACAATATCCAGGGTCTGATAATCCCGATATTGTTCGAACAGGTAATCAATAATCTGGTGCATGGTGACTTCTGTCGTCAGTGACGATTTTTAATATAAAAACACAATTCTTTTCATTCAGAAGTGAGCTGTGAATATTTGAATTTACAAAGGCCATTACTTCCTGAAAAGGCCCGAATATTTGTGTGCTTAAACCATTTTCCTCTATGTGAAAGGATGAATTCCTTAATGACTTGATAAAGTCTATGATAGGTGCTTCAAAGTCCTTGTGTAAAGGATACATGGATATATCAACAGATATGTTCATTTTTCATAAATTTTGTGAGAAAATTACTATTTTCTTCGAAAGCTGTTCCGATCACTACCACATCCGCTCCATTTTTATAGGCCTCAAATAACTCCTTTCTCGATCTTATTCCGCCTCCCACTATGAGAGGAATATTCAGGTTTTCTCTAACAGATTTAATCACCAACGAGTCAACCGGATTCAAGGCACCACTGCCCGCTTCCAAATAAATTAATTTATTTCCCATATACATCCCTGCAATGGCAGTTTGAGTGATTTCATCAATATTCTCTCTTGAAATCGGTTTGGTTTCACTGACTCTCTGCACAGCAGTCTCTTTTCCTCCGTCTACCAAAATGTATCCTGTTGGTATTACCTCAAGTTCTGATTTTTGAAGAAATGGAACCGCTTTGACTTGCTGATTGATCAAATATTCTGGATTCCTTCCAGATATAAGTGATAAGAACAAAATAGCATCTGCGCGGGAAGTGATCTGCTGGTAATTACCTGGAAATAAAATAATTGGTAATGTTGTTAGCTCCTTTATTTTTAATACTAGTTTGTCCGTAGCCCTTTCTTCTACATTGCTACCCCCAACAAAAATAAAATCTGCGTTTGAAGTATTGATCTTAGTCATTGTTTCAATGATCGTATCATAATTCATCTTATCGGGGTCCAAGAGAATAGCAAGAAGCTTTCTTCCTTCATTCATTGCCGATAAAAAAAACTGATAAATCATCATCACTATAACTTACTTAACTGCCGAATTAATTTTTATATAGTTTATTCTTGTGTTCATCCTTTAAGGCTGTACTATAGCATGAACCAAGGTAAACCCTTCTTTTAAAAACTCAAACTTAATTACATATTCCTTTTTCCAGGTGTCAAATATAACGCTTCCTGATGACCTGCCATCTGCAAAAAGAAATGGATTGATCCCAATATGATCATGAAAACTTAAGCCTCCGTAAGGATAGGTTTTATACATCGATTCCTTAGCTCCCCAAATAACCGTTAATTGCTTAACAAGGTCTTCGTCAGATAAAGAATCGGTCTCTGTATTGACAAATCGATGTTGAATATTAACTATTTTCTCTCTGTTCTTTTCAATATCTACACCGGCTTCCTGATCACTAATAAGTACTGCTGCAAATTCAAAGGAATGTGTTATCGAAATATGCTTTTCATCATCTAGGAAAGGCCTTCCATAATCGTTATAATAAAGTCTAGAGTCTTGATAACCTGCATGTTTCAATAATTGTCTTACACTTAAAAACCCTTTTTGATGCAGTTGTGACTTCATACCTACCAACCTGGAAATACTATTGTCAGTTAGGACCAAGCCCTCCCTCAATTCCTCAAATGACTCCTCAATTTTCCATATATAGATAGTAGTTCCTCCTTCAGAAAAAATGGTTTTGTAAATCGGCATACAATGTTTAATAGGTATTTCGTATTTTTGCAAACTCAAAACAAATATAAAAATTATGAGTTCAGAAACATCGACTTATGTGAAATATAAGGTTAAGGACCTCAACCTTGCAGAATGGGGAAGAAAGGAAATTCATTTAGCTGAAGCCGAAATGCCAGGTTTAATGAGCCTTCGAGAAGAATATAAAAATGAAAAACCACTAAAAGGAGCCAGAATTGCAGGTTGTTTACATATGACCATTCAAACAGCGGTGTTGATTGAGACACTCGTGGATTTGGGTGCTGAAGTGACATGGAGTTCTTGTAATATTTTTTCTACACAAGATCAGGCTGCCGCTGCCATCGCAGCAGCAGGAGTTTCAGTGTATGCCTGGAAAGGCCTTACTGAAGAGGAATTTGACTGGTGTATTGAACAAACACTATTCTTTGGAGAAGATAAAAAACCGCTGAATATGATTTTGGATGATGGAGGAGATCTGACCAATATGGTTTTTGACAAGTTTCCTGAATTGGTTAATGGAATCAAAGGTCTTTCTGAGGAAACAACCACAGGGGTGCACCGTTTATACGAAAGAATGAAAGAAGGTACTTTACCAATGCCAGCTATTAATGTGAACGATTCTGTCACCAAATCTAAATTTGACAATAAATACGGTTGTAGAGAAAGTGCTGTAGATGCTATTCGCAGAGCTACAGACACTATGATGGGCGGAAAAGTAGTAGTTGTTGCCGGATATGGTGACGTTGGAAAAGGAACTGCAGCCTCATTCAAAGGTACTGGAGCCAGAGTTATTGTAACCGAAATAGATCCTATTTGTGCATTACAAGCTGCAATGGAAGGTTTTGAAGTTAAAAAAATGGATAATGTTATAGACAAAGCTGATATTGTTATCACTACAACGGGAAATAAAGATATCATTCAATCCCGTCATTTCAAAGCTTTGAAAGACAAAGCCATTGTCTGTAATATAGGTCATTTTGACAATGAGATAGACATGGCCTGGTTAAATACAAATTACGGTGATACGAAAATTGAGATCAAACCACAGGTTGATCAATATTCTATAGAAGGAAAGGAAATTATTCTTTTGGCTGAAGGTAGACTTGTAAATCTAGGTTGTGCCACGGGTCATCCAAGTTTTGTAATGAGTAACTCATTTACCAATCAAACCTTGGCCCAATTAGAGCTTTGGAACAACACGGATCAATATGAAAACAAGGTTTATATGCTTCCTAAACATTTAGATGAGAAGGTCGCACGACTTCACTTGGCGAAAATCGGTGTTGAATTGGAAGAGTTACGTCCTGAGCAAGCTGATTATATTGGTGTAAAGGTGGAAGGCCCTTTTAAACCTGATTATTACAGATACTAGTATATTTTGACATTAAATAAATATAACTTCCTGGTAATAACTTGGAAGTTTTATTTATTTTTAACCCTATCTATTGTTAAATCATTACCATATGAAAAGCATTTTAGTCCCCATCGGAAGTAACGTTAATGCCCTTAATACTTTGCAATACGCCATTGATTTTGCGGAAGCAGTAGAAGCAAAGGTTTATCTAGTTCATGTCTATAGCAGCCCTAAGATCAGCGGAAGTATTCTTAAGGTGGAGCAGATCATGGAAAGAGATAGTAAGGAAATCCTTAAAGATCACTTGAACAATGTCAATACAAAAAATGTAGAGATCATTACCAGTACCTTAAAGGGTTATTCTGTAATTGATACCTTGAAACAATTAAATAAACTTTTGCATATTGACCTGATCATTGCTTCCACAAAAAATGACGGGGCAGATGAACATATATTTTTAGGAAAAATAACGGGAAACATCATAAAGGATACCAAAGTACCTGTTTTGATTGTTCCGACTGAAACAAAATTTAAGCCTATAAAAAAGATATTGATGACTATAAAATCAGGGTCTATAAAATCAGTGTCAACCTTAGATCTTTTGATGAAAATTAAAAATACTTTTTCATCTACAATCAATCTTTTACAGGTAAAAACCCCAAAGTTAGACGCCAAAGATCTGGAGTTAAATAAAACACTTGAAGGACTTATAAACAATCATATCCCAACTACCAATGCAACGGTATACCAAGGTGTTCTTGAATTTTTGCATGAAGAGAATCCTGATATGCTATGCGTGATTAGGAGAAAAAGAGGTTTCTTTAAAAAACTTTGGGAAAATGACAGGGTCAAAAAAATTGATTTTGACAGTAATATTCCCTTGCTTGTCTTAAAAGGAATGTCGTAATTTGCCTTCTCAAAATTGGGGCTATAGCTCAGTTGGCTAGAGTGCTTGACTGGCAGTCAAGAGGTCCGGGGTTCGAATCCCCGTAGCTCCACAATGAAAAAGAAAAGTCTTTGGTAGAAGGCTTTTTTTTATTTCCAAGGATTTTGACTAAGCGAAGCTTATAGGACTAGACAATCCTTGGAAATAAAAAATGAAAGAACGCGAAGCGGATCTTTCTTTTTTATTGTTAAGAGCACCCAAATAGGGATCAACGGAGTTAATCCCACTACTTATATACATCGCTAAAAAATATAAAGGGAATATAATTGGCGAGCGCTTTGGATGGTGTATTTGATTTTCAGAATGAGGTTCAAGGGGGATCAACGGAGTTAATCCTCAAATCAGAAATAAATAAAGACTATAGCCTCACCTGTTAGGTATCAATTTTCCATATTTGCTGTTCTATATAATTGTCTATTTTTGTAAAACTCTTCATATTTACCCTTTAGCTCTCCATTTTCATAATTTCCTATAAGATTTAATTGACCCGTTTCGTAAAACTCTTTAACTTCATCCGTTGGCTTTCCATTATCATAATTTGCTATTTGATGTAAATGATCATTTTCGTAATAAATTTTCCATTCACCAATTCTTTTACCATCTGAATTTTGCCGCCCAACACTTTTTATTTGGCCATTATTATATTGTTCTTTATTAATTTCTTGAGAAAATGATACGTTGGAAAACAAAACGAATATTAAAAACAATACTGCTTTTTTATAGTTGATACGTTTTTGTATAAGGAAAGTTGTGGTTCTGGATGAGTTCATATTATAAAGAAAAACACAAGCCAACAAATGATAAGCTAAGGTCGCTAAAACTAAGATAATTAATTTTTTAGGTATAGTGCTTAAGGGGTTTTGCTTTTGGTGAAGCCTTTTTATAAAATTTCAAGCCCCTTTTGTATTTCAAAATTGGATCGAAGGGTGTCACGAAGTACTCCTTTTATCAATTTTAAAGTAATATTTAAACGTTGTAAACCTTCCCTTTTTTGTCGTATTCATCCCATTTTGGGATCATGCAAATAATCCCTCCTACTTCAAACAAATTTTTAAAAAAAATGGAATGATATACAGTTGTCATTATGAATTTTAGCTAAAAATTTAGTATTTTCACTCTGTTTTTGAAATTGATTTTATCATAAGAGCTTCTTGCTCTTCTACCATTTATTTAATATTAACGAACCATGATTCCTGTGAAAAAAACTACCCTATTATTCGTATTGTTTCTTTTGATGTGTTTTCCAATTGTCCAAGCTCAAAAAAAAGGGAAAAAAGAAGTAAAACCCCCTCTTGATACTATAAATATTGATGGACTTTCATGGAGAAATATCGGGCCTTCATTAACATCAGGTAGAATTTCAGATATCGCCATAAACCCAAACAATCCATTCGAATATTATGTGGCAACTTCTGCTGGTGGCGTTTGGAAAACAATAAATTCGGGCCTAGAGTATACGCCTATTTTTGACAATGAAGGCTCATATTCCATAGGTTGTATTACCATGGATCCAAATAATTCTAATGTTATCTGGGTTGGAACTGGAGAAAATAATAATCAACGATCTGTATCTTTTGGTGATGGTGTATATAAATCGATTGACGGAGGGAAAACATGGAAAAACATGGGGTTAAAAACTTCTGAACATATAGGTCGGATTATTGTAAATCCTATAAATAGCGATATTGTTTATGTGGCTGCCATTGGACCATTATGGAGTAAAGGAGGTGAAAGAGGATTGTATAAAACGACTGATGGGGGAACTACCTGGACCGCTGTTCTTACCATAGACGAACATACCGGAGTCAACGATATCCAAATGGATCCTAGAGATTCCGAGGTGATATATGCCTCAACATTTCAAAGAAGAAGACATGTTTTTACCTATGTTGGAGGAGGTCCTGGTTCAGGGCTTCATAAAAGTAGTGACGGAGGAATTACTTGGGAAAAGATTAATAAAGGATTGCCAACCACTGAATTGGGTCGTATAGGACTGGCCATTTCGCCTGCAAATCCTGAAATCATTTATGCTATTGTTGAAGCTGCAGATGGAAAAGGTGGTTTTTATGCCTCTTTAAATAGAGGGGCCAGTTGGGAAAAAAGAGGTGATCATAAGACCAGTGGAAATTATTATCAGGAAATTATTGCTGATCCAATTGATGAGAATACTATTTATTCAATGGACACATGGATGTCTGTGAGTCATGATGGAGGAAAGACTTTTAATAACGTAGGCGAAGTTTTTAAGCATGTTGACAATCATTGTATGTGGATAGATCCAAATAACAACAAACATTGGTTAGTTGGTTGTGATGGGGGTATGTATGAAACTTTTGATGCAGCGAAAAACTGGGATTTTAAAGAAAATATTCCTGTGACCCAGTTCTATAAGGTCGCGGTAGATAATGATTATCCTTTTTACAATGTATATGGAGGTACTCAAGATAATTTTAGTTTGGGAGGACCCTCAAGAGTGCATACAGGTCATGGTATAACAAATGCTGACTGGTTTATAACAAATGGTGGAGATGGTTTTGAATCTCAGGTCGATCCGGAAAACCCATCAATTGTTTATGCGCAATCTCAATATGGTTTTTTGGTGCGTTATGATAAAAAAAGTGGTGAAGCTGTGGGAATTCAACCTAGTGAAAGAAAAGGTGAAGAGGCATATCGTTTTAATTGGGATGCGCCCTTGGCAGTGAGCCGGCACGCCTCAGGACGCGTTTATTTTGCTGCTAATAAAGTTTTTCGTTCGAATGATTATGGCAATAGCTGGGAAGTTATCAGTGATGATTTAACCAAACAAATTGATAGAAATAAACTTAAAGTTTATGATCGTATAGTTAGTATTGACGCTGTGGCCAAAAATGGGTCAACTTCGCTTTACGGTAGTATTGTAGCCTTATCTGAATCTCCTATAGATCAAAATTTAATAGCTATTGGTACAGATGATGGGTTGATCCAAATCACCGAGGATGGTGGACAGACCTGGCGAAAAGTGACTGGTATTGCAGGGGCTCCTGTACAATCTTATGTAAATAGCGTTTATCTATCTAAGCATGATGTAAATATCATTTATGCTGCATTTAATCACCATAAATATGGTGACTTTAAACCTTATTTATTTAAATCAAGTGACAAGGGAAAAACATGGACTTCAATTAGTGCTGATTTACCTAAAAAAGGAAGTGTTTATGCGATTGAAGAGGATCATGTAGATAGTGGCTTGATCTTTTGTGGTACGGAATATGGTGTTTTCTTTTCTCCAAATAAAGGGCAACATTGGAAGAAATTAAGTTCAGGGCTACCTACTATCGCTGTTAGGGATATTGCCATTCAGGAAAGAGAAAATGATTTGGTTTTAGGAACCTTTGGTAGAGGATTTTATATAATGGACGATTATTCGGCTTTAAGATCTATTGAAAATAAATCGCCAGATGCTACCGCAAAAATCTATCCAATACGTGACGCCCTGTCTTGGGAAACAAGTCTCCCACTGGGTTTACCCAAAAAAGCTTTTCAAGGTGATAATTTTTATTCAGCACCCAATCTGGGACCTGAAGCTCTTATTACCTATTACTATAATGACAGCTATAAATCTTTAAAAGAAATTCGTACCGAAAAAGAAAAAGAATTGATCAAAAACAGAAAAGATGCTACTTATCCCGATTACCCTGCCCTAAAAGCAGAAATGGAGGAGGAGGAACCATCATTGGTGTTTACCATTAAAAACGATAAAGGACAAGTTGTTAAAAAGGAATTTAAAAAACCAAAAGAAGGGCTGCAGCGTTTTCATTGGAACTTGCGCTATACCCTACAGGATCCTATAAATTTAAGAACATCTACTTTTTATAATCCATGGGAACCCGTTGATGAAGGAACCCTGGTTGATCCCGGCACCTATACTATTCAGATGGAATTATATCAAAATGGGGAGCTAAGCCATTTGGCAGATCCCGTTTCATTCAAAGTAATTGCTTTAGACAATACTGTTATGCCTGCCGATGACCGAACAGCTAAAGTTGCCTTTCAAAAACAAGTCATGCAGCTTAGTGCCAATTTACAGGCATGCAGAAAAATCATGGATGAGTCAAAAAACAAATTGAAATACATTAAATCAGCCATTAAGCGTTCAGAACTTCCTTATGGAGAGCTGTCTAAGTCTGTGCTAGAAATTGAAAATAAACTAAAGGCTGTCAGTGTATCTCTTTATGGGGATCCGGTAAAGAATAAATTGGACATAAGTCAGGTTCAAAATCCAGCCTCTAGAATTGGTAAGATTAGTTACGAGCAAAAATATTCAACCTCATCACCTACAAAGACGCATAGAGATAGCTATGCCATTGCTAAAGACCAAATCTCAGTATTAAAGCAAAAGGCAGAATCCATATATAATGTTGATATAAAGCAATTAGAAGAAAAACTTATTGAATCCGGGGCTCCATATACACCAGGTAGGGGATATAAAAATGAAAATTAACTCTAAATGAATTAATGATAATTCTGGATTTGTTTTGAATTTAATCCTGTAGTTTTTGCAAGTGATATTCTTTAAAAAATTTGTAGTTTTGACATCTCAAATTTTTTAAACGGGTCATTAACTCAGTTGGTTTAGAGTGTTACCTTGACAGGGTAGAAGTCACTGGTTCGAATCCAGTATGACCCACATCAAATAAAAATCCGATGATTTAAATCATCGGATTTTTTTGTATCCTCCTGCGTTGAGTTTACTCAAAAGCAAGGATTATACTAAAAAAATGAAGGAGTTTCAGCTTCTTAAGATTTTTATTTGCAGAAGAGGTTCTCATCTGGATCATGAAATAATCCAGTACCTCCTTGAAAGAGGTTGGAAACAAAAAGGTCTTATGATGTTGAAAATGAAGCCATTGCGATTCTATTTACAGAAGAGGTTCTTATCTGGATCACGACAGTAATCTAAAATAAAAACCGAGGGGCTGACTTAAGTCAGCCCCTCACTTATGTCCCAGAAAATAAAAAGTCAACAATATCCTTAATACCCAAATCAGTATAGTACTTTAACTCACCTCACCCATGACCTCGACAAAACTTTGAATTAGTTTAAACTGATTCTTCGATCGATCAAGATTGTGCTCAGGATAATTCGTTTTATAATAAATATCATTGTTTAAATAATCAGTCAAAAACCTTAGGGCCATTATAAAAATCATGGTCTTTGCAGCCAAAGGAAAGTAGTTTCTTTCGAGATCAGAAACAGCGTCTCCTATTTTTTCTAAAAATCCTTGGCTATATGCCTCATAGAACTCCTTATTAAACTTTACTTTCTCCAGATCACTTTCATCTTCTGCAGCAGTATTACAGATCGTTCTAATGGCATCACCAAAATCATAGTGTATGATACCGGGCATGATCGTATCGGTATCGATAACGCAAAGTCCATTACCCTGTTTATCGAATAACGCATTCGAGATTTTGGTGTCATTATGAGTCACTCTGATTCTGATCTGACCCTTATCTTTCAACTCCTGTAGGATGTGCATTTCCCCCTTGAGGTTCTTCACGAGGTCTATGCACGATTGCGCTCTTTTGAATCTTTCCTTAGAAGTATTCCTCAAAGCTTCTTCGAATTGTCCAAATCGAAAAGTCATATTATGGAAATTAGGGATAACTTCAATTAAATTAGAAGCATCAAAGTCTCGGGTAAGTTGTATAAATTCTCCAAACAATTTTCCGCCTTCATAGGCCACTTTTGGATCTGTTACCGTTTCAAAAGTTTGGCTGTTGTCAATAAAGATCGTGGCATTCCAGAAATCACCAGTTTTATCAATATAATGGTTCTCACCTTTGGAAGTTTGTAAAAAAGTTAATACCCTTCTCTGTCGTTCCTTTTCAGTAAAAGCTGATAATTTATGATGCAAGTGCCTGCTTACGCTCACCTTGTTCATGATGAGTCCTGGCACATCATGAAAAACCCCTTTATTGATCCTTTGGAAGATATATGTATGTTGCTTTGTTGTTGTTACAAGAAACGTATCATTGATATGACCAGAGGTAAGTTCCTTATAAGAATCCAATCCCTCTTTAGGCAAAAAAACAGTTAATACCTCTTTTATATCGTCAAACATCTTACCACAGGTGAGTTGGATAAATATCTTTATTCTTTAAGGCCTGGATTTCATTTTGAACTGATTCCTTGTCCTCTTTATAGGTAACACCGAACCAACGAGCCTCAGATGTAAGTACTTTAACTGTAGCTGTTCCATTTTCCAAATAACCATTCACGATCAAAGGAATAAAATATTCAGCTTTTAAATTATCCTTATTCTCCTCTAAAAAAGTTTCAAATAAGGTCTCTGTATACTCGAAACATCTTGGTGTAAAACCCCAGAAATTCATAGATACTATAGTGTTTTCATCTATAGGAATCATGTTCCCCTTCTCGTCCTTACGAACCAGTCCGTCCTTTGTCTTCTCAATATGGGTTCTTTCTACCACATGACTCAAAAACCCTTGACTGTCAACAGCACATTCCCCTCTTGAAACAAAGCCGTGATCCGACACTGTGTTCTTCAGTAGGTAGGCCATCATACTGAAATCACAAGAGTTCTTATCAATCGATTTTAAATACTCAGCCATGGCCATAAAAGCCTCCTTTCCATAAAAATCATCAGCGTTTATGATGGCAAAATTCTCCTTTACCACATCCTTAGCCATGAGCATGGCATGACCTGTTCCCCAAGGCTTCGTTCTATCACTATTCAAAAACCTTTTAGGGACCTTATCAATCTCCTGAAACACATAATTGACTTCTGCTTTCCCGGCAAGCTTTTTATCAATTTCGGCTCTGAACTCCTCTTCGATACTTTTTCGAATAATAAAAACAAACTTCCCAAAACCAGCCTCTAATGCGTCGTATATGGAAAAATCTATAATGGTATCTCCTTCTGGTGTAAAAGTGTCCAATTGCTTTAATCCTCCATATCTACTCCCAATTCCAGCAGCTAAGATTACCAATGTGGGTTTGTTGTTTTTCATGCTTAAATTTTGGAACGAATTTACTAAAGAAATAACATAAAACCCTTTTCGACTCTCAAAAATAACAATTATCTATTGTGTTATTTAAACACAATCTATTTATATTTGATGTTCAAAATTCTACTATGAAGAAATTTCTAAAGATTCTTGGCATTGTATTGATCGTTTTGATTGCCGGAGCTGCAATCGCTTGGTTCTTTTTTCTTAAACCAACTCCTCCCCCAATTTCTGCTGAAGACAGAGCCAGGCTTCAAGTTATGCCTTTACCTGCTTCACTGGAATTCAGTAATGGTTCATTGCTGATCACAGAAAATTTCGGAATTAATTTTGAGGCTGAGCCAAATCTAAAAATTGAAAAAGCAATTGAGCGGTTTTATAAGGAGCTTGTCTTAAAAACAGGACTTTCCTTAACTAACCGTTCTGGATTGGGACTTCATATTAAAAACCCAAAGGTTGACGCAATATTCCCGCAAATGGGCGAGAACGAATCCTATGAATTAAAGATCACCAATTCTAACATATTATTGAATGCATCCTCAGATACGGGTATATTGTATGGTTTGGAAACCTTGATTCAACTTGCAGAATTTAAAGAGGGACAATGGCATTTTCCGGAGGTAGACATAAAAGATCATCCCAGATATCCTTGGAGAGGTCTTATGATTGACGTCTCGCGCCACTGGATCCCAAAAGATGTGGTCCTGAGAAATTTAGATGCCATGGCCAAGTTAAAAATGAATGTATTTCATTGGCATTTAAGCGATTATCAAGGGTTTAGAGTGGAGTCTAAGAAATTCCCTAAACTGCATGAGCTAGGGTCACAAGGGAATTATTATAGCCAAGAAGATCTTAAGGAAGTTATTAATTATGCCTCAGA
Source organism: uncultured Flavobacteriaceae bacterium (assembly GCA_964586115.1). Taxonomy (GTDB): domain Bacteria; phylum Bacteroidota; class Bacteroidia; order Flavobacteriales; family Flavobacteriaceae; genus Lutimonas. The sequence continues at coordinate 648 of CAZPHF010000025.1, read as the reverse complement.
CAGAGGCATTAGAATTATTCCCGAATTTGATGTTCCAGGTCATACAACGAGTTGGCTGGCCGGCTATCCAAAGTTGGGAAGTGCTCCCGGACCATATTCACCTGACACAATCGCCTTAGGCGTCTTTAGACCCGTCATGGATCCTACGAATCCAGATCTGTATGCTTTTCTTGATGAATTTGTAGCTGAAATGGTCACTATATTTCCTGATGAATACTTTCATATAGGAGGCGATGAGGTTATGGCCAAAGATTGGGAGGACAATGAAGACATACAAAATTATATGAAAGCCAATAACATCGGTGATTCTCACGAGTTGCAGGCGTATTTTAATATTAGACTGCAAAAAATTATAGCTAAGCATAACAGAATTATGCTAGGCTGGGATGAAATTATACACCCTGATTTACCTGTCGAAGGTATTGCTGTTCAGGCCTGGAGGACCCATAAATCATTGTGGGAATCCGCGAGAAAAGGCAATAAGGCAATTTTATCAAAGGGTCTATATTTGGATCACAAAAAAAGCGCCTTAGCATATTATAAGGTCGACCCGGAAGTCATCAAAGGAGCTGTACAAATCGAAATTGATAGTGTAAACTGGACTTCCTATAAGAGTGAAATATATTTTGGAGACAGTTCTTTTGAAGG
>CAZPHF010000024.1:30195-34879 GCA_964586115.1 uncultured Flavobacteriaceae bacterium | reverse complement strand
TCCTTGTGCATTTGTTCAATTCAAAATATCTTAGCGCAAAGACTGTTCCAATTCTACAATACAGGAAACATTGTCAGCTATTATTTAAAAGAAGCATTATGAAATTTGGTATCATTAAGGAAGGTAAGAATCCGCCTGACAAAAGAGTTGTTCTTACACCCAAAGCCTGTAAGAAATTGAAAGAATCTTTCTCTGAGATCGAAATCATTGTTGAAAGCAGTGATAACAGAACATTTACGGATCAGGAATATATCAATAATAGTATTGACATTGTTGATGATGTTTCTTCTGTAGATGTGTTACTGGGTGTTAAGGAAGTGCCGATAGAATCTCTTGTTGGTAACAAAAAATACTTTTGCTTTTCTCATACCATCAAGAAACAGCCATACAACCGAGACCTGTTGAGGGCCATTTTGAATAAAAATATTGAGCTCTATGATCATGAGGTGATCACAAATCAAAAGGAAATCCGATTAGTGGCCTTCGGGCGTTATGCAGGAATTGTTGGGGCTTATAATGCGATCAGAACATTTGGTATTAAAAATAACAGCTTTGTGTTGCCTAAAGCCCAGGAACTCGCCGATCAGCTGGAGTTGATAGAGGAATTAAAAAAAATCAGTTTACCCAATATTAAAATAGTGCTGACTGGAAAGGGAAGGGTGAGTAATGGAGCAAAGGAAATGCTAGATGGGATGGGCCTGAAGGAAGTGAATGTAGAAGACTATTTGAACAAAGCCTTTCAGGAACCTGTTTATTGTCAGATCGATGTCTTGGATTATAACAAGAGAACAGATGGTAAAGTCATTGACATGTATGACTTTTTTGATCATCCAGAAGCTTATCAGAGTGATTTTCTTCGATTTGCACAGGTTAGTGACCTATATATCGCCGGGCATTTTTATGCTTCAGGAGCTCCCTATATTTTTACGAGAGAGGATGCCAAATTAAAAGAGTTTAAGATAAGGGTAGTTGCTGATATCAGCTGCGATATTGATGGCCCCGTTGCCTCAACACTACGAGCCTCTACCATAGCAGATCCAATTTATGGATATGATAGGGAAAATGAAATTGAAACAGATTTTATGCAGCCAGAGGCTATTGCAGTGATGGCAGTTGACAACCTGCCAAATGAACTACCCAGAGATGCTTCTCAGGGCTTTAGTGAAAATTTCGTTACTCATGTGATTCCAGCCTTTTTTAATGGAGATAAAGATGGTATTTTAGAACGGGCCAGGATGACGCAGAACGGGAAACTTACGCCTCGTTATAAGTATTTAGAGGCTTATGTGAAGGGAACGGAGTAATTCTTTGATTAAAAAATGCTTGAATGCGAGAATGCTTGAATGCAAGAATATTTTAACCTTTTACTTGTTCTTTCGAATTTCTTAAAAGAATTAGTCCGAAAACAATTGGAAAAACACCAAAGCCAAGGCTTAAAACCAGCCAATTGTTGGCAGGTAGAAAAAACGAAATGGTTCCCAGTAAGATCAAAGAGATGCCAAAATAAACCAATCTGCTGGTCACAAACCTATTCAGGTTGAGCAGGACCAATCCAAAAATAATAATGGAAGCCGGTACAACAATTTTGCTCATATTTTGCTGAAGCAGCAGAAAGATGATGATCCACCCCAGTAAGCACGGAATCAAAAAATGAAATCTTTTTTTAAAACTTATAGGGTTAGATTTCCTTTTAACGACTATAGCAATCGTGATCAGGGTAAGGATAAAGGTGCATAAGGCAATTGAAAAGATAACTATTTCAAACAGGTTTATGGGCAGGACATTGGTCCCCTCGGCCCCAAAGTAATAATTAAAGAACAATTTTTTCGTTAAAAAAATCGCTGCTAAGGCATAAAGACCTGATAAAATAAAGATTTTCGAACGATAGTTCATTAAAATAATTTTTCCGGCAAGAAAATAAGAAATTAATTCGAATATCTTTATGAAAATTATCTTGGTTTGATGAAATATTTCGAAAAACGCCATCTGACAGGGCTTTCAAAATAGCAAAAAATGTTAACCATCATTTGTTAATAATTAATAAAAATGCTTTCCTGATAGCTTGGCTTTTATGTTAATTTTATGTCCCCTCCCAAACTCAAAATACAAAAAAAACCATGGTGGAAGAAAAAGTTACAAAAGGCAATTATACCTATGAAGAAGTTTTAAATAGCTCATTATCATACTTTAAAGGTGATGAATTGGCGGCTACAACCTGGATAAACAAGTATGCCTTAAAAAAGAGTGACGGAACCTTTCAAGAGCTTACACCTGATGATATGCACCATCGAATGGCAAAGGAGTTTGGCCGTATCGAAGCAAAATATAACAAAGAAAAGTCACCAGTAAAGGGGCTTTCTGTCTATGGAAAGAACAGGAAAAAGTCAACGGAGGAATACATTTACAATTTATTTAAAGATTTTAAATATGTGATCCCACAAGGGAGTGTCATGTTCGGTCTAGGAAATCATGAAATTACAGCCTCTTTGTCAAATTGCGTTGTGATTCCACCGGTATATGATTCTTATGGTGGGATTTTTTATACTGACCAGCAAATGGCACAACTTTTTAAAAGAAGGTGTGGAGTTGGAGTAGATCTATCCGAGTTAAGGCCAAAAGATGCCAAGGTGTCTAATGCAGCCGGAACAACTACAGGAGCTGTTTCGTTTATGAATCGCTTCTCGGCGACAACCAGAGAGGTGGCTCAAAATGGAAGAAGAGGAGCCTTGATGTTGACCATGGATATCGCACATCCTGATATTGAAGAATTTATCACCATCAAACAGGACTTGACTAAAGTTACTGGTGCCAATATTTCGGTGAAACTCTCAGATGAATTTATGAGGGCAGTTGAAAATAAAGACACCTTTACTTTAAGATGGCCGATTGAATCCAAAGATCCAAAATATACCAGAGAGATAGACGCACAACAATTGTGGCAAACCATTATTAAAAGTGCTCATAATACAGCTGAACCAGGACTTATTTTTTGGGATAGACAGCATCATTATTCAACCTCATCTCTATATCCAGGGTTTAAAAATTCATCAACCAATCCATGTTCTGAAATTGCTATGCAGGGAGGTGATAGTTGCAGACTGATTGCAGTGAATCTGTTCAGTTTTGTGGACCAACCCTTTACTAAAAAAGCCAAATTTGACCACAAGAAATTTTATAAAGTCGTTTACGAAAGTCAACGGCTCATGGATGACCTTGTTGATCTTGAATTGGAGGCGGTAGATAAAATTCTCGATAAAATTAACGGGGATCCAGAACCGGATAAGATCAAACAAAATGAGATCGAAACATGGAAACTGTTAAAGGAAACAGGTAAAAAAGGACGTAGAACAGGACTTGGTTTTACCGCCCTGGCGGATGCTATGGCTGCGCTCGGCTTAAAATTTGACTCTTCAGAAGCAATAGAAGCGGTAGATGGTATTATGAAAAGTAAAATGACCGCAGAATTTGATAGTAGTATTGATATGGCTATTGAAAGAGGCCAGTTTGAGGTTTTCAATCGAAACATAGAAGATACCTCTGAATTTGTGCAAATGTTACGTGATGAATTTCCTGATCTGTATACACGTATGATGGATCATGGCCGTAGAAATATATCCATAAGTACAGTGGCCCCAACAGGATCGCTTAGTATGCTCGCACAGGTCTCTTCCGGTATTGAGCCCGTATTTATGACTTCCTATAAAAGAAGGAGAAAGATCAATCAGGATGATAAGAATGCAAGGGTTGATTTTGTTGATGATCTTGGGGATGCCTTTGAAGAATTTATCGTGTATCACAAGAAAGCGGAAGAATGGATGGCCGTAAGCGGTGAAACCGATCTGAGTAAGAGCCCTTATGCCGGCGCCACTGCCGCTGAAATAGATTGGGAGAAACGTGTCGAGCTTCAGGCTTTGGTGCAAAAATATACTACACACTCCATCAGCTCTACGATTAATTTGGCATCTGATGTCACTGAAGACTTGGTAGGAGATATTTATATGGAATCATGGAAGCAAGGCCTGAAGGGGATTACTGTGTATCGAGATGGGTCCAGAAGCGGCATCTTGGTAGCCGATGACAAAAAGGAAACAGAAGATGGCGGCTATGAAAATGAAGTACAATTTCCGAAAAGACCTAAGAAGATAGAAGCCAATATTGTTAGATTCCACAACGAATCAGAAAAATGGTTGGCTGTAGTCGGCCTTATTGATGAGAGACCTTACGAAATCTTTACAGGTAAGATGAACGATGCCTTTAATTTACCACAATGGCTTGAAAAGGGTTGGGTGATCAAGAATAGAGATGAGAATGGTGATGCGAGATATGATTTTCAATATATGGATAAAGAAGGGTATAAAATTACCATCGAAGGACTTTCACGATCTTTTGATAAGGAGTTCTGGAATTATGCAAAACTCATTTCAGGAATTTTACGTCATAAAATGCCAATGCCTTATGTGGTGGATCTGATTCAGAACCTGAATATGTATGATGATCATATCAATACCTGGAAAAACGGTGTGGCCAGAGCTTTAAAACGATTTGTGCAGGATGGTACCGCAGCCATTGATAAAAAATGTGGAGAATGTGGTGACCCTGAAGGGATTATCTATTCAGAAGGTTGCCTAAAATGCTTAAGTTGCGGACATTCTAAGTGTGGATAGAATAAGGATTAAGTGTTAAG